>JBQGCF010000408.1:0-12461 GCA_052038315.1 Iamia sp.
GGGCCACGGCGGGTGACGGAGCTGCGGCGCCGGCGTGCCGGCGGGACCGTCGGGGTGCGGGGGCGGCCGGGCCCGCGCCCGCGGGAGCTGCGCCGACGGCGGTCGCCGACGGAGCCGCCGCGGCCGGGGCCGGGACCGCCCGGGACGGGGCGGCGACGGGACCCGGGGTGCTGAGGGGCATCGCCTCCGGGGCGGGGGCGAGGAGGCGGACGACGATGTCGTTGCGGATGCGGCAGAGGTCGGCCAGGTCGTGGTCGACCCGCCAGAGGGTGGCGCCGTCGGCGCCGGAGAAGGAGGCGCCGCACGACCGGCACCGGCGCTCGGCCAGGGCGGCCGAGCAGATCGGGCACGTCGTGGCCGACGGCGGCGGGAAGGTCAGGGTCCGAGGCACGGGGCCCACCGTCCGCCCGGACGGCCCGGCCCGGGACCCGGCGCGGCCCCCACGTCCCCCTGGGGGGTGCCCCTGGGGGCGCGGGGGCGCCTGGTCAGGCGGTGGCCATCTCCGGCTCGGGAGCGCTCACCTCGTCACGGGTCGGGCCCGTCTCCTCCACCTCGGCCCGGGCCCGCTCGCCGGCCTCGTCCTCGGCCCAGCGGTCCGCCAGGCGCCGGCCGGCCCGGCCGATCCGGTCGATCCGCTTGAGCAGCCGGGCCCGGGCCGCCTCGGCGTCGGGGGTCAGGCCATCCAGCTCCTCGAGGCCCCAGTGGCGGACGACCACCGGCACGAGGATCTGCTCGTGGTGCACCTTGAGGTCGTAGATCCCGGCCTTGGCGATGGCGAGGGCGTGGCTGGCGAAGTCGACGATGCCGGTGCCGGGCATCTCGAAGTCGGTGACCTGCCGCTCGATGGCCTCGACGACGCTGGAGGGGTCGAGCTCGAGGGCGGCCGAGACCAGGTCCCGGTACAGGAGGTGGTGCAGGTTCTCGTCGGCCCCGACCCGGGCCATCACGGCGTAGCCGGCGGGGTCGTCGAGCAGCTTGCCGGTGGCCCGGTGGGCGATGCGGGTGGCCAGCTCCTGGAGGGCGACGTAGACCAGCCCGTCGACCGGCGTGGGCGGATCGGGCACCACGCCGTGCGAGACCTGCAGCATGCGGGCCCGCTCCAGGGCCACGGGATCGACCATGCGGGTCACGGTCAGGTAGTCGCGGATGACGATCGAGTGACGCCCCTCCTCGGCCGTCCACCGCCGGGCCCACGTGCCCCAGGCGTCGCCGGCGCCGAACATCCGGTCGATCGTCTCGAAGTAGTACGGCAGGTTGTCCTCGGTCAGGAGGTTGACGAAGAGGCTGCTGCGCACGGCGTCGGGCAGCGGGGCCTCGTCGGACGACCAGTCCGAGGTGCCCGTCGCCGCCCCGGCCCGCTCCCACGGCACCAGCTCGTGGGGGAACCACTCCTTGGTGCGCTCGAGGTGCCGGTCGACCAGCGACTCGAGCGTGGGGGTCAGCTCGGCGATCAGGGCGGTGGGCTCCATGGCCTGCCACCCTACCTACCGGTCGGTAGGCGAAACAGACGGGCGTCGGTCACACCGTCCCGGGACGCGCCGGAGGCGGCACCCCCGAGGGGATGCCGCCTCCGATCGGGCGTTCTCGCTGGTGCCGGTCAGGCGTTCCGGCAGCCCCAGGGCTTCCAGCTGCCACCGGCGTCGTTGAAGATCTTCCGGGCGACCTTGGCGTTGACGTACGGGTCGTAGATCTGGTCCCACTTGTAGCCCATCTTCTCGACCGTGGGCTTGTGGACGCTGTTGATCTGGAACAGCCCGTGGTTCCCACCGCCGGCGCTGACCGCACGGGGGTTGAGGTCGGACTCGCAGTCGGCCACCCGCACCGCCTTGGCGTGGTTGGTCTCCTCCGGGAAGCTCTCCTGGATCGCCATCTGGACCGTCGTCTGCTCGTCGCAGGCGCTGAGACCGATCGTGAGACCGACCACCACGGCCAGGGAGAGGGCGATTCGCTTCACGTACAAGGGCTCCTTGAGAGATCGTCCCGCCTGCCCGGCCCCGTCCCTGCGGCGCAGGAACCATGACGGGGGGGCGGGAGAGCCCGGGCCGAGCGACGGTGCTCGGATGGGGGGTGGGCTCCCCGGCGGCTGAGGTCGTCAAGATATGACGGACCGGTTACGAAACGCAAGATAGCGTGTCGTGATCGACGTCACACGTCCTGCGGCCCGCTGGTTCGTCCTCCTCGACGGCGGGCTGGTCGCCCTCGCCGTGCTGGCGCTGAGCCCTCGCGCCCACGCTGCGGTGGCGGCGCGGGCACCCCTCCCGTCCCGCCCGGCCTTGCTGCGCCTGCTGGGCGGAGCGGTGGCCCTGCACGTCGGCGAGGGCCTGGTCGCCGGGCGGGTGGCGGCGCGCCACGGGCTCCCGGTCGGCCCGTGGGCCGGGCAGACGCTCGTCGTCGGGTTCCCGTCGCTGCGTGCGCTGCGGCGGACGGTCAGGTCGGAGACGTCACGGACCGCAGTCGGCCCGCCACGATCGTCATCTGGGCGTCACACCTGATCTGGGGCGACCAGGGCGGCGTGGGCACCGAGCCGGGTGGCCAGCGACGGTGCGGTGGCGCCCGGGCGGGCGGCCAGGGCCTCGGTGGGGGTGGCCAGGGCGACGATCAGCTCGCCGTCGGCGAGGGCCGGGGCGATCTCGTGGTCGAGGGCGAGGCCGGTGGCCCGGCCCAGGGCGAGCGGGCCGGTGGCCTCGGCGTCGGCCGAGACCGGCGGGGTCCGGTCGATGCCGGCGCCCACGCCGAGGGCGATGATGGCGACCACGGCGGCGGCGAGGACCCGACGGGCGGTCCGCCGGGAGAGCGAACGGGCGGCGGGGGCCGGCCCGGCGGCGGACGGGACGACGGCGGCGAGGCCTGCGGCAACGGCGAGGGCCGGAGCGGGGACGGCGGGAGCCGGACCCGGCGTGGCAGCGAGGGCGGCTGGGCTCGGCGCGACGGCGAGGGCCCGAGCGGGGACGGCGGGAGCCGGGCCCGGCGTGGAGGCGGGGGCCGGCACGAGGGCGATGACGGCGGGCACGACGGCCGGGGCGGCGACGACAGCCGGGGCCGGGGCTGGGGCCGCGGCGGCGACGGCGACGGGCGGGGTGGCGGTGAGGGCGGCGCCGAGGGCGAGGAGGGCGTCGTCGAGGACGGGGATGGCGTCGAGGGTGGCGGGTTCGGCGTGCAGCAGGCGGCGACCCGCCGGGCTCGACGGGCTCGCCCAGGGGGACGAGGTGGTGGGCACTGGGACCTCCGTGGGGACGACCCTGTTGTCCCACCGCCCACTTGGAGGACGGTTGGAGGCCGCTGGAGCCCGACCGGGGCGCGGCTCGACGCGGTGCGGTCAGCCCGGCGGTCGGCCCGGCCGGCCGGCCTGGCCCGGCGGCTCGATCGGCTCGACGGGTTCGACGACGCACAGCTCCTCGAGGGCGACGTCGTAGAAGGCGGCCATCCGCTGGCCCACCGCCAGCGAGGGGTGCCTCCGCCCGGCCTCGATGTCGCCGTAGTGGCCGTGGGAGATGCCGATGTGGGCAGCGGCCTGGCGTTGGGTGAGGGTACGACCGGCCCGCCCCTTCTCGTCGGGCCGGGCCGTGCGCAGGGCTACCAGCTGATGGCGATCGCGGAGCCGGATCTGCACCAGCTCGCCCTCGGCCGTCCGGCGACGCGAGGTTGACTTAATCGGCATGTATGCCACAATACCCAGATGCAGAAACTGACGTCAAGTGGCTTGACACTCTATTGGCGTGGCGGCGGCTGAGCAGGGGCTGGGGTCGTGGCTGCGGTCCGACGAACCCCACACCTCCGGGTCGTATCCATGCCTCTTGCCGGCCAGGTCCTGGTCGGAGCGTGTTGCGTGCGCACGCAGATTGCTGCATGGTCGGGCCGTGACCACCGCTGACCCCGTCGCCTTCGGGCGCCGTCTCGCCGAGCTGCGGAAGGCCGCGGGCCTCATCCCCGCCCAGGCCGCCCGTCGCGCCGGGGTGACGGCGGCCTACTGGTCGGTCATCGAGGGCGCCGTGCCCCAGGGCCGCAACAAGCGCGCCTCGCTGCCCCGCGTCCCGGTGGTGCGGGCCCTGGCCGATGCCGTCGACGCCGACAAGGCCGAGCTCCTCGAGCTGGCCGGCTACCCCGACGACGCCGACCTCGAGCGCGCCCGTGTCGCCCGGCTGGGCGGCGGCATCCAGATGGCGGCGTCGGGCATCGACCTGGAGGAGCTGCGACTCGTCGACCCCGAGGCCTACGCCAACCTCGAGGCCCAGGCCCGCTTCTTCCTCGACCGGGCCCGCCGCCAGGCCCGGCCCGGCGCGGGCGGGGGCTGAGCCGTGCCCCGGGAGACCGAGGAGACGCCCTCGGGCCTGCTCTGGCGGGAGGCCAGCTCGCGGCCGAACCTCGACGTCGTCATCACCGACCTGCCGGCCGGCGTGCGGGCCCTCCACGTCGTCGGCGACGACGGCGTCCGCTGCATCCTGATCTCGGCCGCCCTCTCCCCCGAGGAGAAGGTCGCCGCCCTGGCCCACGAGCTGGCCCACGACGACTGCCACGGCGGCTGCCACCACCCCGGCCTGCCCGAGCGGCTCCGGGCCGTGGTCGCCCGGGACGAGGCCCGGGTCGACCGGGTCGCCGCCGACCGCCTCCTCCCGCTCGGCGGGCTGGCCACCTGGGTCGATCGGCAGGTCGCCAACGACCGGCCGGTCACCGTGGCCGATGCGGCCGAGGAGCTCGAGGTCGCCGTCTGGGTGGCCGAGCTCCAGCTCCGCCGGCTCGAGGCCCGGAGCCGGGGCGCGGCCTGACAGCGACGGTGCCGCCTAGGACCGCACCCAGGTCCTGAAGTAGAGGTCGCCGGCGGCCGGCGCCCAGTGCCAGCCCTCCTCCTCGCTCCACATGCGCACGCCGGCGTGGCCGCGGGCGTAGCTGTCGGTGCGGGTGCCGTAGAAGCCACCGCTCGACACCGAGTAGTCGGTGGTCAGGACGATGGCGTAGGTCTTGCCCTTCTGCACCGGGGCCGGCGTGGCCAGCTCGTACCGGTAGGGGAAGGGGGCCGAGCCGGTGAGGACACCACCGAGGGCCGCGCCCTTGGGCCGGCCCTGGGCGTCGACGGCGTGGACGGCGATCTGGAACGACTCGGGGCCGCCGTACAGCTCGACGGCGTCGAGGAGGCCGGTGCGGCCGGCGGTGAAGGTCTGGAAGGCCGCCGTGTCGATCATCCCGAGGTTCCCGACGAAGTAGGTGTTGGCGTCGCCCTCGGTCAGCTGCTGCTGGTCGAGCCGGCTCTCGGTGGCCACGACCTGCTCGGTGGGCTCGCTGGTGCTGGTGGCGTGGTTCGGGCTGCCGTCGTAGGTGGCGGTCACCGAGTGGGTGCCCTCGCCGAGCCGGGGCGTCCAGGTGGCGAACCCGCTGGCGTTGAGGGCGACCGTGCGGCTGGTCGTGCCGGTGGTGAAGGTGACCGTGCCGGTGGGGCGGCGGCCGGTGGCGGCCGGGGCCACGGCCCGGACGACGGCCCGCAGCTCGGCCCGCTCGCCGGTCGACACCGGGCCGCTCCGGGAGGTCACGACGGTGCTGGTCGGGGCCGGGGCCACGGTGACGGTGACCGGGGCGCTGCTGCCGGGTGCGGTGGTCGCGTCCCCGCCGTAGTCGGCCCGGATCGTGTGCTCGCCGGGGGCGAGGGTCGTGGTGGTGATCGAGGTGATGCGGGTGGTGGCCACGGCGGTGCCGATCGGGGCGTCGCCGTCGTAGAAGGTGACGGTGCCGCCCTTGGGGGCGCCGCCGCCTCGGGGCACGATCGTCAGCGCCAGCCGGGTGCTCTGCGACCACACCGGTGCCGCCGGGCTCACGGCGAGGGTCAGCTCCTTGGCCCTGACCGGCTCGGCCCCGGCCGGCGCCCCGGGCGCCAGCCCGACGGCCGCCAGCGCCACCAGGGCGCCCAGCACCAGCCGGGTCATCCGTCGTCCCACCATCGTGTCCTCCTCGAACGCCGCCCCGGCAGCGTACGCGACGAAGGCCCCGGGGCTCGGTGCCCGGGGCCTTCGTGACGAGCGGAGAGGGTGGGATTTGAACCCACGGTGGGTGTGACCCCACACCTCCTTAGCAGGGAGGCCCGATCGGCCTGACTCCGGCACCTCTCCGAGGTGCGTCGACCTTACAGGTCCGGCGGCCGGCGGCGGTCCTCAAGCGGCGCTCAAGGAGCCCACAAGCGGCCCCGGCGATGGTGGCGACATCCCACCCGGGGCGGCCGGCATCCCCCTGCCGGTCGCCCCACGACGATCGCAAGCCATCCCCCACCCCATCCCCCGCACCACACCCCACCACCACACACCAGGAGCCCCGCCATGAAGACGCAGTCCCGATCCCGCACCGCCGGTCGCATCGCCCTCGCCACCGTGCTGAGCGCCGGCCTCCTCCTCACCGCCTGCGGTGACGACGACGACGAGGCCACCGACGACACGACCACGACGGCCGAGGAGGCCCAGGAGACCACCGAGTCGACCGAGGCCGCCCCGCTCGAGGGCGCCACCGACGGCGGCATCGAGGACGGCGTCCTCACCGTCCAGCTGGTCGACTACGGCTTCGAGGGCATCCCCGAGACGGTCCCGGCCGGCACCAAGCTCCAGGTCGAGAACACCTCGACGTCCGAGTTCCACGAGCTGGTCGCCTTCAAGCTCCCCGAGGGCGAGACCCGCACCGCCGAGGAGATCGTCGCCCTCTCCGAGGAGGAGCAGGGCGCCCTGTTCGCCGGCCCGCCCGCCGCCGTGCTGCTCGCCGGCCCGAACGGCGGCGAGCAGACCGCGGCCGTCGGCGACGGCACGCTGACCGAGCCGGGCAGCTACGTCCTGTTCTGCGCCATCCCGGTCGGGGCCGACCCCGAGGTCTACGCCCAGGCCGCCGAGAACCCCGACGCCGGCCCGCCGGCCGAGGACCCGAACGCCGGCCCGCCCCACTTCACCGAGGGCATGTACGCCGACCTCGTCGTCGAGTAGCTCGCCCGCACCCGACGACGCCCGCCGACCGTGCTCCCCCTCCCCCTCCCGTCGCCTCTCTCCTCTCCGCCCGCGGAGGAGGCGACGACCGGGAGCACGGTCGGCGAGGCCTTCGCCATCGCCCCGGACACCTACGTGGTGCCGGGGTGGTGGCCGTTCCCCGACACCGGGCTGGGCGTCACCCTCGGCACCCTCGTGGTGCGGGGGCGGTCCACCGCGGTGATCGACACCGCCCCGGCGCCGCTGGCCGACGACTGGCTGGCCGCCGTGCTGGCCCTGGTCGACCCGGCCGAGGTGCGCTGGATCGTGGCCACCGCGGTCGACGCCACCCGCACCGGCCTGATCGGCGCCCTCCACGCCCTGGCGCCCAGGGCCACCGTCGTGGTCCCCGGCAGCGGCTGCGCCGTGCTCGACCTCGGCCCCGGGCGGGTGGTCCACCTCGAGGAGGAGGACGACCCCCGGCGGCTCGTCGTGGCCGTGCG
The DNA here is from genome assembly GCA_052038315.1 of Iamia sp. GTDB lineage: Bacteria > Actinomycetota > Acidimicrobiia > Acidimicrobiales > Iamiaceae > Iamia. The sequence continues at coordinate 7,430 of JBQGCF010000408.1, forward strand.
GGACCGGCGGGTGCTGTGGACCGACCTGGTCGGCGGCGCCCTGACCCGACCGGTCCACGACGTGGCCGCGGCGACCGACCTCGAGCTGGTCGCTGCCCTGGCCCGGCGGGCTCGTCCGCTCGGCCCCGACGAGGTGGCCCGCACCGCCGCCCTCGCCCCGCGCGTGCTGGCCTCGCCGGTCGGCCCGGTCGCCCGGGGACCGGCGGTGGCCCGCGCCCTCGACCTGGCCGTGCGGGCCGAGGCGCTCCGCTCGCCGGCCAACCTGACGCTCGACGCCCTCCTGGCCCCGCTCGGTCCGCCAGCGGTCACCTGATCGGGGGGCGGTACGGTCGGGCGGGATGGGGAACCCGCCGATCGTCGTGCGGCTGCTCGGCCCGGTCGAGGTCGACGTGGGCGACGAGCCCCTCGGGCTGCGGGCCCGGCTCCCCCGCCACCTCCTGGTGGCCCTGGCCCTCCAGCCCGGCCGGGTCGTCGGGACCGATGCCCTGGTCGCCGCCCTCTGGGGCGATGCGCCGCCCGACAGCGCCCTCGGCACGCTGCAGTCCTACGTCTCGACCCTGCGCCGGGCGCTGGGCGACCGGGACCGGACCCAGCCCGTGCTCGACCGCCGGGGCGACGGCTACGTCCTGGTCGTCCCGCCCGACGCGGTCGACACCGTCCGCTTCGAGCAGCTGGTCGGGACGGCGCGGCGGGCCGAGCCGGCCGCCGCCCACGAGCTGCTGACCGACGCCCTCGCGCTCTGGCGGGGCCCGGCCCTGGCCGACGTGGCCAGCGAGCCCTTCGCCCGGGCCGCGGCGGCCCGGCTCGACGAGCTCCGGCTCACCGCCGAGGCCGCCCGCATCGACGCCGGGCTGGCCCTCGGCCGCCACGACGAGCTGGTGCCCGAGATCGAGGCCCTCGTCGCCGACCACCCGCTGCGGGAGGGGTTGACCGCCCAGCTGATGGTGGCGCTCTACCGCTCGGGTCGCCAGGCCGACGCCCTGCGGGCCTTCGAGCGCACCCGCACGGCGCTGCTGGAGGAGCTGGGCCTCAGCCCGTCGGCCGAGCTGGTGGCGTTGGAGGGGGCGGTGCTCCGCCAGGAGGTCGACGGTCCCCCGTCGGTGGACGTGGCGACCGGTCCGGCGGCACCGGCGCCGACGCCGACCCCCGACGCCTCGGGCCGGCCGGACCTGCCGGCCGCAGTGGCCGCGTCGCGGCGGGGTGCCAGCCCGTTCGTGGGCCGGTCGTCGGAGCTCGACCGGCTGGAGGTCGCCTGGGCCGACCGGGACCGGGGCCGCCGGGTGCTGGCGGTCAGCGGCGACGCCGGCATCGGCAAGACCCGCCTCGTCGCCGAGGTCGCCGACCGGGTCCACGCCGCCGGCGGCATCGTGCTGTGGGGGGCGAGCACGGCCGACACCGGCTCGGCCTACCGGCCCTTCGTCGAGGCCCTCCGCCCGCTCGCCACCCGCGCCGGCGGGCTGGGCCCGACCGGTCCCGGTGCCGCCGCCCTGGCCCGGCTGCTGCCCGAGCTGGTGCCGACCGGCACGCCCGCCCCCACCGGCGGCACCGGCGACGACCGCGGCCCCCTGTTCGACGCGGTCACCGACCTGCTGGCCCGCGTCACCGACGGCACGCCGACGCTCGTCGTCATCGACGACCTCCAGTGGGCCGACCCGGCGTCGTGCGCCCTGCTCGTCCACCTGGCCCGGGCGCCCGAGCTGGCCCACGTCCGCCTGGCGGTCACCTACCGCACGGCCGAGGCCGCCCACCCGCACCCGTCGGCCCGGGCCCTGGCCGACCTCCGCCGGCTGCGGCTGGTCGAGCAGCTCCCCCTGGCCGGGCTGGACGACGACGCCACCGCGGCCCTGGTGGCGGCGCTGGCCGGCGACCGCCGGGCCGAGGTGGGCGACGACCTCCACGAGCGCACCGAGGGCAACCCCTTCTTCGTCGAGGAGCTGGTGGCCCACGACCTCAGCCACGACCGCGACGCCGACCGGCTCCCGGTGGCGGTGGTCGACGTGGTCGAGAGCCGTCTAGCCGACCTCGACCCCGGCCACCGCCGCACGCTGGCCGCCGCCGCGGTGCTCGGCCGCTCGTTCTCGACCGACCTGCTCGCCCCCACCCTCGGCGTGGCCGTGCCCGACCTGCTCGACGCCATCGATGCCGCCGTCGAGGCCCACCTGGTGGTGGAGGACGCCCCGCCGGTCGGCCACTTCGCCTTCGCCCACGCGCTGATCCGCGACGGCCTGCTGGAGGGGATGACGGCGCTGCGCCGCGGCCACCTCCACCTGGCCGCCTCCGACGCCATCCGTGCCCTCGGGCCCCGCGACGACCTCCTGGCCGACCGGGCCCACCACCTCGTCGCCGCCGGTGACCTGGCCGACGCCGAGAGCACCGTCCTGGCCCTCCACGCCTCCGCCCGGCGGGCCCTGATGGTCGCCGCCTACGACGACGCCGAGGCCGAGTGCAGCCGGGCCCTCGAACGGGTGGACCTGGCCGCGGCCACGCCCGAGGCCACCGACGTGCTGCTGACCCTGGCCGAGGTGCGCAGCGCCCAGGGCGACGCCGACGGGGCCCGGCGCGTCTACCGCTGGGCGGCCGACGCGGCCCGGGCCCAGGGCGACGGCACCCGCCTCGGGCTGGCCGCCACCGGGCTGGGCGCCGGCTCGGGGGTGGGCGTGCCCATGCACCTGATGGTGGTGGACCACGAGCGGGTCGAGTGGCTGGAGACGGCCCTGGACCTGCTGGAGGGGGTGACCGAGCCGGCCACCGACGGGCCCGCGGCCGGGGTGCCGGTGGCCGCCCTGCGCACCCGCTTCCTCTCGCACCTCGCCGTCGCGCTGTACGACGGCGACCTGCTCCGCGCCGTGGCGATCAGCAAGGAGGCGCTGGCCGCGTCGGAGGAGCTCGACGACCCGACGTACCGCTCGGCCGCCCTGATCGCCCGGCGCATGGCCCTGTGGTGCCCCGACGGCGACATCGTCGAGCGGGTCGCGGTGGGGGCCGAGGCGGTGCGGCTGGCCGACGCGGGCGGCGACCTGCTCTACCGGATCGTCGCCCGCCTGGCGCACCTGGCCGACCTGATGGAGGCGGCCGACCTGGCCCGCTTCGACGCCGTGCTGGCCGAGGCCGACGACCTGTGCCGGCCGCTCCACCAGGCCCGGTGGGACTGGCTGTGCGACATGTCGGCGGTCTCCGGGCTGCTGCTCCACGGCCGCTACGCCGAGGCTGACGAGGCCATCTCGACCTCGATCGCCAGCGTGGGCGAGGCCCAGGGCACCATGCCGATCCACGTCGAGCTGTCGTGCCGCATCGTCCTGGAGCGCGACCTCGGGCTGCTGGAGCGCAGCGTCGAGCGGCTGAGCCGGGTCGAGGCCATCGCCCCCAAGCCGATCTACGACGCCGCCGCCGGGTTCAGCCGGGCCCTGAGCGGCGACGTCGAGGGCGCCGCCGCCCTGCTCCGCCCGCACGCCGAGGTCGGCCTGGCCGACGTGCCCCGCGACCACCTCTGGCCGATGACGACGGCCTGGTACGGCGAGATCGCCCACATGGTCGGCGACGCCGCCACCGCCGCGGTCGTGGCCGACGGCTTCGCCGGGCGCGAGGACCGGATGCTGTGCATGGGCGGGATGGTCGCCTCCGGGCTGGCCGGCCGGGTCCGGGGGCTAGCCCTGGCCACCGCCGGCGACCTCGACGGCGCCGTCGCCGTACTGGAGCGGGCCCTCGAGGGCCATCGGCGCCTGATGCTGCGGCCGTGGGTGGCCCGCACGGCGGTCGAGCTGGCCCGGGTCCTGCGCTGGCGCGGCGCCGAGGACGATGCGGCCCGGGCCGAGGCCCTGCGCGCCGAGGGCGAGGGGCTGATGGCGTCGCTGGGCATGGCTCCCCCACCCGAACCGCCGGGTCCGCCCGCCGCCGACCGGTAGGTTCGGCGCCGGTCGCGGGCGTGACCCACGAGACGGAGACCGACCACCATGTCCACCGAGCCCACCCCTCGGCTGCGCTTCGGGGCCTTCCTCGGCCCCCACCACACCGTCGGCGAGAACCCGACCCTCGCCCTCCACCGCGACCTGGCCCTGCTCCAGGCGCTCGACGGCTTCGGCTACGACGAGCTGTGGGTGGGCGAGCACCATTCGGGGGGCGTCGAGATCATCGCCAGCCCCGAGGTCTTCCTGGCCGCCGCGGCCGAGCGCACCCGCCACGCCCGGCTCGGCACCGGCGTGGTCGCGGTGGCGTACCACAACCCCCTGTGGGTGGCGGAGCGGATCGTCCTGCTCGACCACCTGACGCGGGGCCGGGTCATGCTCGGGCTCGGGCCCGGTGGCATCCCCAGCGACGGGCTGATGGTGGGCGTCGCCCCCGAGGACACCCGCGAGCTGCTGGCCGAGGGGGTGCGCTGCATCACCGCCCTCCTCCGGGGCGAGTCGGTCACCAGCGACACGCCCATGTGGCGCCTGCGCGACGCCCGCCTCCACATCCGGCCCTACTCGGAGGACCTGGAGGTGTGCGTGTCGGTCGTGGCCTCGCCAACCGGCGCCGCCCTGGCCGGCACCCACGGCCTCGGCATGCTGTCGATCGGGGCCACCCAGCCGGCCGGCTTCGAGGCCCTGGCCTCGCACTGGTCGGTGGTCGAGGAGGCGGCGGCCCGCAGCGGCGCGGCCATCGACCGGCGGCGCTGGCGGCTCGCCGGGCTGCTCCACATCGCCGAGACGCGCCAGCAGGCCGAGCGGGACGTGGCCTTCGGCATCGAGTCGTGGTTCCGCTACTACCAGTCGATCGTGGCGGTCCCCCAGGTCGACCTGGGCACGGCGGCCACCGTCGGCGAGATGATCGAGTACATCCGGGCCTCCGGGCTGGGCGTGATCGGCACGCCCGACGACGCCGTCGAGCAGGTCCAGCGGCTGGTCGACAAGGCCGGCGGCTTCGGCACCTACCTCGCCTTCCTCCACGAGTGGGCGAACCCGCAGGCGACGCTGCGCAGCCACGAGCTGCTGGCCCAGCGGGTGATGCCGCACTTCCAGGGCCACCGCGCCGCCGGCGAGGACGCCGCCCGTCG
>JBQGCF010000409.1:0-35013 GCA_052038315.1 Iamia sp.
GTGGAGCGAGTCGGAGGTGTAGGTCGGGGCCGAGCAGCCCTCGATGTAGTGCACCTTCGAGCCCTTGTCGGCGATGATCAGCGTCCGCTCGAACTGGCCCATGTTCTCGGCGTTGATCCGGAAGTAGGCCTGGAGGGGCATGGCCACCTCGACGCCCGGGGGCACGTAGATGAACGAGCCGCCCGACCACACCGCCGAGTTGAGCGAGGCGAACTTGTTGTCGTTCATCGGGATCACGGTGCCGAAGTACGGCTTCACCAGCTCCGGGTGCTCCCGCAGGGCCGTGTCCATGTCGCAGAAGATGACGCCCTGGGCCTCGAGGTCCTCCCGGTTGCGGTGGAAGACGACCTCGGACTCGTACTGGGCGGTGACGCCGGCGAGGTACTTCCGCTCGGCCTCGGGGATGCCCAGCTTCTCGTAGGTGTCCTTGATCGCGTCCGGGAGCGCCTCCCAGGTGTCGACCTGACCCTCGGTGGGCTTGATGTAGTAGTAGATCTGGTCGAAGTAGATCTCCGACATGTCGCCGCCCCAGCGGGGCATCGGGCGCTTCTGGAACCGGCGGAAGCTGTTGAGCCGGAACTCCAGCATCCAGTCGGGCTCGCCCTTCATCCACGACATCTCGCGGATGATGTCCTCGGTCAGCCCCCGGCGGGGCTTGAAGACGTAGTCCTCCTCATCGGCCCAGCCGAGCTTGTAGCGACCGAGGTCGAGGTCCTGGACGGCCATGACGGCCCTTCCTTCCTGCGCGGATGACGCGGGTTTCTCCTACGCCGATGGTAGCAACCCCACCCCGCGATCCCGAGGGTCGGACGTCACTCCCCGAAGGTGACCGTGACCGTCCGCTCCTCGACGCCCCGCAGGACGGTGACCTCGACCGATGCCCGGCCGGCGGCGGCGTCGAGGGCGTCCCACAGGTCGTCGACCGACGGGACGGGGGTGCCGTCGACGGCGGTGAGCAGGTCGCCCTCGGCCAGCCCGGCGGTGGCGGCCGGCGACTCGGCGACGACGGCCCGGACCAGCAGCCCGGGGGCGTCGGGCAGGCCGACCCGGGCCCGCATCCGGGCCGCACGGGGGCCGGGGACGATGACCACGCCGAGCCGGCGGGCCTGGAGGTGGGCCCCGCCGACCAGGGCGTCGACCCGGCCGCGGAGGTCGGCGTCGGCCGTCAGGGCCAGGTAGAAGCCCTCGCCGAGGCGGTGCGTGTTCAGCCCGATCAGGCGGCCCTCGGCGTCGACCAGCGGGCCGCCCGACGAGCCGCCGGCCAGCGGGGCGGTGTGCTCGACGGCACCGCTGACCCGGCGGCCGCGCGGCCCCCGGAACGTGCGGCCCACGCCGGAGACGAAGCCGGGGGTGATCCGGTCGCCGCCCCGGCCCCGGGCCAGCGCGAAGACGGCGTCGCCGATCTGCGGCTCGGCATCGGCCCAGCTCAGCGGGGTCGCGGCGCCGGTGGGCACCTCGAGCACGACGATGTCGTGGTCGGGGTCGGAGCCGACGACGGCGCCCTGGGCGGTCGAGCCGTCGGCGAAGGTGACCTGGGTGGTGCGATCCCGGAGGTTGTGGGCGCTGGTCAGCACCCGATCCGGGGCGACGACGACGCCGGCGCCCCGGGGGTCCTGGCCGATGGCGACGGTGGCGGGGGCGGCGGCGGCGTGGGCCGCCCGGGTGGCGGTGGCGATCTCGGCGAGGGACATGGTCGACCTTCTTGTGACTTGCGATGTGCAAGTGACTCTAGACCCGTCGATCCCGGGTCGCCACGACGGGCCTAGGTTTCGTCGATGACCACCGTCGCGGCCGTCGTGGCCGAGCTGGAGGCCCTGGCCGACCCCGGCTTCCGGGCCGACCTGGTCCCCCGCTACGGGATCCACTCCGAGCCGGCGCTGGGGGTGCGGATGGCCGACATGAAGCGGCTCGGGAAGCGGATCGGCGTCGACCACGAGCTGGCCCTCGCCCTCTGGGCGACCGGGATCTACGAGGCCCGCTCCGTCGCCGGTCTGGTGGCCGACCCGGCCCGGCTGACCTCCGAGCGGATGGACGCCTGGGCCCGGGACTTCGACTCGTGGGCCATCGTCGACTCGATCTGCTTCAACCTGTTCGACCGCACCGGCCCGCTGGCCTGGGAGGCCGTCGATCGCTGGGCGGCGGCGTCGGAGGAGGACGAGGAGATGGTCAAGCGGGCCGCCTTCTCGCTGCTCTGGGGGCTGGCCCGCCACGACCGGAGCGTCGACGACGAGGCCTTCCTCCCCGCCCTGGCCCTGATCGAGGCGACGGCCGGCGACGGGCGCCACCTCGTCGACAAGGCGATCGACATGGCCCTGCGGGCGATCGGCCGGAGCCGGTCCGGCGTCGCCGCCGAGGCTCGGGCCGTGGCCGATCGCCTCGCCGCCTCCGACGACCCCGCCCGCCGCCGCATCGGCCGCAAGGCGGCCAAGGAGCTGGCCCGCCTCACCTGAGCCCGGGCCCGGCAAGATGGGGCCGTGCCCCCGACCCCGCCCCGGAAGCAGGCCCGATCCACCGGGCCGCCGCCGTCGGTCCCGCCCGACCTGGTGCGGGCGGTCGAGCGGGTCGGCGACCGCTGGGTCCTGCTGATCGTGGCCTCGCTGCTCGACGGGCCCCGGCGCTTCGGCGACCTCGGCGACGGCCTCGGCGTGGCCCCCAACATCCTCACCGCCCGACTCCGCCAGCTGGCCGAGGACGGGATCGTCGTGGCCCGCCCCTACAGCGAGCGGCCCCTGCGCCACGAGTACGTCCTCACCGGCTCGGGCCGGGAGCTGGCCGACGCCCTCTCGCTGCTGTCCGAGTGGGGCGCCCGGCGCCGGGGCGGCCAGGGCACGGCCGACTTCCACTCCCGCTGCGGCACCGGGCTGGAGCTGCGCCCGTGGTGCCCCACCTGCGACCGCCCGGTCGACCCGGCCGAGGCCTCCCCCTCCGCCTACGAGGTCTAGACCCTCCCCTTGAGCGGGGCGTGGTCGAGGGTCGGGAGGAGGTCACGGGCGACCCGCTCGGCCTCGGCCCGGTGCGGGTAGCCGGACAGGATGAAGGCGTCGATGCCGGCGGCGCGGTAGGCCTCGATCGTCGACCGGACCTGGTCCGGATCGCCGACCAGGGCGGCGCCGGCACCCGAGCGGGCCCGGCCGATGCCGGTCCAGAGGTGGTCCTCGACGAAGCCGTCCTCGTCGGCCCCGTCGCGCAGCTCGGCCTGGCGGGCCACGCCGGCCGAGCCCGAGTCGAGGCTGCGTTCGCGGATCCGCCGGCCGACCTCGTCGTCGACCTCGGCGATCAGGTCGGCCGCTGCGGCCCGGGCCTCGGCCTCGGTGTCCCGCATGATCACGTGGGTGCGGAAGCCGAAGCGAAGCGTCCGGCCGTGGGCCGCGGCCCGGCCCCGCATCTCCTCGACGAGGGCGGCGGTGCCGGCCACCGTGTCGGGCCACATCAGGTAGACGTCGGCCTGCGCGGCAGCCACCTCCTTGGCCGGCTCCGAGAGGCCGCCGAAGTACAGCGGCGGGCAGCGGCCGTCGACCGTCGTGACCCGGGGCGGGTCGACCTCGACGTCGAGGTGCTCGCCGTGGTGGGCCACCGCCCGGCCGTCGAGCAGGTCCCGCAGGACGGCCATCGCCTCCGTCGTGCGGCCGTAGCGCTCGGCGCTCGACCGGCTCTCCCCCGGCAGGTCCGAGGAGATGATGTTCACGGTCAGCCGGCCACCGAGCATCCGGTCGAGGGTGGCGACCTGGCGGGCCAGCTGGGGCACGACCAGCTCGCCGACCCGCACGGCCAGCAGCAGGTGGATCCGCTCCAGCAGCGGGGCCAGGCCGGCGGCGAAGGCGGTGGCGTCGATGCCGAGGGCGTAGCCGGACGGCAGGAGGATGTTGTCGAAGCCGCCGGCCTCGGCCGCCTCGGCGATGGCCCGGCAGTGCGGCCACGACGAGAGCAGGTCGGGCTCGTCGACGCCGAGCCGCGTGTGGTCGTCGTCGCACAGGGCGGCGAACCAGCTGACCTCGAGTGGCTCCGTGTCGGTCACGGGGCGACGGTACCGTTCGGCGCCATGGCCGACGTCGTGCGCTACGGGTTGATCGGCACCGGGATGATGGGGGTCGAGCACCTCTGGAACATCCAGCACCTGCCCGGCGCCGAGGTCACGGCCATCGCCGACCCGCACGAGGGCTCGCGGGACCTGGCCGGCCTGGCCGCGGCCCGCTTCCCCGACCTCGGCTCGGCCGGCTTCGAGCGCTTCGCCGACCACCGTGACCTGCTGGCGTCGGGGCTGTGCGACGTCGTCGTGGTGGCCACGCCCAACCACACCCACGTCGACGTGCTGACCGACGTCCTCGCCGTCGACGGGCTCCACGTCCTCACCGAGAAGCCGCTGGCCACGACGGTGTCGGGCTGCCGCGCGCTGCTGGCCGCGGCCGAGGGCCGGACGGGCATCGTCTGGGTCGGGCTGGAGTACCGCTACATGCCGCCGGTCGCCCGGCTGGTGTCCGCGGTGCACGAGGGTTCGGTCGGGACGCCCCGCATGGTGGCGATCCGGGAGCACCGCTTCCCGTTCCTCCGGAAGGTCGGGGACTGGAACCGGTTCAGCCGCAACACCGGCGGCACCCTCGTCGAGAAGTGCTGCCACTTCTTCGACCTGATGGCCCACGTCCTGCAGGACCGGCCGGTGCGGGTGCTGGCATCCGGCGGCCAGGACGTCAACCACCTCGACGAGTCCTACGACGGCGAGGTCCCCGACATCCTCGACAACGCCTTCGTGATCGTCGACTTCGCCGGCGGGGCCCGGGCGTCGCTCGACCTGTGCATGTTCGCCGAGGGGTCGGAGGACCAGGAGCAGATCTCGGTGGTGGGCGACACCGGCAAGGTCGAGGCCTTCCTCCCCTCGGGCATCGTCCGGCTCGGGACCCGGTCGGGCGGCCGGGCCGGGGTGACGTCGTCGGTCGTCCACGACGAGCGGGTCGCCTACGAGGGCTTCCACCACGGGAGCTCGTACCTGGAGCACCTCGACCTGCTCGCCGCGGTGCGGGCCGGCTCGTCGGTCGCCGGCGTCGGGCTGGAGGAGGGACTGCTGTCCGTCGCCGTCGGCGTGGCCGCCCACCGCTCGATCGACGAGGGCCGCGCCGTCACCCTCGACGAGGTGCTCGGCTAGCCCTCGGCTACCCGCAGCATCGCTTCCACCCGATCGGCGGCGGCGGCGAACACGCCGGGCTCGTCCCAGATGTCGAACGTCACCGACTCGGCCGGGTCGGACCCCGACGGCGTGACCCACAGCGCGGCGGACACCATGCCCCGCGCATCGGTCGCGCCGTGGGAGGTGAACCGGAGGCTGAGGCCGCGGTCGCCGTCGACCTCGTGAGAGCCGGGCGCCCCGGTGCCCACGCCCCGGAGGGCGGCGATCAGCTCCTCGATCACCCACGACACCATGAGGTCCTCGGCGTCCAGTGCGACCCAGCTGCGCTCGGCCCTGACCCGGACGTCGAGGTGGGTCAGGCCGGAGGTGTCCTCGGGGAGGTGCGCAGACCGCGGGCGCAGGGCGATCGACACGCCGGCCGTCGCCAGCACCTCGACCCACGGCGCCGGCCCGGCCGCCTCCTGCCCCACCACCCGCAGCGCGCCCATCGCCTGCTCGGCCCGATCCGCGGGGACGAGGACGTGGTCGTGGTGGAAGGCGGCGACGACGTTGGCGGGAATGCCCTCGGCCGCCAGGGCGGTGCTGATCGCCGCGGTCAGGCCGACTGCGGCCAGGTCGCTGTGGACCCGCAGCTCGATGCGGCGGCTGGGCATCTCGTGGTCGAGGCCCAGCTCGCCGGCGACCGCCTCCGGCACGATCACCGTGGTGGCCTCGGCCTCCTCGACGACGGCGAAGGCGCGGGCCGCCGCCGCGGCCGGCACGGCCAGGCCCCGGGGCACGGTGGCGAAGACGAGGACCTCCGGGTGGAGCACCGGGTCGAGCCCGGCGAGCAGGGCGTCGAGATCGGTCTCCCCCGCCATCAGACCGTGCCCTCGGCCACGAGCGGGTGGTAGCCCGGGACCTCGGCGTGGGGGGTGTCGAGGTGCACCTTGGCCTCGGGGTGGCCGTTGAACTTCCCGTGGCTCCAGCGGATCTCGACGTGGCCCCGGACGCTCACGTCGGCGCCCGCCTCCCGGTCGACGACGTTGGCCTGCCAGCGGACCTTGGGCTGGCCGGCGGGCTCGGGCCACACCTCGAACGCCGTCAGGCGGTAGCGCTGCTGCCAGTCCCAGGCGGTGTCGATGCGGAGCCGCATGGGCGGGGCGGTGGCGCTCGACGCGCCGAGCACGAAGTAGGGCGCGCCGCCCAACCGGAGGAGGCGCCAGAGCAGCCGCTCCTTGTCGGTCCGGTCGCCGAGCGTGCCCTTCCAGCGGTCGGCCGAGCGCTCCGACACGGCCCGGGCGAAGGCGGCGTAGGGCTCGGCCACCGACGCCGGCGTCACCCGCTTGAAGGCCGCCTTCAGGATGTCGCGACCGGTGCGGGCCAGGTCGGTGACGCGCTCGGGGACGTGGGCCAGGTCGGCCGCACCGGCCAGGCCGCTGCTGGCGAGCTCGTCGCGGGACGCCTCGTAGTAGCGCTGGAGCTCGGCCGGCGCGACGTGGGCGAACCAGTCGCCGGCCTTGGCCACCGACCCCGACAGGCCGCCGTCGAACAGCCCGGCCGGGGCGACGTTGTGCAGGATCGTCGACAGGTACTTGCACGACACGAGGTACACCCGGTCGATCCGCAGGTCGGCGGGCACGTCGGACTGCAGCGGCAGCTTGTCCGGGCCCTTCCACTCGATGCGGGCCGGGACCCGGCTGCGCAGGCCCTCCTCGGCCCGGAGGAAGGCCAGGCCGTTCTGCCACGCCCGGTGGAAGTCGGCGTCGTGGCCGCCCTCCCGACGGGCCTCGGCCAGCTTGTCCCAGGTCGCCTCGCCGACACCGTGGATCTCGGCGGGCCGGGCGGTGAGGGCCCAGTCGAGGTCGCCCAGCCCGAGCATGGCCAGCCCGGTGGTGATCTCGGTGACCTCGGTCCGCAGCGACGGCATCGCCCGCAGCCTGGCACGCCGTCGCCGCCTCGCAGCGCTCCCCTTCAGCCCAGACGGGCGACGGCGTCGACGAGGACGGCGGGGTCGTCGGAGCAGACCCCATCGGCGCCCCGGGCGAAGACCTCGGCGGCCACCTCGACCTCGAGGGTGTTCCAGGCCACGATGCCGACCCCGACGGCCCGGACGGCGGCGACCCACTCGGGCGTGAACGGGCCCAGGGCCCCGGGACCGAAGACGTCGTAGCAGGGGTGAACGAAGTCGAGGTCGAGACCCCGGGCCAGGCTGTGGACGTCGATCCCCGGGTCGTGGAACAGCAGGCTGGTCGTGAGCCCGCCCTCGGCCTTGAGCCGCCCGGCCAGGTCGGCCCGGAAGCTGGCCCCGACGGCCCGGTCGCCCAGACCGTGGGCCCGGACCAGGTCGCCCAGCGCAGCGGCACCCCCGGGCAGCAGCTGCTTGACGTCGAGGTAGATCCCGAGATCGGCCTCCGCCACCACCGCCAGCACCTCGTCCAACCGCGCCGGCGCGCGGCGAGCAGGAGAGGTCTCCATGGCCGACCGGACCTCGGCCGCGGTCATCTGCGAGATCCATCGCACGTCGTCGCCGGCGACGACGCCGTCGTGGACCGCTAGCAGGACGCCGTCGGCCGTCATGTTGACGTCGACCTCGACGTCCGTGGCCCCACGAGCCGCCGCCTCGCGCACCGCCTCCGGCGAGTTCTCCGGAGCGAAGAGCGACGCCCCCCGATGGGCGATCAGGTGCCGCTCGCCCCCGGGCTGCCAGTACCCCAAGGTCACCTCAGTCCCGGAAGAGCGGCCGGAACTGGAGCTCGGTCGGCCCCATCGCGACGTCCCGGGTCTCGTAGAGCTCGTGGCCGTCGTAGACGTCCACCGCCGTGCCGAGGTGGTGCATGTAGTCGATCACCGCATCGGCCCAGCGCTCGTCGAGGAGTGCCTGCCGCAGGCTGTCGCGCAGCCCCTCGCCGATGGCGTTCGGGTCCGCCCGCGCCACCCACTCGAGCGCCAGCACCCAGTGGAGGGTGTCGATGTCCTCGGCGACGAACACGTCCGGCGCCTCGCCCCGCACGACCGCGACCGCCACGCCCCTCATGCCGTCTCCGTGTCCATGGCGTCGATCTGGGCTTGGGTCCAGAACCCGGCGATCGGCTTCTCCCGGGAGCCCTTGACGCCGGAGTGACCACCGCTGGCGTACGCAGCGAGACGCGCTCGTCCGTCGTCGTCCAGCATGGCGATGACGTCGAAGACACCCTCCGGACCGACCGCCCGCAGAGCACGGTCGCCCTCGCTGCCCGGCCGTGGCAGATGGCTCGTCAGGAGGATCAGACGATGGTCGGCGCTGTGCTCGGCGTTGGCGAACACGTGAGCGCGGCCGAGCGCCTTCCACAGCGTGTCCGTGCGTCGGAGCCCGCCACGAGGGTTGGCGAAGGACGCACCTGAGACGTCGACGTACCAGAGCCCTTCGCGACCGTCCTTCATCTCGAGGTTGAACTCGGCTCCCACGCCCGCCAGCCGCACCTTGCGTCGGATCACCTCGAACCCGGCGCCTCCGTCCTCGACGGGGCCGAGGACCCGCTCGGCGAGGAGGTTGGCCGCCTTGCCCTCCTTGGTCGCCCGCGCCTGGAAGTCGTCGTCGTCGACATCGGGGGCGATCTCGATCGTCCGTCGCTCGCGGATCTGCGACGGCTTGAGCGAGAACACCGGCTTGCGGTCGTCGCGCTCGCTCTCCTTGCGCACCCGCTCACGCGCCAGCTCGACGAAGCCGGGATCCAGGTCGAAGCCCACGTAGTCCCGCCCGGTGCGCTCGGCCGCGACCAGCGTCGAGCCTGCGCCCATGAACGGGTCGAGGACGAGGTCGTCGACCCACGTGTAGAGGTGGATCAACCGCTCGGGCAGCTCGACGGGGAACGGCGCCGGGTGCCCCACCCGCTTGGCGCTCTCGGCCGGGATGTCCCACACGTCGAGCGTGCTCTCCATGTAGAGGTCAGCCGTCGTGGTGGTCTCGTGCGGGAGGCCCTGCTTCTCCCGATCACGAGCGGCGATCGCCCGGTCGAAGCGACCCTTGCTGGCGATGATCACCCGCTCGGTGATGTCGCGGAGCGAGGGGTTGGTCGGCTGCATGAACGAGCCCCATGCACAGTTGCCGGCCGACCCACGGGACTTCTGCCAGAGCACCTCGCCACGGAGCAACAGCCCCAGATCCTCGAAGATGCGGGTCACGTCCGCCGACAGCGACCGGTAGGGCCGACGTCCCAGGTTGGCCACGTTGACGGCGATGCGACCTCCCGGCTCCAACGCCTCCACGCACTGGGAGAACACGGCGTGGAGCATCTCGAGGTACTCGCCGTAGGACTCCGGGACGCCGTCGCGCTGGACCTCCTCCTCGTAGGTCTTGCCGACGAAGTAGGGCGGCGAGGTGACGACGAGGGCGACGGACCCCTCGCGCACGTGCCCGCCCTTGACGATCTCGCGAGCGTCGATGTTCAGGAAGGGGTCGGCGATGCCCCGGTCCTCGGGCCGGACGACCGTCTCGTCGTCGCTGAGCGTCGGGGGCGTGAAGCGGGCGTAGAAGTCGGACGCGTCGTGGCTCTCGCGCCGGCCCACGCCGAAGGCCGAGGTGGAGGTGGGGCGCCGGGGTCGGCGGGGTGTCTCGGCCATGGGGGAACCGTACCGGAGGGGTGTGACAGCGAAGCCGGTCGCCGTTCTCGGCAGCGGCGGTGGCACGAGCGGCGCCGCCACTACTCTCGGCTCGCCATGGCCGACGACGACGTGCTCCCGCCCCCCGACCCGGCCGCCGCCATCGACGCCGTGGCCGACCAGGCGGCGGCGACCGCCGAGGTGGCCGACGACGGGGACGACGAGGTCGCCGCCTGGCAGGAGAGGCTGGCCCAGGCGGCCATCTCCCCCCGGGCCCAGGAGGCCCTGACGGCGGCCCGCCACCACCTCGACAACGCCTGGCACAGCTCCGACGCCGGCACCGAGGACGCCCCCGCCGGGAAGCTCCGCCACGCCCACAAGGTGGCGCTGGTCGGCATGAAGCACGTGACGTCGCACCAGGTCCCGTTCAACCGGGAGCTGGTCGTGGCCGTCGACCGGCTGACCCGCGTCGTCGAGGAGCTGGCCACCCGCCTGTCGGTCGTCGACGAGATGGAGGAGCGCTACGACGCCACCCTCCGCCGGGCCCAGGCCGGGGTGGCCACCGCCGGGGTCCAGATCGACGACCTGGCCGGCGAGCTGGCCGAGGCCGTTGACGGCCTGGAGGACCTCACCGCCCGCCTGGCCGCCGCCGAGGCCGCCATCGCCGACCAGCGCCAGCTGCTCGGCGCCACCCGCGCCCGCGAGGACCTGCTCCTCCGCACCCTCCGATCAGCCGGCCCCGCGACCGACGCCCGCAGCGACGGCGCCACCGACACGCCCACCGGCAGCACCACCGGCGGGCCCGTGAGCGGCTCCGCCGATCCGTCCGCTGTGCTGCACGCCGAGGCCGCGGCCGTCGATGCCGCCCTGCTCCGCCGGCTCGCCACCGCCGGTCGGCCCCGGCCCGAGGTGGTCGTCGGCTGGGCCCGCCAACTCGAGCCCACGGTCGCCAGCGCGGCCGCCGGCGCACCGGTGCTCGACCTCGACCCCGACCGGGGCGAGTGGCTCGACGTGTGGGCCGGCCTCGACGGCGGGGCCACCGGCGTCGAGAGCGACCCGACCATCGCCACCGCCCTGCGCGAACGGGGTCACGCCGTGGCCGACGGCGATCCCGCCATCCACCTCGGGCTGCTCCCGGCCGGCTCGCTCGGCGCCGTCACCGCGGTGGCCCTCGCCGACGTCCGGCCCCTCTCCGACCTGGTCGCCGTCGTCGACGCCGCCGTCGCCGCCCTGCGCCCCGGCGGCGTCCTGGTCCTGGTCGCCGCCGACCCCGCCGGCGCCGCCACCGGCGACGTCCTGTGGGCCGACCCCCGCCGGCGCCCGCTCCACCCCGCCACCCTCGAGCTGCTGGCCTTCGAGCGCGGGTTCGCCGAGGCCGAGATCTCCGACCTCGGCGACGGTGCCCACGCCCTCGTCGCCCGCACCGCAGGCGGCGCAGCCAGCGCGTGACCGGCCGCCGCATCGCCGTCCTCAAGCCCGACGTCGGCGTGGCCGGCGGCTTCGAGCGGGTGGCGGCCCGGGTCGAGGCCACCCTGCGGGCCGACGGCCACGACGTCAGCCGGCTCACCGTCGACCTCCCGTGGGACCCCCGGGACCGGGTCTTCGGCACCGAGATCACGCCCGAGGCCTGGTGGTCGACGCCCGAGTACTTCCGCTACCTGGCCGGCGTCGAGGAGTTCGACCGGGTCGTCACCCGCCGCTTCGACGCCGTCATCTCCACCCAACCCCCGTCGACCACGCACCGCCACCCCCGCCACCTCGCCCTCTTCTTCCACCACCACCGCGTCTTCTACGACCTGGAGGACGTGTGGATCGAGGGCGGCTTCGCCCCCGACCCGGACCTCCACCGCCGCGCCGGTGACCGGATCCGGGCCCTCGACCAGCCCCGCTTCGACGCCGTCCGCTGGTTCGCAGCCGGCTCCGAGACGGTGCGACGCCGGCTCGGCCGGTTCAACGGGATCGACCGGGTCTCGCTGTTCCACGCCGGGATCGCGGTGGGCGGGACGGTGGCGGCCGCCGCCCGCCGGGCCGCCTCGGGCGAGCGGCGGGACGGACCGGTGCTGTGCGTCGGCCGACTCGAGTTCCCCAAGCGGCCCGAGCTGCTCGTCGCCGCCATGCGCAGGCTGCCGTCGGTCGAGGCCGTGCTGGTGGGTGACGGCGGGCGGCAGGACTGGGTGCGAGCCGTGGACCACCGCCTGTCCGGCACCGCCGACCTCGACGACGTCGACGAGCGGGGCCTGTGGTGCTGCCGGGTCGACGGGGCGGACGCCGCGCCCGACGGTTGGGAGTCGAACGTGAAGGTCCTCGGCCGGGTCGACGACCCGACGCTGGAGCACCTCTACGCGACCACGCCGTGCGTCGTCGCCCCCGCCCTCGACGAGGACTACGGCCTCACCGCCATCGAGGCCATGGCCCACGGCGCGCCCGTCGTGGTGTGCGAGGACGGCGGCGGTCTGGCCGACCTGGTCGAGCACGAGGTCGACGGCCTGGTCGTGGCGCCCACCGGTGCCGCCATCGCCGCCGCCGTCGAGCGGATCCTCGGCGATCCCGACCTGGCGGCGACGCTCGCCGCGGGTGCCCGGCGGCGCGCCGCCACCACCACGTGGGCCCGGGCCGACGACCAGATCCGGGCCGCCCTGGCCATCACCCTCGACGAGGCCGAGCCCGACGGCGACCTCGTCGAGCTCGGCGGCCCCGCCGGGCCCACGACGACCGGGCCCACGACGACCGGCGATCGGCGGGGGTCGGCGTGAGGATCGGGATCATCGTGCCGGCGGCCGAGGCCGGGACGATCGGCGGCGCCGAGCGGGCCTGGGCGGGGCTGGCCGCGGCCCTCGGTGAGGCCGGACACGACGCGTCACTGGCCCCGCTGCCAGTTGACGAATCGGGTTTGGGTCCCCTGCTGCAGGGGTACCGAACCGCCGCCTCCCTCGACACGTCGGCGTTCGACCTGGTCATCAGCTCGAAGTACCCGACGTGGATCGCCTCCCACCCGCGGCACGTCCTCTGGATGTTCCACCCGCTGCGGGGCCTCTACGACACCTACCACCTGTTCAAGGCGCCGCTCGACCCCGGCTCGGTCGAGCCCGCCACCCGCACCCTGCTCGACCTCGTGCGCGGTCCCGCCCGTCGTGACCGCGTGCCCGAGGTCCTCGACGCGGCCGACGCCGCCATCACCGCCCTCGGTCCCGACCACGACGACCTGCGACTGCCCGGCCCCACCAGCCGTCTCGTCGTCCACTGGCTCGACCGGGTGGCGCTGGCCCCCGGCGAGATCGCCCGCCACACCACCCTGTCCCGCACCATCGCGGTGCGGGCCGACTACCTGCCCACCGGCGTGGGCGCCCACGTCGCCCACGCCCCGTCCGACGTCCACATCCCCCCGTCCCCGTCCACGTCCCCGGAAGGAGGTCGCACCCACCTCTTCACCACGAGCCGTCTCGACGGCCCCAAGCGCATCGACCTCGTGATCGAGGCCATGGCCCACGTCCCCCACGACGTACCGTTGCTGATCGGCGGCACGGGCCCCGACGAGGACCGGCTCCGGGCGCTCGCCGCCGGCGACGAGCGCATCCGCTTCCTCGGCCGTGTCGAGGAGGACGAGCTGGGGCGCCTCTACGCCTCGGCCATCGCGGTGCCGTTCGTCCCCTACGACGAGGACTACGGGCTGATCACCGTCGAGGCCATGGCCGCGGGCGCGCCCGTCGTCACCGTGGCCGACAGCGGGGGGCCGACGGAGCTGATCCGCCACGGGGTCGACGGCCTCATCGCAGAGCCGACCGCGGCTGCCCTCGGCGCGGCCCTGTCCTCGCTCGTCGCCGACCCCGACGGCGCCGCGGCCATCGGCGCCGCCGGGCGACGCCGTGCCGCCCGCATCACCTGGCCGGCCGCGGTCCGGACGATCCTCGGCGACCTCGCTGCGCCCCACCCCGCCAGCCCCACGGCTCCCGCCCCGCCCCACCACGGCGACGGCGGTCGCCCCGACGCGCCCGCGCGCCCACGGCCCCGGCCGACCGGCGCCACCCCGGCGCGCCCCTTGCGCCGGAAGGTCGTGGCCCTGACGACGTTCCGGGTGGCCGATCGGGGCCACGGCGGCCAGCTGCGCAGCTTCCACCTCTACGGCGCGCTGGCCCGCCACGCCGATGTCGAGATCGTCAGCCTGACCGACGGCGGCGAGCCCGGCTCGACCGAGCTGGCGCCGGGGCTGGTCGAGACGGCCGTGCCGGTCAGCGCCGCCCAGCGCCAGGCCGCCGAGGCCATGTCGCTCTCGGTCGGGCTCCCGGTGAGCGACCTGGCCGCCGGCACCGAGATCGAGCGCACGCCCGCGTACCTGCGCCGGCTGCGGGCCGCGACCCGCCACGCCGACGTGGTGATCCTCGCCGAGCCCTACCTCCACCCCGCCCTCGCCGCCGCCGAGGTCGACCTGCCGTTCGTCTACGACGCCTTCAACGTCGAGGCCGACCTGAAGGGCGACGTCCTCCCGACCACCCGAGCCGGGAAGCTGGTCCACGACCAGGTCGTCGCCCTGGAGGCGCGGGTCAGCGCCGAGGCCGCCGCCATCACGGCCTGCAGCCGCATCGACGCCCGGGCCCTCGCCATCGCCGGCGGGCGGCCGAGCACCGACGTCACGGTCGTCCCCAACGGCACCGACGTCTGGTCCTACGCCGGGCCCGACCCGGAGCGACGCCGCCGGCGGGGCGAGCTGTGGCTGGAGCGCTACCGGTCGATGCAGGGCGGCCGGGGACCGACCCCCGAGGCCGTGGCCGTCTTCGTCGGCAGCTGGCACCCGCCCAACCTCGACGCCGCCGAGCAGGTGATCCGGGCCGCGCCCTACGCCCCCGAGGTGCTGTTCGTCCTCGGCGGCCGCCACGGCGACGCCTTCGCCGGGCGCAAGCGGCTCCCGGCCAACGTCGTGTTCACCGGCGTGATCCCGTCCTCGGCCAAGGACACGCTGCTCGACGCCGCCCACGTCGCCGTCAACCCGGTGCGCCTCGGTTCGGGCACCAACCTCAAGATCATCGAGTACCTGGCCGCCGGCATCCCCGTCGCCTCCACCGCCTTCGGCGTCCGGGGCCTCGACATCGCCAACGGCGTCCACGCGGTGATCGGCGACGACATCCCCGCCACCGTCCGGGCCGTCCTCGACGATCCGGACGCGGCCGCCGAGCGGGCGGTCGCCGGCCGGGCCCTGGTCGAGGCGCGCTACGACTGGCAGGGCCTGGGCGATCGCCTCTGGGAGGTCGTCCGCCGCCTGTGACGGCGGGCAGCCGCCCCTCTGTGATGGGGTCGGCCGGCAGGGCGCCGATACCCTTGTCCGGTGCCCGAGGTGATCACGATCGACTCGGTCAGCAAGGTGTTCAAGCTGGCCAAGGACAAGCCCAAGTCGGCCAAGGAGCGGGTGATCCGGGCCGGCCGCATCAAGTGGGAGGACTTCCGGGCCCTCGACGACGTCTCGTTCAGCGTCGAGCAGGGCGAGACCCTGGCGATGCTCGGGCACAACGGCAGCGGCAAGTCGACCCTGCTCAAGTGCGTCGCCGGCACCCTCCGCCCCACCACCGGCACGATCACCCACCGGGGCCGGCTCGCCGCCCTCCTCGAGCTGGGGGCCGGCTTCCACCCCGACCTCACCGGGCGGGAGAACGTCTTCCTCAACGGCTCGATCCTCGGCTTCTCCAAGAGCCAGGTCGAGGGGATCTTCGAGGACATCGTCGACTTCGCCGAGCTGGAGGACTTCATCGACCTCCAGGTGAAGCACTACTCGTCGGGCATGTACGCCCGGCTCGGCTTCGCCGTGGCCATCAACGTCGACCCCGACATCCTGCTGGTCGACGAGGTCCTCTCCGTGGGCGACGAGGCCTTCCAGCGCAAGTGCATCGACCGCATCCGGCGCATGCAGCGCGAGGGCCGCACGATCCTCGTCGTCTCCCACGCCACCGACCTGGTGCGCCAGATCTGCGACCGGGCGGTCGTCCTCGACCACGGCAAGAAGATCGGCGACGCCGCGCCCGGCGAGGCGATCCGCATCTTCCGCGAGGCGCTGGCGGCCCGGGGCGTCGAGATCCCGATCGCCGCCGAGGAGGCCGACCACACCCCGCCGACGATCGCCGACCCGGTCACCGGCGAGCTGCCGATCATCGTCACCCCCAACGCCCTCGTCGCCGATCCCGGGGCGACGGTGACGATCCGCCACGTCATCCCCGAGTACCCCGACGAGGAGGCCGGGCACCTGCTCCCCGGCCAGCCGCTGAAGCTCCGCATCGGGTACTCGGCCACGGGGATGATCACCGACGTCGCCTTCGCCGTCGAGATCTTCGACGAGGACGGCAACCGCCTGATGGGCACCACCACCGACGTGCTCGAGCAGTACATCCACGCCGTCAAGGGCGAGGGCGAGGTCAACTTCGTCTTCGACAACATGCCGCTGCTCGACGGCACCTTCCCGCTGACGGTCGCCATCCACTCCCACGACGGCGGCACGATCTACGACGAGCGCGAGTTCCAGGACTCCTTCAGCGTGATGAACCCCGGCCGCACCCGCGGCATCGTCAACTTCCCCGTGAAGGTCGAGCACCTCTTCCACTTCTGAGGTCGATCCCCGAAACGCGCTCGCCGGGACTCGGGCAGCGGGGCAGGATCGACGCCCTATGGCCGTGGTGCAGGTGGCGGGGGCGGCGTTCGCCCATCCGGGCGGGGCCCCGCTGTTCGAGGACGTGGGGTTCAAGGTCCGGTCGGGGCAGCACGTCGCCCTGGTCGGGGCCAACGGCGTGGGCAAGTCGACGCTGCTGCGGTGCATCGGCGGCGACCTGTCCCTGACCGAGGGCACGATCCACTGCGACGGGACCGTCGCCCACATGCCGCAGGCGATCGGCACCGGCGAGGAGGGGGCGGCGACGGTGCGCGACCTCCTCGTCCGCTTCGCGCCCCGGGCCGTGCGGGACGCGGCCCTCGCCCTCCAGGCCGCCGAGGTGGCCAACGCCGACCCGGCCACGGCGACGAGCACGACCGGCCTGGCCCTGGGCGACGCCGTGATCGCCTGGGCCGACGTCGGCGGCTACGACCAGGAGGCACGGTGGGACGCGGCCTGCGCGGCGATCCTCGGCCAGGGCCTGGACGACGCCGGGGCGCGACCGGTGAGCACGCTCTCGGGCGGCGAGCGGAAGCGGCTCGTGCTCGAGTCGCTGCTCGCCAGCGACGCCGACGTCCTCCTGCTGGACGAGCCCGACAACTTCCTCGACATCCCGGCCAAGCGCTGGCTGGAGCGGCGGATCCGGGCCACGCCCAAGACGGTCCTCGTCGTCAGCCACGACCGGGAGCTGCTGGCCGAGGCGGTCGACGCGGTCGTGACGATCGAGGGCAACGGCGCCTGGACCCACCCGGGCACGTGGGCCACCTACGACGCCGCCCGCCAGGCCCGCAACGAGGCCCTCGGCGACGCCCGGGCCCGCTGGAAGGCCGAGGAGCGCCGCCTGTTCCAGCTGTACAAGGAGCTCAAGCAGCGGGCCTCGATCAGCGACGCCAACGCCAAGAAGGCGGCCGCCGCCGAGCACCGCTGGCAGCGCTGGGTCGACACCGGTCCGCCCCCGCCCCCGCCGAAGGACACCGCGGTGAAGATGCGCCTCGACGGGGCCGACAGCGGCCGCATCGTCCTGCGCTGCGAGCGGTTGGAGATCAGCGGGCTGACCGACGCCTTCGACCTGGAGGTCCACCTCGGCGACCGGGTGGCGATCCTCGGGCCCAACGGCACCGGCAAGAGCCACCTCCTGCGGCTGCTGGCCGGCGACCCGACGGTCGAGCACGAGGGCACCTTCCGGCTCGGCGCCCGGGTCGTGCCCGGCCTGTTCCACCAGACCGACGAGGTCGCCGCCTTCGCCGGGCGCACGCCGCTGGAGGTGCTGGCCGCCGAGCACGACCTGGTCGAGGGGCCCGGCATGTCCGCCCTCGGCCGCTACGGGCTGGCCGACTGCGCCCGCCGCCCCGTCGCCACCCTGTCCGGCGGGCAGCAGGCCCGGCTCCAGGTCCTGTCGCTCGAGCTGAGCGGTGTGAACCTGCTGCTGCTCGACGAGCCCACCGACAACCTCGACCTGGGGTCGGCCGAGGCCCTCGACACCGCCCTGCAGGCCTTCGTCGGCACCGTCCTGGCCGTCACCCACGACCGCTGGTTCCTGCGCGCCCTCGACCGCTACGTGATCCTGGAGGACGACTGCTCGGTCGTCGAGGCCCTCGACCGTGACGCCGCCCTCCACCGCATCACCGGCGACGACGCCTACCCCACCTCACGGGCCGCGCTCGTCCCCCTCAGCTAGTCCCAGGACGAGCCGTGGAACAGGTCGAGGACGTAGGACGGCATCGAGGGCGGCCTGCCGTTCGACCACAGCGGCGCCAGCCTGGCGACCGCGGCACTGTGGAACCTCACCACGCCCATCGGGGACCTGGACATCGCCTTCGTGCCGGCGGGGACGGGCGGCTACGACGATCTACGGACGTCGGCGATCGTCGTCGACCTGGGCCCGACCCGGGCGATGGTCGCCTCGCTGGAGGACATCATCCGGTCGAAGGAGGCGGCCGATCGGCCCAAGGACCGCTACGCCCTTCCCCGCCTCCGCTACCTGCGGGAGCTGCAGCGGGGGCGCGACGGCTAGTTGAAGCCGCGGCTGTCCTGCTTGAGGGCGGTGTCGACGCTGAGGGCGGCGGCCACGACCAGCGAGCGCAGCGGGTCGTCGAGCGGTCGGTGGATGGTGACCACGTAGTTGTCGGCGGTGGTGAACATGGTCTTGGCCAGGCCCTCCCACGTCTTGGTGATGCGGGCCACCTCGGCGCCGGTGTGGTCCTGGATGTTGAAGTTCCAGGCCCGCCAGTTCTCGGCGTTGAGCGAGCCGACGGTGTGACCGCCGGCCGTCAGCCCGAAGCGGATCTTGCCGACCATGTTCTCCTGGATGATCTCGCCGACGGGCTGCCCGTCGCCCCGCTCGATCTGGAACTTGGACTTGAAGACCTTGGCCGGGCGGGTGATCCGGAGCAGAGCGGCGCCGCTGCCGTCGACGACCTCCAGCTTGTGGGTCATGAACTGGTCGTAGGAGGTGAGCGCCCGCACGACCTTCTTGGCCGTCGACTGGCCGACCTGGCGCACCGCCGCGATCTGCTGGCCGTGCTGGTCGTAGACCGCGTACTCGTTGTTGATCTCGATCAGCTTGGCCTTCTGGTTCACGACGAGGATCGGCTCGGTGAACACGGTGCCGCCGCCGTGGGGCGTGGCCGCGGCGACCTGGTGCTGCTGCTGGCCGCCCCGGTTCCAGGGCCCGCCGGCGTAGGGGTCCTGGGCTGCCCGGGCCACCTGGGCCTGGACGTCGTGGTACGAGTCGGTGCCGGACGGCACGACCCATTCGTCGCCCGACTCGGTCGTCTGCACACCGCCCCGCACGATGTTGGGCGTCCAGCTGGCGCCGTCGAACCAGCGCTGCTCCGCCCGCCCGTACGGGTCCGGGTACCAGCCCGCCGGCGTCTGCCCCCGGTCACTCACGAGAACACCAGCTTCCCGCCGTCGAGGACGACACGGCCGTCGTCACCCGTCGTCTGGAAGAGGGCCTCGCCGTCGCCGGTCTCCCACATGCGGACGGTGAGCCTCTCGCCGGGCAGGACCGGCGACGAGAAGCGGCCCTCCATCGACCGGAAGCGGGCGGGGTCGCCCCCGCACAGGCGGTGCAGCAGGGCCCGGCCGGTGAACCCGTAGGTGCACAGGCCGTGGAGGATCGGGCGGTCGAAGCCGCCCATCGCCGCGAACGTCGGGTCCGAGTGCAGCGGGTTGCGATCGCCCGACAGGCGGTAGATCAGGGCCTGGTCGGTGCGGGTGATGTAGGCCTGCTCGTGGTCCGGATCCCGCTCGGGCGGCGGGTTCTTGGGCCCCGACGGACCCCGGTCGCCACCGAAACCGCCCTCGCCCCGGATGAACGCCGACATGGTGGTGGTGAACAGCGGCTCCCCCGAACCCACGTCGGTCGAGACCGAGCGGACCTCGACCAGCGCGCCCTTGCCCTTGTCGTAGATGCCGGTGATCTCGCCGACGGTCTCGACCTCGCCGCTGACCGGGATCGGACCGTGGAGCTCGATGGCCTGCTCGCCGTGCACGAGCATCGCCGGGTTGAACGAGCCGATCGAGGCGAAGGCGCCACCGCCCCCGACGCCCAGCACCACGGCCATCGTGGGCAGCACCTGCTGGTCGACGCCGTTGGAGTTCTCGGTGGTGAACTGCAGCTCGTCGAGCGGGTCGACGGCACCAGCCCCCACGCCGAGGGCGTAGAGGATGGCGTCCTTCGAGTCCCAGGAGTGGCGGACCGGGTCGCTCTTCGACCCCACGGCCTCCGGGTTGATCGGCATCGGGCAGCTCCAAGTCGGCGGACGGATCACGCAAGCAGCGATCGGCTGGCGACCCTATCCAGCAGCGAACAGATCGGTGAGCCGGGCGGCCAGCGCCACCTCGTCCCCCTCGACCTCGACGACCTTGGTCCGCGACGTGGCGCCCCGGACGAGGGCCACCTGGCGACGCCGGACACCGAGGGCCGCGGCCACCGCGACCAGGGCCGCTTCGGTGGCGGCGCCGTCGACCGCCCGCGCCGCCACCCGCACCCCCAGCTCGGCACCGTCCGGACCGGCGGCTCCGCCGACCCCGGGGCGCCGGGCCCCGGGGGTCACGCGGATCGTCACCCGCACGGGGTGGTCAGGTCTCGTCGTAGCCGAACATGTTGGCGTTGGGCCGGGCGTCGGCGACCAGCTGGGTGGCGATCTCGCCGATCAGCGCCGGGTCGAGCACGGGCTCGGCGGTGGGGCCCCGGTGCCAGCCCTCGGACACCGACAGGGCCCGGCCGGTGACGTCGAAGACCCGCCCGTTGACGTGGCCGCTGCCCTCGGAGGCCAGCCAGACCACGATCGGGGCGATCCACTTCGGCGACATCTGCTCCTTGGTCTCCTCGTCGGCCTGGCCCATGCCGAGGTTCTCGGTCATGCGGGTCAGGGCGGCGGGGGCGATGGCGTTGACCGTGACGCCGTAGCGGGCCAGCTCCTTGGCGGCGATGATCGTGAAGGCGGCGATGCCGGCCTTGGCCGCGCCGTAGTTGGTCTGGCCGACGTTGCCGTAGATGCCCGACGGCGACGACGTGTTGATGATCCGGCCCGAGACCTCCTCGCCCGCCTTCGACCGCTCGCGCCAGTAGGCGGCGGCGTGGCGGGCCGGGGCGAAGGTGCCCTTGAGGTGGACCTGGATGACGGCGTCCCACTCGGCCTCGGACATGTTGGTCAGCATCCGGTCGCGGAGGATGCCGGCGTTGTTGATCAGCACGTCGAGCTTCCCGAAGGTCTCGATCGCCTGGTTCACCAGCTTCTCGGCGCCGTCCCAGCTCGAGATGTCGTCGGTGTTGGCCACGGCCTCGCCGCCGGCGGCGACGATCTCGTCGACGACCTCCTGGGCCGGGCCCTTCGAGCCCTCGCCGCTGCCGTCCATCGATCCGCCCAGGTCGTTGACCACGACCTTGGCGCCCTGCTCGGCGAGCATCAGCGAGTGCTCCCGCCCGATGCCGCGGCCGGCACCCGTCACGATGGCCACGCGTCCTTCGCAGATCCCTGTCACCTGGTCGACTCCTCTGTTCTCGTCGTACGCGCCCGCATCATGGCAGGGCTACCACTTCGAGGGGACGTGCCTCGGTGAAACCGGCGTGACCTGGCAGGCTGGTGCGGTGCGTCGACCCCGGACACGGTCCATCATCGGCGTCGGCCTCCCCGTCCTGGTGGTGCTCGTGTTCTTCGGCGCATGGGCCTTCGACACCAGCGCGGCGGCCGACGGCACCCTCCGCAACGTCGAGCTCGACGGCCGCGCCATCGGCTCCCGCTCCGACGACCAGGTCGCCGAGGTCGTCGCCGACATGGCCGACGAGTTCGGCCAGCGCGAGGTCCAGATCCGCACCGGCGACCGCACCCTCGAGTCGACGGCCGGGGCCCTGGGCCTGTCGGTCGACCAGGCCGCCACGATCCGCGCCGTGCTCGACGAGGGCCGCGACGGCAACGCCATCCTCCGCCCGCTCGCCTGGGCCGGTTCGTTCGTCTCGCCCCTCGAGGTCGGCTTCGCCTACACCTCCCGGTCCGACGTGCTGGAGCTGGCCCTGGCCGGGCTGGAGGGCGACACCGCCCGCCAGCCTGTGGAGCCGACGATCGTCGCCTCCCCCGACGCCGTCACCGCCCAGCCCGGCCAGCCCGGTCTGGCCCTCGACCCCGCCGTGGTCGAGGAGCGGCTGCTCGACGCGGCCCGGGCCGGCGAGGACCCGCTGATCGTCGAGGTCGAGCCCGAGGCCACCGACCCCCAGATCAGCGACGAGAAGGCCCAGGAGGTCGCCGGCCGGGCGGCCACGATCACCTCCGTCCCCTTCACCGTCACCGTCGCCGGCAAGACCGCCACCTTCGAGCCGGCCGAGCTGCGGGGCTGGCTCGGCTTCCAGCCCACCGCCGACGGCTTCGACATCCTCTTCGACGGCGAGGCCCTCGGCGCCGCCGTCACCGATCGCATCGGCTCGCTGGGCGACGCCGAGCCCAAGGACGCCGACTTCACCCTCGACGCCGCCGGCGCCGTGCAGATCACCCCGTCGGTCAGCGGCCTGCGCTGCTGTGGCGACGACGCCGCCACCAAGGTGGCCGAGGCGCTGCGGGCCGGGCAGAACGCCGTCGAGCTGGAGCCGGTGGTCGAGGACCCGGAGCTGACCACCGAGGAGGCCGAGGCCCTCGGCATCAAGGAGCCGGTCGGCACCACCACCGAGTGGAACGGCCAGCCGCAGGTGAAGTCGTTCACCACCTACTTCACCGCCGGCGAGCCCCGGGTGACCAACATCCACCGCATCGCCGACCTGGTCCAGGGCACGGTCGTGCTGCCCGGCGAGACCTTCTCGATGAACGAGGTCGTCGGCGAGCGCACCGCCGAGAAGGGCTTCGTCGAGGCCGGTGCCATCCGCGACGGCGAGCACGTGTCGGAGATCGGCGGCGGCGTCTCCCAGTTCGCCACCACCACCTTCAACGCCGCCTTCTTCGCCGGCCTCCCCTTCGTCGAGTACCAGGCCCACTCCGAGTACTTCGCCCGGTACCCCCGGGGCCGCGAGGCCACCATGGGCTTCCCCGCCCCGGACCTCAAGTTCCACAACGACACGCCCTACGGGATCATGGTGTGGACGAGCCACACGCCCACCAGCGTGACGGTGACCCTGTACTCGACCCAGCACGCCACCGGGCAGCAGACGGGCCAGAGCGAGGCCCGCAGCGGCGCCCACTGCACCACCGTCACCACCCAGCGGACCATCACCTACCCCGACGGCACCACCGGCCAGGACACCGTCCGCGCCACCTACCGCGACCAGGGCTTCACGACCTGCGGGTAGGGCTCGACCGCCTCCCTGCCTGGTAGACCTCCGCTGATGGGCGAGCTTCGGTACGAATCGCGGATGAGCGACTCGGACGCGCTCATGTGGACGATCGAGAAGGACGCCATGCTGCGGTCGACGATCACGGCGGTGGCCGTGCTCGACCGGGCCCCGTCCCACGACCGGCTCCGCCACCTCTTCGAGCGCGGCACCCGGATCGTCCCCCGGCTGCGCCAGCGGGTGCGGGCCAACCCGCTCTCGATCGCCCCGCCCCGCTGGGAGGTCGACCCCAACTTCGACCTCGACTACCACGTCCGCTTCGTCCGGGCCACGGGCCAGGGCGACCTGCGCAGCGTCCTCGACATGGCCCAGCCCATCGCCATGGCCGGCTTCGACCGGGCCCGCCCGCTGTGGGAGGCGACGCTGATCGAGGGGATGGAGGACGACCGGGCCGCCCTGGTCGTGAAGGTCCACCACGCCATCACCGACGGGGTCGGCAGCATCAAGCTGGCCCTGATCATGTTCGAGCTCGAGCGGGACACCGACCCCGAGGAGCTGCCCGCCGCCCCCGACGCCTTCGTCATGTCGCAGGCGGCCCGCTGGGTCGACGCCATCGCCCACGAGCAGCGCCGGGCCCTCGGCATCGCCCGCCGCTCGGGGTCGACGGTGGCCGGCTCGGCGGCCGGTGCGGTGTCCCGGGTGACCGGCGACCCCGTGGGCACGGCCAAGCGGCTCAAGGAGACGGTCGAGTCGGTGGCCCGCCTGGCCGCCCCGGCGACCGCTCCCCTGTCGCCGCTGATGACCGGCCGCTCGCTGTCGGTCCGCTTCGACACCGTCGTCGTCCCCATGGACGCGGCCAAGCGCGCCGCCAAGGCGGCCGGGGCGACCCTGAACGACGCCTTCGTCGCCGCCACCGCGGCCGGCTTCGCCCGCTACCACGACGAGCTGGGCGCCCCGGCCGAGGCGCTGCGGATGACGATGCCGATCAACGTCCGCACCACCGGCACCGAGGACCTGGCCGGCAACCAGTTCGTCCCGGCCCGGTTCCCGATCCCCCTCGACGAGCCCGACCCGATCCGCCGCATGCAGGTCCTCCACGATCTGGTGCTCGGGCAGCGGGGCGAGCCGTCGCTCGGCTTCGTCGAGCCCATGGCCGGGCTGCTGCGCCGGCTGCCCACGTCGGTCAGCACCGGGCTGTTCGGGTCGATGCTCAAGGGCGTCGACCTCGTGACCAGCAACGTCCCTGGGGCGCCGATCCCGATCTACACCGCCGGCGGCCGGGTCGAGCAGCTCTACGCCCTCGGCCCGCTCACCGGCGCGGCCGCCAACCTGACCCTCCTCAGCTACCTCGACGACCTGCACATCGGCGTCAACGTCGACCCTGCCGCCGTCACCGAGCCCGATCGCCTCGTCGCCGCCCTGCGCGCCGGGTGGGACGAGCTCCTCGACGCGTGACCGACCTCGACGTCGACGTCCTGGTCGTCGGGGGCGGCCCGGCCGGATCCGCCGCCGCGGTGGCCCTGGCCCGGGCCGGGCGCGAGGTCGTGATCGTCGACAAGTCGACCTTCCCCCGGGACAAGATCTGCGGCGACGGGCTCACGTCGGGCGCCCTGCAGCGGCTGGAGGAGATCGGCGTCGAGCCCGGCCGGGTCGCCTCGTGGCAGACCCTCGACACCATGAAGGTGGTGACCCCGACCGGCGAGGCCCGGACCCTGCCCTTCCCCGCCGGCGCCGGGACCTACGCGGCGGTCGCCCGCCGGATCGACCTCGACGCCGAGGTCCTCGACGCCGCCCGCCGGGCCGGGGCCACGGTCCACGAGGGCCATGCGCTGTGCCAGGTGCGGGAGCCGGGGTCGGCCGACGCGCCCTTCGAGGGATCGATCACCGGGCTGGGGTCGGTGCGGGCCCGCCACGTCATCGGCGCCGACGGGATGTGGTCGCCGCTGCGCAAGGCCATGGGCCTGGCCACCCCCGGCTACCGGGGCGAGTGCCACGCCTTCCGGCAGTACCTCACGAACGTGGCCGCCCCGGCCCGGGAGCACCTGTGGGTGTGGTTCGAGCCCGACGTGCTGCCCGGCTACGCCTGGTCGTTCCCGCTGGCCGACGGCACGGTCAACGTCGGCCTGGGCATCCACCGGGGTGGCCGCATCGCGGTGGGCGACATGGGCGAGGTGTGGCGGTCGATCCTCCAGCGCCCCGCCCTGCGCCGGGTGCTGGGCGACGACTGGGTCGCCGAGGGCCCCCACCGGGCCTGGCCCATCCCGGCCCGCTTGGGCTCGCTCCCGCTGACGAGCGGACGGGCGCTGTTCGTGGGCGACGCCGCCGGCGCCTGCGACCCGATGACCGGCGAGGGCATCGGCCAGGCCCTGGAGACCGGGCTGGCCGCGGCGGAGGCGATCCTCGCC
Source organism: Iamia sp. (assembly GCA_052038315.1). Taxonomy (GTDB): domain Bacteria; phylum Actinomycetota; class Acidimicrobiia; order Acidimicrobiales; family Iamiaceae; genus Iamia. The sequence goes on from JBQGCF010000409.1 coordinate 25,473, forward strand.
GGCCGCCCGACCGACCCGGCCGGGATCGCCACCGCCTACGAGGCCGAGCTGCGCCGGGGCCTGGTCCGCGACAACCGCATGGCCGCCCGGCTGCTGCCCCTCCTCCGCCGGCGCCAGGGGGCCGAGGCCGCTGTCCGCATCGCCAGCGCCACCCCGTGGGTGCGCCGCAACTTCGCCCGCTGGCTGTTCGAGGACTACCCCCGCGCCCTCGTCCTGACCCCGCACCGCTGGCACCGCGGCGCCTTCACCGGCCCCGGCTCCTACCAGAGCTGACCCACCCCGCCCCCGCCCCCTCGTTCTGTGTGCGAAAACACGCCGCATAGGTAGGAACGCGCACACAGAACGACATTCGGGTTTGGATGACGTGCCGTGCCGCCATCCTCCGACCCATGGATGTCTGGGACGAGGTGATCGCCCGGGTCGAGGCGACCCACGGGATCGTCACCCACAGCGACCTGCTGGCCGCAGGGATCTCGCCCCGGCAGGTCCTCCGTCAGCGAGAGGCCGGTCGGCTCGTCGACCTGCACCACGGCGTCTACCGGATCGCCGGGGCGCCGCCGACCTACGAGGCGAGGGTGGCGGCGGCCCTGCGGATCGTCGACGAGGACGGGCAGTCCTGGGCGTCGCACCACACGGCCTCCCGGATGTGGGGCGTCGGGATCCACGGCCGCGACCAGCGCATCGAGATCCTCCGCCCGAAGCTCCTGAGCGCGGCCCGGGGCGGGGTGCTCGTCCACCGCTCGACCCTGATCCCCCCGCACCACGTCACCGTTCTCCGCGGGCTGCCGGTGACGACACCCTCGCGCACGCTGTTCGACCTGGCTCGCAGCACCGGCCCCGTCGTCCTGGGACGGGGGATCACCAAGGCGATCCAGGTGCGGGACATCCCGTGCTCGCTGCCCTCGCTGTACCGGGTGCTCTACGACCTGGGCGGGCGGGGCCGTCCCGGCACCCGCCGCTTCCGCGAGGTGCTCGACACCTTCGACCCGGCGGAGCCGCCGACCGAGAGCGTGCTCGACGAGATCGGTCGCTCGCTCCTGCGTCGGGTGCCCGGCATCCGGTGGCAGGTGGAGATGAGCGACGAGCGGGGGTACATCCGCCGGGTCGACGGCCTGGTCGAGGACATCCCGCTCGTGATCGAGCTCGACAGCGTCTTCCACGACGATCCGGTGCAGCGGGCCCTCGACGACGAGGGCGATCGGCGCCTCCTCGCCCTCGGCTACCCGACCCGCCGCCTCCGCTGGCCCGACCTCACCCGTCCGGGCGACCTCACGCTCGACGAGATCCTCCGACTCGTCGCCGATCGGGCCGCCTGAGCTCGAACCGTGTGCGAAAACACGCCGCATCCGCACGAACGCGCACACGGAACGGTGGGCGCCGGCGGGGAGAACTGACCGCGCGGTCAAGTTCTCCTAGGGTGCGGGGATGCGCACCCGGCTGACCGAGATCCTGGACGTCGAGCACCCCGTGATGCTGGCGGGCATGGGCGGGGTGTCCTACGCCGAGCTGGTGGCGGCGGTGTCGGAGGCGGGCGGCTTCGGCTGCATCGGCGCCTCGACCATGGGCCACCCGCAGCTCGTCGAGGAGATGGCGTCGGTGCGGGAGAAGACGGCCAAGCCCTACGGCGTCGACCTGCTCACCGCCGCCCCCCAGGACTTCGAGGCCAAGATCCGCGACATCGCCAAGGGCGGCGCCACCGTCTACGTCGCCGGCCTGGGCGTGCCCCGCGACGTCGTCGACCTCTGCCACGAGCTCAACCTCCTCGTCGTCAACATGTGCGGCAAGGTCCGCCACGCCATCGCGGCGGTCGAGGCCGGCTGCGACCTGGTCGTGGCCCAGGGCACCGAGGCGGGCGGCCACACCGGCCAGGTCGCCACCCTCGCCCTCGTGCCCCAGATCGTCGACGCGGTGGGCGCCAAGATCCCCGTCGTCGCAGCCGGCGGCATCAGCGACGGGCGGGGCCTGGCCGCCGCCCTCACCCTCGGCGCCGACGGCATCTGGGTCGGCACCCGCTTCATCGCCCCGCCCGAGGCCCACACCGTCCCCGGCTACAAGGACGCGATCCTCGGCCTGGGCGAGGACGGCACGATCGTCACCCGGGCCTTCACCGGCAAGACCTGCCGGGTGGTCCGCAACTCCTACGCCGACGAGTTCGAGCAGGCCGGCGGCACGCCCGAGCCCTTCCCCTACCAGGTCCTCAAGTCGATAGAGGACGGGGCCAACCACCTCGGCGGGGGCGAGGACGCCACCGGCGTCGACCCCGACCGCGAGTTCATGCCCGCCGGCCAGGGCGCCGGGGCGATCACCTCGCTGGTGCCGGCCGGCGAGCTGGTCGGCCGTTTCGTCGAGGAGGCCGAGGCCGCCCTGAAGCGGGCCTCGACCCCCGTCTGACGAGCTGCGGGCGCTCAGCCGGCCTTGATGAAGGCGACCATCTGGTCGAGGACGGCGCCCCAGCCCTCGAGGAAGCCCATCTCCTCGTGCTGGCCCCGGATCGCCTCGTCGGCGTGGAGGGCGAGGGCCCGGTAGCGGGCGCCGTCGCCGTCGGCCTCGATGTCGATCACCGCGGTGAAGGCGAAGTCGCCCTCGGCGATCGCGGCCGGCCGGAAGTCGGGGCCGAGCCCGGAGGTGAAGGTCAGGCGCCGGTCCGGGACGACCTCGAGGATGCAGCCGGTCGACGGGTACTCCTCGCCCTCGGGCGACGCCAGCGTCGTGGCGAAGGCCCCGCCGGGGCGGAGGTCGACGGCCGCGTGGGTGATGGTCCACGGCGCCGGGGCGAACCACTGCCTCAGCTTCTCCGGATCGGTCCAGGCCGCCCACACGGCGGACGGGCTGACGTCGATCGCCCGCTCGAGCACGAGGTCGGTCGTGGGATCGGGCTCGATGGGCGCGGGCCCGGGCGGCACGTGCTCGGTCATGGGTTGCTCTCCTTGGTGGTGATGAGGAACTCGTCGAGCTGGTCGAGGCGGGTCTCCCAGACGTTCCGACGGGCGGCCAGCCAGCCCTCGGCGGCGGCGAGGTGGTCGCCGGCCAGCCGGTAGGTCCGGATCCGGCCCCGCTTCTGCGAGGCGACCAGGCCGCAGCGCTCGAGCACGGCCATGTGCTGGGTGAACGACGGCAGCGCCATCGAGAAGGGCCGGGCCAGGTCGCTGGTGGACGCCGGGCCCCGGCTCAACCGCTCGACCACGGCTCGGCGGGTGGGGTCGGCCAGGGCGCGGAACACCTCGTCGAGCGGGTCGGCGAGATGGTTAGGCATGTGCCTAACCATTGTGGACGAGGAGGGGCATGTCAACCGTGGCGTGGCACCCTGGGGTGGCCATGTCGAACACGATGTCGAACACGCCCCTGCTCCAGCCGTCCACCGACGCCGAGTCCGACGTCCGCACCGACGAGCGCACCACCGACGACGGCGACCACGAGCGCGAGGCCCACATCGTCCTGCCCAAGTCGGCGGTGACCGAGGCCTACATCACCGGCACCCCGGTCACCGCCCTGTGCGGCAAGTCGTGGGTCCCCACCCGCGACCCCGGTCGCTACCCCGTGTGCGAGACGTGCAAGGAGATCCTCAACGAGGCCCGCCGGCGCCAGGGCAAGCCGCCGATCTGAGGCGGACCCGTGCGGGTCCACCACGTCCGGGCCAGCCCGGCGGCAGCCCCGAAGGCTCGCTCGCGGGCGCCAGCCGAGCCGGCGAGCGCAGCGAGCCTCGGCGAGTCAAGAAAGCGGCTTCATGAAGGACCAGAAGCCGCCCTCGGGGTCCCGGGCCGAGTACTCCCGGTAGCCGTAGGGCTGGTCGACGGGCTCGTAGACGACGTCGGCGCCCTCGGCGACGGCGTGGCGGTGGTGGGCGTCGACGTCGTCGACCATGACCGCCGTCGTGGCCGTGGCCGACCCGAGGCGGCGGGGCGACGCCAGGCCGAAGGCGTCGGTCTCGGGGTGGAGCCAGAGCACGCCGTCACCGGCCTCCAGCTCGACGTGGACGACGGTGCCGTCGTCGGTGCGGGTGATCTCGCCGGGGCCGAGGCCGAACACCCGGACGACGAAGTCGTGCATGGCCTCCAGGTCCTCGTAGACGAGGATCCCGATCCGCTTGCGGACGGTGGTGTCGAGCATGGTCATCTCCTCCAGGACCGTGAGCAGGTCCTCGGTCGACGGTCCGGCGGACTGCATCCGGACCAGGTGGGTGCGGAGCTGCGCCTCGGCCGCCATGCGGCGCTCGAGGTCCTCCCGGTGCCGGGTCAGCGCCGTGCGCAGGTCCCAGTCGGGGTCGTCGAGCACCGATGCGATGTCGCCCAGCGGGAGGCCGAGGCGGCGCAGCAGGCAGATCCGGTAGAGCCGCTCGATGTCGGTCGGCGAGTAGAGCCGGTGGCCGCTCGCCGTCCGCCCCGACGCCACCAGGAGGCCGATCGCCTCGTAGTGGTGCAGGGTGCGGACGGTGAGGCCGGTCGCCTCCGCCACGTCGCCGATCTTGCGGTCCCGGTCTGCCATGGCGGCGACGGTACGACCTGACGTTGCGTGAGGATCAAGGGCCTTCTGCCAAGATCTCCTGGCTGCGAGAGGTCCTCGTGGCGGCGGTGTCGGACCACCCGCCTCACCAAAACCGAGGAGCACCAGTGACCGCGACCGAGAGCGCGGAGGCCGTGGCGGCCCCGCCCGAACGCACGATCACGATCAGCCGCATCGCCGTGGTGGCGGTCGGCGCCTACGCCGGGGCCCAGGTGATCGCCCAGGTCACCAGCCTGAAGATCGGCCGGGTGTGGGGCGAGAGCGTCGACATGGGCACCTTCGTGTACCCGATCACCTTCACCCTGCGCGACGTCGTCCACAAGGTCGCCGGCCGCTCGGCGGCCCGGGCCCTGATCCTGACCTGCGCCGGGGTCAACCTCTTCCTCGCCGCCTACCTGGGCTGGACCGCGGATGTGCAGAGCGACCCGACCTGGGGGCTGGGCGCCGAGTACGAGACGATCCTCGGCCCGATCTGGCGGATCGTGCTGGCCTCGCTGGCCGCCATGGTGATCAGCGAGCTGATCGACACCGAGGTGTACCACCTGTTCGTCACCCGCATCACCCGTCGCTTCCAGTGGCTGCGGGTGCTGGTGTCGAACGCGGTGAGCGTCCCGGTCGACAACCTGGTCTTCGCCGTGGGCGCCTTCGCCCCGGTCACCCTGCTGGGCACCGACGGCCTCCCGTGGGCGACCGTCTGGAGCATCTTCTGGGTGAACCTGTGGGTGAAGGGGCTCGTCTCGGTGGCGAGCATCCCGCTGATCTACGTCAGCAAGGACCGCCACCTCGACGACTAGCCGACCGCCACCTCGGCGCGGTCGTCGAAGAAGCAGAGGTGGCCGGCGATCTCACCCGCCGCCTCGATCGGCGTCTCGTAGCTCCAGGCGATGCCGTCGTGGGCGGTGCCGTCCAGGTCGAGCGTCCAGTACGACGCCGTGCCCTTGAACGGGCACTGCGTCGTCAGGGCGATCGGCCGGAAGAGGTCCATCCGGACGTCGTCCTTGGGCAGGTAGTACCGCGTCGGCAGGCCCGTCTCCTCGAGCACCACGGGCCGGTCGGTGGCGGCGACGACCTGGCCGTCGACCACCACCTCCACGTGCACGTCGCCCTGCTCGGTCGTCACGGTGTGGCCTGCGGTCATGGGACCGAGGCTACGGACGACCGTCCGGGGTCAGACGTCCTGGCTCCACTCCTTGACCTTGCTGACCACGTCGAGCTGGGTCTGGTCGCCGGTGGGGATGGGCGTGATGTTGAGGTGGGTGACGCCGGCTGCGGCGAAGGACGCGATGCGCTCCTTCACGTAGCCCTCGGGCCCGCACAGGGTGGTCGCCTCGAGCAGGGCCTCGGGGACCTTGGCCGCCGCCTCCTGCTTCTTGCCCTCGAGGTAGAGGTCCTGGATCTCGGCCGCCTCCTGCTCGAAGCCGTACCGGCAGACCAGGTCGTTGTAGAAGTTGCGGCCCTTGGCGCCCATGCCCCCGACGTAGAGGGCGATCATCGGGCGGGCGAAGTCGCGGATCGACTGCACGTCGTCACCGATGGCGACCAGGCCGCCGGCGCTGATCCAGAGCGGGTCGAGGTCGGCCGAGCGCTTCTCGGCGCCCCGCTTGAGGTCGTCGCCCCAGACCTCCTGGGCCTTGTCGGGGTGGAAGAACAGCGGCATCCAGCCGTCGGCGATCTCGGCGGTGACCTCGACGTTCTTGGGGCCGAGGGAGGCGATCCAGATCGGGATCCGGGGCCGGACGGGGTGGGCGATGATCTTGAGCGGCTTGCCCAGCCCGGTGCCCTGGCCCTCGGGGAGCGGCAGCGGGTAGAGGGGGCCGTCGGCGGTGAGCCGGTCCTCGCGGGCCCAGACCTTGCGGCAGATGTCGACGATCTCGCGGGTGCGGGCGAGCGGCTTGTCGTAGGGGACGCCGTGCCAGCCCTCGATCACCTGCGGGCCCGAGGCGCCCAGGCCCAGGTGGCAACGGCCGTCGGAGAGGGCGTCGACGCCGGCTGCGGTCATGGCCAGCAGCGTGGGCGTGCGGGTGTAGATCGGGAGGATGCCCGAGGCGATCTGCACGGTCTCGGTGCTGGCGGCCAGGTAGCCCATCAGGCTGACGCCGTCGAAGCCGTAGGCCTCGGCGACCCAGGCCAGGTCGAGCCCGGCCTTCTCCAGGTCGGCGACCTGCTGAGCGGACTCCTTGAACCCCCCGGCGTAGCTGAGCTGCATGCTGACCTGCATCGAAGGACCTCTGGTGTCGGGGATCTGACCGGTGCGGACCTTACCGCAGGCCCTTGACCGGACGGTCAAGGGCGGCGGGGGAACACCGTCGGCTACGGTGCCCGCCGGATCTGACGGGGCGTCAGGTCCGGGGGTCTCGCACCAGATCGTCGAACCATGGGGGGAACCATGGCGCTCATCCGCCGCAGCACCGTCGTCGCGCTCGTCGCGACGCTCCTCGCCGGGCTGCTCGCCCTGGCCGCACCGGGCGCGCCGGCCGGCGCCGTCACGGTGGTCCAGCAGGGGGTCAAGCCCTCGGACCCCGACTGCCAGTCGGGCCGGCTCCACGTCGACGGGGCCACCCAGGGGACGATCGGGACCTGTGGCGGGATCACGATCACCGGCTCGGTGAAGGTCAACGGCGGCGAGGTGGCGGCCGGGACCGCCCTGGCCGTGGGCGACGTGGTGACCGTCAGCGTGGTCGTCAGCCCCCAGGGCGGGCACGACGCCATGTACGCCGAGACGGTCGACGGCATCCGCCACAGCCAGTACGACGTCGACGCCGTCGTCCCGATCGGCCTCCCGGCCCAGACCGGCACCCTCCTGTCGAGCCCGGCGGCGGTCACGATGAGCCGGACCGACCAGGGCGATCGGGGCAACAGCCCGGCGATCAACTGCCTGGCCCAGAACGGCCAGGACGCGGCCCGCAACGACGCCGCCACCGCCATCACGCTCGGCGGCGCGCCGGTCGGCCAGAACGGGATGAAGGCCGCGGTGTCGGGATCGACCCTCACCGCCAAGTGGACGACGATGAGCGCCGACCGCTGCGTCCGGGTCGTGTCGAACAACGGCTTCTACCCGGGCCACTCGATCTCGTTCAGCCAGACCGTCCTCGCCCTCGGCGGCAGCGTCCAGAGCCCGACGTGGTCGCTCGGCGGCCTCACCCTCCAGCTCGACGACGGCTCCCGCGCCCTCACCTGGGGCGCGGCCAAGACCGTCGGCCTCTCCATCCCGGCGCCCGCCCCGACCGCGCCCGGCGCTCCGACCGGCGTCGCCGCGGTGGCCGGCAACGCCAAGGCCGACGTCAGCTGGACGGCCCCCACGCTCAACGGCGGGTCCCCCATCACCGGCTACCGCGTCACACCGTGGATCGGGGGCGTGGCCCAGACGCCGCAGTCCTTCAGCGGCGGCGCCACGACCCGCACGGTCACCGGCCTGGCCAACGGCACCGCCTACACGTTCACCGTCGCCGCCACCAACGCCATCGGCACCGGCGCCGACTCGATCGCCAGCGCCGCGGCCACGCCGGCGACCGTCCCCGGCGCCCCGACCGGCGTCACCGCCCGTCCGATCGACAGCGGCGCCGAGGTCAGCTGGACCGCGCCCCTCGCCACCGGCGGGTCGCCCGTCACCCACTACGTGGTGACCCCGTTCGCCGGCGGCGTGGCCCAGACGGCGACGACGTTCCCGGCCTCGGGTGGCACCACCCAGCTGGTCGGCGACCTCGTCAACGGCGCCTCGTACACCTTCACCGTGGCGGCCGGGAACGTCGCCGGCACCGGGCCGGCGTCCACCTCCAGCGACATCGTGGTCCCCACCCCCTCCTGGCGGCCCTTCGCCAGCGCCGAGGACCTCATCCGGCAGCAGTACCTCGACTTCACCGGCGAGGAGCCGCCGTCCGGCGCCGTCACGACCTGGGCCCAGGCCCTGGTCGACGGGACGCCCGCCGGGGAGCTGATCGAGACCCTGCGCTCGGACGCCTACTGGGACGGCGTGCTCGGCCCGGTCGTCCGGCTCTACGAGGCCATCTACCTGCGGGACCCGGACACCGCCGGCCTGGCCTACTGGGAGGGCGAGCTGCGCTCCGGGCGCCAGACGATCAACCGCATGGCGGAGGTCGTGGCCCGCAACGCCGAGTTCCGGGCCCGCTACGGGACCCTGTCCGACACCGCCTTCGTGGCCAAGGTCTACGACCTGGTGCTGGGGCGGGCGCCGTCCGCCGACGACACCGCCTACTGGACCGGCGAGCTGCGCCGCGGGCAGGGCCGGGGCCGGATGGTCCTGCTGTTCTCGGGCTCGGCCGAGTACAAGACCCGCTCGCACGACCGGGTCACTGTGATCCTCGCCCGCTACGGGATGCTGCGGCAGGTCGGTCCGAAGTCCGCCGTCGACGGCGCCGTCGAGAGCCTCTCCCATGGCGTCTCGATCACCGATGTGATCACGTCGATCCTGGTCGGCGACGAGTACGCGGCCAGGGTGCTCCCGGCCGGCCGGGACTAGGCGCCGAGGCGCTCGCGGGCGGCCTTGCTCCGGTCGATCAGGAGCTGCGGGACCAGCACGCCGGCGTGCATGTAGCCGCCACCGCCACCGTCGTCGCCACCGGCCTCGGCGTCGTCACCACCGGCGGCGTCGCCCCCGGCGGCCTCGTCGGCCGTGTCGAACCGGCGCTTCCACTCGGCCGGGGTGGCCAGGGCCTTGCGGTTGATCGAGCCGACGGCCACGCCGTTCTCGAAGGCGACCCAGTAGCGGATCCAGCTCAGCCCCACGACCAGGACGACCTTGCCCGCGGTGCCCTCGGGGACGTCCCGCAGGTCGGTGGTCAGGATCACCTTGTCGCCCTTGCGGAGGATCTGCGGGCTGTCGTCCTTCTTGGCCACGCCCGGAAGGTAGTCGTCGGGCCCCGCACCCCCGAACTTCGTACGAAACGCCGCAACGTGATGCGCCTCCCGTACGAAGTTCGGCCGCTCGGAGGAATACCGCGACCAGATCGTTAGTTTGGTGAACTGATGACCTCGCCGAGCCCCAGCGCCACCGCCCCGCCGCTGACCGACACCGCCGCCGCGC
>JBQGCF010000410.1:0-4159 GCA_052038315.1 Iamia sp.
CGGCGGGGGGGCGCCGCTGGTCGAGGCGGCCCCGGCGGTCGTCGGGTGGTGGGCCGCCCTCCCCGCCGCCCTCGGGGTCGAGACGGGCTGACCGGCGTCGCCCCTAGCGGTTCAGCCAGTCGTCGGCGCCGGTGAAGGGCCAGCTGTCGGGCAGGTCGACCGGCGGCACCGGGGCGGGGAGCATCTGGAAGGCCTCCTCGTCGGGGTACACGAAGCCGTGGTCGCCACGGGCCAGCTCCTCGATCGCCTCGGGGTCCTCCAGCTCGTCGACCCGGTCCTCGTAGCCGTCCTGCTCGGCCCGGATGCGGTCGAGCTCGGCCTGGCGCTCGCTGCGCTCCTCGCGCTGGTCGAGCCAGGTCCGGGTGGGGAACACGCCGATCAGCAGGAAGCCGACCAGCACCACCGACACCACCAGCCCGGCGGCGATCCGTCGTCCCGGTCGCGGCGGCGCCTTCTTCTTCTTGCCCCGGGCCCGGCCCGTCATCCGGCCCCTCGGGCCAGAGCGCCGGCGCCGGGGTAGGAGGCGGCCTCGCCCAGGTCCTCCTCGATGCGCAGGAGCTGGTTGTACTTGGCCACCCGGTCGCTGCGGGCCGGGGCGCCGGTCTTGATCTGGCCGCAGTTGGCCGCCACGGCCAGGTCGGCGATGGTGGCGTCCTCGGTCTCGCCCGAGCGGTGCGACATCACCGACGTGTACGAGGCCCGGGCGCCCAGGGCGATGGCGTCGAGGGTCTCGGTGAGGGTGCCGATCTGGTTGACCTTGATCAGGATCGAGTTGGCCACGCCGGCGGCGATGCCCCGGCCGAGCCGCTCGACGTTGGTGACGAACAGGTCGTCGCCCACCAGCTGGACCCGGTCGCCGATCGCCTCGGTCAGCGCGGCCCAGCCCTTCCAGTCCTCCTCGCCCATGCCGTCCTCGATCGACACGATCGGGTACCGCTCGGTCAGGTCGGTGAGGTACGAGACGAACTCGGCCGAGCTGAGCTTCCGGTTCTCCCCGGCCAGCACGTACTTGCTCCGCTTGTGGAACTCGGTGGAGGCGGCGTCGACGGCGATGGCGATGTCCTTGCCGGGGGTGAAGCCGGCGCCCTTGATCGCCTCGACCAGCAGGGCGATGGCGGCCTCGTTGGACTCGAGGTTCGGGGCGAAGCCGCCCTCGTCGCCGATCGCCGTGGCCAACCCCTTCTTGGTGAGGAGGGCCTTGAGCACGTGGTAGGTCTCGGTGCCCCAGCGCAGGGCCTCGGAGAAGCTGGCCGCCCCGACCGGCATGATCATCGCTTCCTGGATGTCCATGTTGTTGTCGGCGTGGGCGCCGCCGTTGAGGACGTTCATCATCGGGACCGGCAGGACGTGGGCGTTGGTCCCGCCGACGTGGCGGTACAGGGGCACGCCGACCTCGCGGGCGGCGGCCTTGGCCGCGGCCAGCGACACGCCGAGGATGGCGTTGGCGCCGAGCCGGCCCTTGGCGTCGGTGCCGTCGAGGTCGATCAGGGTGCTGTCGAGCAGGCGTTGCTCGATGGCGTCGAGCCCGACGACGGCGTCGCGGATCTCACCGTTGACGTGGCCGACCGCCTTGAGCACGCCCTTGCCGCCGTAGCGCTTGCCGCCGTCGCGCAGCTCCACCGCCTCGAAGGCGCCGGTCGAGGCCCCGGACGGCACCGCCGCCCGACCCACCGCCCCCGAGTCGGGCAGCACCTCCACCTCCACGGTGGGGTTGCCGCGCGAGTCGAGGATCTCGCGGCCGACGACGTCTTCGATGGTGCTCATGAGGGTGGCTGGGTCTCCCGGTGCAGTGGGCCGTCAGCGGTGACGACCCCACCCAGGGTACGCGGACCGGCGCCACCGGCCCGGGCACTACAGCGCGTCGGGCCAGGCCCGATCCGCCTCGACCGGCAGGTACGTGTCGTTCTCGGCGTAGTGGAGGACCGCGCGACACCGATCCTCCGCCGTCGGTGTCGCGCCATGCCGCCAAGCCGTCCAGACCTCGAGGACCTCGACGGCGAGATCCACCTCCAGGAGGTACCGGTAGCCGTCAGCCTCCGCTCGCCCACCGCCGGCATCCTCCTCGACGACGATCGCCACGGAGTCACAGGACCACGGGTGACGGGCATAGATCGTGTGATCGGCCGGCAGAGCGGAGAGCCCGTCGACGACTTCCTGGAGCGTTCGGAGCTCGGTCATCCCCAGATCTTCCTCGAGCACCTACGTCCGCACGTAGGTCGGTGGCGAGTCACCGGCGAAGGCCTCGAACGCCTCGAGGTCGCTGTGGCCCAGGACGACGACCGTCCAGTCGATGGCCAGGAACCAGCTGCCGGCCGGGCTGCGCAGGGCGACCATGTAGCCCCCACCGGCCTCGCCCATCGGGTAGAGGTCGAGCCCGACGAGCGACCCGTACTCCTCGACGGATCGGCGGAAGTTCTGTTCGACGGCGAGCTGGGGATCGATCGTCAGCCGGTCGCCCCGAGCCGACACCAGCTCGAGCCCGGCGAACTCGACGATGAAGGCCTCGATCTCGGGCGGGACCTCGTATCCATCCTCCGTCAACGCGGCCACGGCCGCACCGGCGTCGACCCGGCGCCCCCGGGTCCATCCGGCCGCTGCCAGGGCGGCCCTGGCGATCGGGTGGTCGGCGTCGTCGGCCGGCGGTGATCCGGACATGGCGGCATCGTGCCACCCCGAAGGTTCGGGACCTACACGGTCTCGGGGACCGAGCCGTCCTCGGCGCCGCTGTCGGGGTCGCTGCCCAGGGTGACCTGGCAGGTGATCGTGCCCTCGTGGTGGGCGCTGCCGAAGGCCTGGTCGGTCATGACGATGGTGACGGTGCACTCCCCGGTCGCCCCGGCAAGGGTGCCGGTGCCGCCCTCGATCGTCCACGTGTAGGGCACGCCGGCGGTCGGCATGGGCGCTGCGCTGGTCATGGTGCCGGTGAGGGCGCCGGCCGGCGAGGTGAGCGAGAACGTCCCCTCCCCCTCCCAGCTGCTGCCGTGGTGGGTGCCGCAGTAGTCCTCCCGCATCACCCACGCCGAGCCGTCGGCACCGGTCGCCTCGGCGTCGAGCCAGTGCGTCAGCTGGGGGCACTGGGGCTGTCCGATCCGGTACTGCTCCAGACCGGCATAGGTCCACGTCATCTCGACCGGGCCCGGCGGGGCGGTGGTCGGCGGGGTCGTCGTCGTGGTGGTCGAGCCCGGCACCGTCGTGGTCGTGGTCGACTCGGTCACCGTCGTGGTGGTCGACTCGGTCACCGTCGTCGTGGTGGTCGGCTCGCTGACCTCTGGCTCGCCGACCTCCGGGGCCTGGGCGCTCACCCGGCCGGCGGGCTCGCCGCCCGACGCGCTCACCGCGGCGGCCAGCCCGGCGACCAGGGCGAGGACCCCGGCCACGCTGGCCACGACCCGCACCCGGCCCCGGCGCCGCCGCCGGGCCCCGACCCGGTTGCGCACCTGGTCGAGGTCGATCTCGGGCTCGCCGTGGCCGTCGGTGGCGGCATCGTGCAGGGCGTCGGACAGGCGGCTCACGGGTGCTCCACGGAGATCGGTGTGATCGGGGTGGGATCGGGATCGTCGTCGGCCAGCCCGGCGAGGCGCAGGGCGGCGACGGCCTGGTGGAGGTGGGCCTTGACCGTGCCCGGGCGGCAGCCCATGGCCCGGCCCACCTCGTCGAGCGACAGGTCGGCGTAGTAGCGGAGGACGACGGCCTGGCGCTGGCGGGGCGGGAGCCCGGCGAGGGCCCGCCGGACGGCCACGGCCCCGGCCACGTCGACGGTCGGCGCCTCGGTCGCGGCCGGCCCCGAGCGGGCGTGGGCCCGGCGCTCGGCCCCCAGCCGGCGGATCCGGGACCGGGCCAGGTTGAACGCCACCCGGAACGCCCAGGCGTCGGGGCGCTCCATCGCCGTCACCTCGGGCGCCCGCTCGACCACCCGGACCAGGGCGTCCTGGGCCAGCTCGCGAGCCAGCTCGACGTCGCCGAGGTAGAGGCGGAGGGCGCCGACCAACCGGGGGTGCACCCGCCGGCAGAGCTCCTCGACGGAGGCGACCGGGGTCGTCGTGACGACGACCTCCTCGTCCTCCACCGTCACCCGCACCGCTGCCGACATCACCCCTCCAGACGCACCAGCCCCCCGAAAGGTGTAGCACAGCCCCCGGCGGCGCGCACCCGGTCGCGG
>JBQGCF010000411.1:0-4835 GCA_052038315.1 Iamia sp.
GCCCCCCGGGGGCCCGAGCCGACGTGGGTGAGGAGGTAGCCCGCGGCCCCGCGCTGGGCGTTGGGGTCGCCGCCGCGGCCGCGCGACCCGCCCAGCTCGACCGCCAGGGCGCGGGACGACGGGAGCCGCTCGTCGCCCGCCAGCCGACCGGACCGGATGGCGTCGCGCAGCTCGCGCTGGAGCTGGGCGCCCAGCGGCTCGGGCCCCTGGCGGTCGAGCCGCAGCAGCAGCTCGGGCCCCAGACCGGTCCACTGGATCGCCATGGCGAGCGACCCTACCGGTGGTCCATCCCCACCGCGGCGAGGGCGGCGTCGACGTCGTCCGGCACGAGGTGGCCGGGGGCGACCATGCGCCGGTAGAGCAGGGCGCCGGCCAGGGCCCGGGCCACGTCGTGGGGGTCGCGCCCGTCGCCGGGGGGCAGCTCGGCCGCCACCGCCGCCGCCAGGCCCCCGAGCCGGGCCTCCGACGACGGGCGCAGCGCCTCGGCGAGCGTCGGGTCGCGGTGGCCGGCGTCGATCAGGGCCGGTGTGAGCGGCCCGTTCCACCCGTCGACGAGGTGGAGGAGGATCGTCCGCACCGGGGGTGGGCCGCCGTCGGTGCGCCGGGGCTGGACGACGAGGTGGGTGAAGGCGTCGACCAGCAGAGCGGTGCGGTCGCCGAAGATCCGGTAGACGCTGGCCTTCCCGGCCCCGGCCCGGCGGGCCACGCCCTCGACGGTGAAGCCGCCCCAGCCCACCGCGACCAGCTCGTCGAGGGCCGCCGCCCGCAGCCGGGTGCGCGTCCGCTCGATGCGCGGGTCCTCCCGCCGTTGACCCTCATCTTTGGAACGCATACGTTTCAAAATACCGATCGACCCGGGAGCCACGATGACCGTCACCGTCCGCTACATCGTCCACGACGCCGCCGCCGGCCGCGACTTCTACCGGGACGGGCTGGGCTTCGACGTCGACCTCGACGTCCCCGGCTTCGCCATGCTCCGCCGGGGCGACCTCCGGCTCCTGCTGAACCAGCCCGGCGCCGGCGGGGCCGGGCAGCCCTCGGACGCCGGGGACCCGCCCGCCGCCGGTGGCTGGAACCGCATCCAGATCGAGGTCGACGACGTCGCCGCCGCCGCCGAGCGGCTCGTGGCCGCCGGCGGGCGGGTGCGGACCTCCCCGCTCGAGGGCAACGGCGGCACCCAGGCGGTCGTCGACGACCCCAGCGGCAACGCCGTCGAGCTGTTCACGCCTCCGGCCGAGCGCTCCGCCTGATCTCCTCGTCGAGGCGGGCGTCCTCCCTCGCCTGGCGGCGGGCCTCGGACTGCATCCAGGCGACGGCGACGAGGATCACCAGCACGACGCCCCAGACCTCGCCGAGGGCCCAGAGCACGGCGGCGCCGGTCTCCTGGTCCGAGGCCAGCGAGCCGCCCCAGTCCCGCACGACCTTCCCGTACTCCTCGGCGCCGAGCGGGTCGTCGGCCCCCGACTGGATCGCCAGCCCGAGCAGGGCGTGGAGCGGGATGGTCAGGGCCACGGCGAGGAGGCGGGCGGCGTGGCCGGTGCGGCGGCGCCCGGCGTCGACCCCGAGCACCGACCAGCAGAACAGGAAGCCGGCGGCCACGAAGTGGAGGTGCACGGCGGTGTGGACCAGGTCGTCGCGCAGCGACAGGTCGAGCAGCGGGGTGAAGTAGAGGACGAAGAGGCTGAGGCTGAACAGCGACCAGGCCACGACCGGGTGGGACAGGGCCCGCGCGACGGGGTGGTCGAGGATCCGCAGCAGCCCGACCTGCACGCCCCGCGGCCCGCCCTGGAGGAGCAGCGTGACCGGCGCGCCGAGGGCCAGGAGGAGCGGCGCCACCATGCCGAGCAGCAGGTGCTGGACCATGTGCAGGCTGAACAGGGCGGTGTCGTAGCGGCCCAGCCCCGACTGGGTGGCGACGGCGAGCACGGCCACGCCCAGGCCGAAGGCCCACGACCGCCCGGCCGGCCACGTCCGCTCCGGGTGGGCGTCCCGGCGGCGCCGGACGAGGACGGCGTAGCCCACGCCCAGCAGGACGACGAGGAGGGCGAAGCCGGGGTCGGGCGCCGGCCGCAGCAGCGTCGCCGCCGACGGTGCGGCGAGGGCGACCATGGCGCCGACCGTAGGCCGATCCCGGGGCCGGCGACGGCTCCGAGCCGACGTCGGGGCGGGGGGTGCGATAGGAAGGGCCCGTGCCCGGCGTCGACACCGCAGCCGGACCGGCTCCCGCCCGCCCCGGCGGGGCCGACGGCGTCCCCCCGAGCGCCCAGCCCACGGGCCGGGACCGCGCCGTGCCCGGACGGCCGTCGATCCTGGGCGTCGGCGTGGTCGTGTGGCTCAGCTCGGAGCTGATGTTCTTCGCCGGGCTGTTCGGCGCCTGGTTCACCCTCCGGTCGGCCAACGAGGCCTGGCCGCCCGACGACGTCCACCTCGCCGTGGCCCGCACCGCGGCGGCCACCGCCGTCCTCCTCGCGTCCAGCGGCACCATGCACCTGGCCGTGGTCGCCGCCGAGCGGGGCGACCGGCAGAAGCTCGTCCGCTGGCTGGCCGCCACCGCGGTCCTCGGCGCCATCTTCATCGCCAACCAGGCCCTGGAGTACGCCGAGCTCGAGTTCTCGATCTCCAGCCACGCCTACGGCTCGATCTTCTACCTGATGACCGGCTTCCACGGCCTCCACGTCATCGGGGGGATCTGCTTCATGATCGCCACCATCGCCCTGGTCGCCGGGAAGAGCGAGGCGCCGCCCGGGCCGCCCGTCACCGTGTGCGGCTACTACTGGCACTTCGTCGACGTCGTGTGGGTCGCCATGTTCGCCACCGTGTACCTGATCGGCTGATGGCCCGGCGGCTCCTCACGATCGCGGCCTGCCTGGCCGCCACCGCCGCGCTGGTCGCCGCCTCCGGGTCCGGCCCGGTGCAGGTGCCGACCCAGGCCGAGGCCGGCGCCGACCTGGACCCGGCGCTGGTCGCCGAGGGCCGCGAGCTGTACCAGCGGTCGTGCGTGACCTGCCACGGGTCCGACGGCCAGGGCCTCGACGCGCCGAACGGCGCCGAGCGCGGCCCGTCGCTGGAGGACGCCGGCGAGGCGGGCGCCTACTTCCAGCTCACGACCGGGCGGATGCCGCTGGCCAACCCGGGCGACATCCCGATGCGCAAGCCGCCGGCCTTCACCCCCGACGAGATCGAGGCCCTCGTCGCCTACGTCGCCTCGCTGGGCGACGGGCCCGAGCTGCCCGGCATCGACGTGGGCCGGGGCGAGCTGGCCGAGGGCGGCGTGCTGTACCGGGAGAACTGCCAGGCCTGCCACTCGGCCACCGGCGCCGGCGGTGCGCTCAGCTACGGCCGGGCCGCGCCCCCGCTGGCCGAGTCGACCCCCGAGGAGATCGGCGCCGCCGTCCGCTCCGGCCCCGGGCCCATGCCCCGCTTCGGCCCCGAGATCATCCCGATCGAGGACCTCGACAGCATCACCCGCTACGTCGAGTACCTCGAGGAGCCCGACGACCGGGGCGGCCTGGCCCTGGGCCGGCTGGGCCCGATCCCCGAGGGCTTCATGACGTGGGTCGGCGGCCTCGGGCTGCTGCTCGTCGTGGCGTACTGGCTGGGCAAGCGGTGGTCGACCAGCAAGGAGGTCGACCCGGTCCCGCCCGGCGAGGACACGCCCAGCCACCCCGAGACCGTCTCGACCGAGCCCGAGGCCCTGGAGGACGCACCGTGACCGACCCGGTCGAGACGACCGAGGACCGCGGCTGCCTGGGCTGCGAGGACCCCGGGCCCACGGCGGAGGAGCGGGCGGCGGCGGCCCGCCGGGCCGAGATCGCGGTGGCGTCGGGCTTCCTCGTCAGCGCAGCGGCGGCCATCGCCCTGGGCGTGACCTACTGGCGGGGCGGCCAGCCGCAGCTCGAGGGCCTCTTCCTCGCCATCGCCCTGGGCGGCATCGGCCTCGGCTTCGTCCTCTGGGCCAAGCGCTTCATGCCCCACGAGCCGGTGGTCGAGGCCCGTCACCCGATCGCCTCCAGCGAGGAGGAGATCGAGGCCTTCCGGGAGGAGTTCGAGCAGGGCGAGGTCATCCTCACCCGCCGCAGGCTGCTGGTCCGCAGCGCCGGGACCGCCATGGCCGCCCTCGGCGCCGCCCTCCTGTTCCCCATCCGCTCGCTCGGGCCCCGCCCCGGCGCCGGGCTGAAGCAGACCCCCTTCCGCAAGGGCGTCTACCTCGTCACCGCCGACAACGAGCGGGTGAAGGCCCGGGACATCAACACCAACGGCGTCCTCACCGTCTTCCCCGAGATGGAGCCGGACCCCGACGATCCGCTGGCGATCCTCCGCCCGGCCGCGCAGGCCGACCGCCCCACCCTGCTGATCCGCCCCGCGGAGGCGGGGACGCCCCGGGAGGGCCGGGAGGGCTGGGCCGCCGACGGCCTGGTCGCCTACTCCAAGCTGTGCACCCACGTCGGCTGCCCGGTCGGGCTCTACCAGGCCGACGAGCACCTGCTGCTGTGCCCGTGCCACCAGTCGACCTTCGACGTGCTCGACGGGTGCCGCCCGGTGTTCGGCCCGGCGACGCGGTCGCTGCCGCAGCTCCCGATCAGCATCGACGAGCAGGGCTTCGTGGTCGCCGAGGGCGACTTCAGCGGCCCCACCGGCGCCGGCTTCTGGGACCGCGACCGATGAGGCCCGGGGCGATGACCAAGCCAGGCGCAGCCTGATGGCCCGTGACCGCCTCGTGACCCGGCGGGTCGCCCGCTGGATGGACGGGCGGCTGGGGTCGGCCAAGTTCGCCCGCACCGCGCTGGGCAAGGTCTTCCCGGACCACTGGTCGTTCCTGATCGGCGAGATCGCCC
>JBQGCF010000412.1:0-4611 GCA_052038315.1 Iamia sp.
GGTCGGCCCGCCAGAAGCGCCGCATGCTCTTGACGTTGAACACGATGGCCAGCAGCCCGATCGGGATGCCGATCACCGGGCCCACGCCCGTCGCCAGCCCGAGGATCGGGCCGAGGAACGGGATGAGCAGGTAGGTGATGATGCAGCGGGTGGCCGAGACCAGGATCGACCGGCTGAAGGCGCTGCGCAGCTCGTCCTCGCGCATGCGGGGCTGGGTGTCGTCGACCCGCAGCAGCCGGCGCATGAAGACGTCGGCCTGGGAGCGGGCGGGCGCCGGGGGCGCAGCCGGGTCCGGCCCGACGAGCGTGACCTCGTCGTCCGGGGTGACCGTGGGAAGGGTCGTCACGCCGGTCATGCTCCCACCGCTCCCCCACCCCGGCCAAGCCGGAGCACGCGCCCAGACCTCGGCGGCCCGGCCCCGCACGCCCCTCGACGCCGTTCCGTGTGCGCGTTCCTACCTATGCGGCGTGTTCTCGCACACAGAACGATCGACGAGAGCGGCTTCCTGCTGGGGAGGCTCGCCGGACTCAACGGATGAGGGTCGCGGTGTTCGGCCGGACCATCTCGATCCAGGTGCGGCCGGCGGAGAGGGCGACCTCCTGGCCGTTCCCGTCGAGGAAGCGGAGCGGGGCGTCGACCGAGGGGCGCTCCCAGCGGCCCTCGACCGCCTTGCCGTCGGTCAGCACGACGGCGGTGCCGCTCCCCACGCTGACCGCCTCGGGCGAGCGGGGGTCGGCCGGGCTGGCGACGTAGTCGGTCACCATCACCACGACGTTGCGGGGCCCGATCGTCCAGCCGGCGGCGTCGACGTGGAGCCGGCCCCGCTGGTGGCGCACCCAGCGGCCGTGCTCGGGGAGCCAGCTCCAGGTCACCCCGGCGGCCGACGCCCCCGAGAAGCCCAGCTCGACGCCCTGCACCGGCGACCCGACCGGCGAGCCGGCGCCCCGGGGCCGGAACGGGGCGAGGACCGGCGGGAGCGTCGAGCCCTGGCCCCGGTCCCACACCTCCCAGGGCCGCAGGTAGAGGTTGTGGGGCGGGCGCCGGGACGAGATGCGGACGTAGGCCGGCGCCCACTCGCCGCCCCGGTCGACCAGCGACGGGGACGAGCGCACCGCGGCGAGCACGCCGTCGTTGCCGCCGGAGTAGGCGAAGAGGGGCCGGCCGAAGATCGGCAGCAGGTGGACGTCGGTGGTGCGGGCCGAGCGGACCGGGCCGACCTCGGGGGCGTCGGTCGAGTGGAGGACGGCGACGAAGCGGGTGATGCCGCCCTCGACGACCTCCTCGACCACCACGTCGGCGAAGGCCAGCCCGGTCTGGGGCACCGCCGACTCGCCCGGCGTGTCCAGGTTGTCGATCTTCACCGCCAGGGCGGCCCGGTCGAGCAGCCCCGGGTCGGCCACCGGCAGCCCGGTGAGGGGTGCTGCGGTGCCGTTGTCGGGCTGGTCCTCGGGGAGGAACCGCAGCTCGGCGGCCGGGGGCGGGGGTGGGGTGGTCGGCGGCACCGTGGTCGGGCCGGCCGCCGTCGTCGTGGGCTCGCCCGGGGCCGCCCTCGTGGTCGTGGTCGTGCGCCCGGGCCCGACCGCCTCCTCGGGCGAGCCGTCGTCCCCGCCGACGAGCACGACGGCGGCGATGATCAGCCCGGCCAGGGCCAGCCCGCCCACGGCCTGGCGCAGCAGCGTGGCGTTGGTCCAGGCCCAGCCCGAGGCCAGGGCCGAGCGGGCCGTCACAGCTCTTCGAGCACCTCGATGCGCTCGGCGACCGGCCGGCGGACCTCGTACACCCGGCGCACGGCCTCGCCGGTGGCGCCCTGGACCGGCGGCCCGACGAGCCACAGCGGGTCGGTGACGGCCGAGGCGGCGGCGGGGACGGACGCACCGGCCGGCACCTTGGCCAGGGCCGAGGCCAGGCCCGGCGGGTAGCGGGTGATCTCGACGGCGGTCCAGTCGGCCATGGCCACCTCGGCCTCGTGGCCGGTGCGGATGACCACGGCCCGGACGATCGGGGCGCCGGCCAGGATCAGGTACATGCGGTGGGGCAGGTGCGGGGCCGGGCCGCCCTCGGGGTGGTGCGTCGCCACCCAGCCGGCCGGCGGGCGCCGCAGCAGGGTCAGGCCGCTGAGGGTGGCCACGGCCACGCTGCCGACGATGGCGTCGCCGCACCGGATCCGCCCCAGCTGGTGGGCCAGGACCGCCTCGACCTCGATCCGGGACAGCTCCTTGGCCAGGCCGGTGGTGACCACGACGGCGGCGTCGTCGATCGACCGGGCCACGGCCAGGGCGTTGGGGGCGGCGTCGTCGACGACCCACAGCGCCGGCTTGGGGATGCCGACGCCCACGCAGAGCCCGTCGAGCAGGTTGTGCAGACGGGGCTCGTCCGCCTCGGTGGCCGGGCGGGCGCCGGTGTGGGCCAGCACGATGCCGGCCGAGGAGCGCAGCAGGCCGAAGGGCACGATGACTGCGCTGGCCAGGCCGGCCACGACGATGACGGCCAGGGCGATCGGGCCGGGGGCGGCCGTCACGACCAGCGCCAGGAGGAGCAGCACGACCACCCCGTAGGGCAGGGCGGCGATGACGGCCAGCCGGCGGGCGGCGGCCTCGTTGCGGGCCAGGGCGTCGTCCATCAGAAGCTGACCGCCACCGGGCCACGGGCCTCGCCCGGCGCCTGGAAGTACTCGCGCTCGGCGAAGCCGGCCGAGCGGGCGATCAGGACCCCGGGGAAGCTCTGGATCTTGGTGTTGTACTGGTTGACGGAGTCGTTGTAGTACTGCCGCGCGTAGGCGACCCGGTCCTCGGTCTCGCTCAGCTCGGCCTGCAGGGCGACGAAGCTCTGGTTGGCCTTGAGGACGGGGTAGGCCTCGCTCACGGCGAAGACGTTGGCCAGGGCGCCGCTGACCGCCTGCTCGGCCTGGGCCTGCTCCTTGGGCGACGACGCCGACACCGCCTGGTTGCGGGCGCTGATGACCTGCTCGAGGGTCGCCTGCTCGTGGGCGGCGTAGCCCTTCACCGTCTCGACCAGGTTGGGGATCAGGTCGTGGCGCCGGTTGAGCTGGACCTCGATCTGGGCCCAGGCCGACTCGACCCGGTTCTTCAGCTTGACCAGCCCGTTGTAGGAGACCGCGGCCCAGATCCCCACGAGCAGGACGAGCACGCCCACGACGGCCAGAACGACGATCACGGCCGGATGCTAGTTGCCGGTCGCCCGAGGGCCCTTCCTGGTCGCCTCGGCTGGCGGCTCGGTTCCTAGACGACCTGGTCGTAGAGGTCCAGGTAGCGGGTGGCCAGGGCGTCCATCGAGAAGGCCTCGGCCCGCTGCCGACCCGACGCCACCAGGGCGGCGGCCCGGTCCGGGTCGGTGATGACGGCGGTTGCGGCCCGGGCCAGGCCGGCGACGTCGCCCGGCTCGAACAGGAGGGCGTCGGCGCCGGCCCGGACCACCTTCCGGTAGCCGGGGAGGTCGCTGCAGACGATCGGCACGCCGGCGGCCATCGCCTCCAGCAGGACCACGCCGAAGGACTCGCCCCGCAGCGAGGGGGCGCAGTAGGCGGTGGCGCCCCGCAGCCGGGAGGCCTTCTCGGCGTCGGAGATGCGGCCCAGCCACTCGACGCGGGGGTCGCCCGAGGTCCGGCGCTGGAGCCGCTGCGTGTCGGGCCCGTCGCCGGCCACCCAGATGCGCACCTCGCGGGGCAGCTGCGGCAGGGCGTCGAGCAGGACCTCCAGGCCCTTGCGCTCGTCGTGGCGGCCGAGGAAGAGGATCGTCGGCACGCCGTCGGTGGGCGTGGGCTCGGCCTCGGCGAAGAAGGGGATCTCGATGGCGTTGTGGACCCGCTCGTAGGTGCCCTTGAGGTAGGTCCGGGCCAGCTCCTCGGCGTCGGCCGACACCGCGCAGCGGAGGTCGAGCCGGCCGGCCAGCCAGCGCACGAGCGGGCCCAGCGACTTGTAGGCGCCCGAGACGCCGGCGGCGTGGAAGGTCCCGACCAGCGGGGCCGGCTTGACCACGCACGTCGTGATGCAGGCGCCCGGGCCGAGCGGCTCGTGGAGGTTGATGACGTCGAAGCCCTCGTCGCCGATGGCCCGGATCAGCCGCAGCTGGGCCGGCAGGTCGGGCGCCACCGGGGCGATCGAGCCGTTGGCCGCGGTCGGCAGGCTGCTGCCCAGCGGGGTGACCCACGTGTCGGGCGGCGGCCCGTCGCAGGGGGCGAGGACCCGGGTCGGGTGGCCCTGGGCCCGCAGGGCGCGGGCCAGCCCCAGGACCTGGGCCTGGACCCCTCCGGGGATGGTCAGGCTGTAGGGGCAGACGAGACCGATCCGCACGGGCCGGCAGCCTAGGAGGGTGGGTGCCTAGGGTCCCCTTCCGTGGCGCACACCGATGGGAAGAGCGACCTGGCAGCAGACCTGGAGACCGTCGTGGGCGAGGCCCTGGGCGAGGCGGTGGTGGTCGAGGACCTGCGCCGGCTCTCGGGCGGTGCGTCCCGCGAGACCTGGGCCTTCGCCATCGCCGGCCCCTCCGGCCGGCGGGACCTGATCCTCCAGCGGACCCGTCCGGGGGGCAGCGCCGGACCGGCGTCGATGGAGGCCGAGGACCGGCTCCTGGCCGCGGCGGCGGCCGCCGGCG
>JBQGCF010000413.1:0-3008 GCA_052038315.1 Iamia sp.
GGTGGAGGATGGCCGAGGTCGGGGTGATGACGAGGTCCTCGCCGTCGGCGGTGGGGACGGCCGTGCCGTCGGCGAGGAGGCTGTGCGTCGGGTCGCCCTCGTCGGTCGGCCACAGCAGGGTGACCTCGGGGCGCTCGGCCACGTTGAGCGCCGTGCGCCGGCCGGCCCCGACGACGATCGTCCCGTCGGGCTGGGGCGCCGGCGTCACCGAGACGACGTGGGGCCGGCTCTCCCGCACCGTCACCAGGTAGGCCTGCGCCGTCCGGCGGGCGATGGCGGCGGGCAGGTCGTCGAGCTCGACGGTGATGCTCACACCGCCGATCCTCGCGCAGCGCTAGGCGATGCCGGCGAGGGCCCGGGCGGCGGTGTCCTCGATGCGCCGGTGCCAGCGGGCCCGGGCCGCGTCCCGCTCATCCGGGTCGGTGCCGGTGAGGGTGACGACGAGCCGGGCGCCGTGGCCGGTGCCGGCGGCGAAGGCCACCTCGACACCGGGCCCGACGTCGTGCCCGTCGCCCAGGAGGGGCCGCACCACGTCCTCGGGGGCGACCATCTGGCGCTCGAAGACGATGCGCCAGCGGCCGGCGGCGTCGACCTCGTCCACTTCGGGGGCGTCGAGGCCGAAGGTCGCCACCAGCTCCTCG
This sequence comes from Iamia sp., assembly GCA_052038315.1. Lineage (GTDB taxonomy): Bacteria > Actinomycetota > Acidimicrobiia > Acidimicrobiales > Iamiaceae > Iamia. The sequence goes on from JBQGCF010000413.1 coordinate 642, forward strand.
TGGCGGGCCTCGGCCCGGTCGGGCTCCGGGGGCGGGTCGCCCGCCAGCAGCGCGGCCAGGCCCCGGCCGCACTCGCCCCAGCCGGTGGCGAAGCTGGCCGCCCCGGCCCGGTCGGCGAAGGTGTGGAGCAGGACCAGCTCGGTGCCGTCGTCGGTGGCGCTGAGCTCGAAGCGGATGTGGTCGGTGTCCCACGTGAAGGCGATGAGGTGGGGCGGGTCGCAGTCGGTGACCGTGCCGGTGAGCCCCGGGTCGCCGTCGGAGGCGGGACCGAAGCGGACCTCGCTCCCCGCCACCGGCTCGATCTCGACGGTGGACGGGAACCACACGGCCAGGTGCTCGGGCTCGGTGACCGCCCGCCACACCCTCTCGACCGGGTGCGGGTAGCGGCGGACCAGGCGCACGGCCCAGCGGTCGGGTGCCGCGGGTCCGGCCGGGCCGAAGGTGTCGCTCATCGCTCGTCGTCCTCCATGGCGTCGAGGTGGGTGCCGAGGACGTCGAGCCGGTCGGCCCACATCCAGCGGTAGGGCGCGAGCCAGGCGTCCAGCTCGGCCAGCGGCTCGGGGCGCAGGTGGTAGCGGCGGCGCGGGCCGTCGACCTCGACCGCCACCAGCCCGGCCTCCCGCAGCACCCGCAGGTGCTTGGAGGTCGCCGGCTGGGCCAGGCCCAGGGCGGTGGCCAGCTCGCCGACCAGGTGGGGCCGCTCCCGCAGCCGGTCGAGGATCGCCCGCCGGTGCGGCTCGTGGAGCACGTCGAGCGCCGTCGGGGTCACGCCCCTACCATGCCGGATGAGGCATATGCTCGTCAAGGCATGCCCCTGTCAGGCCACAGGCCGAACCTTGTACGCGATCTACCTCATATGGGTAGATCGCGTACAAGGTTCGGTTGGTGGGGTGGGCTTACCGGTGGTAACACTTAGGGGATGAAGGACTTCAGGGACCGGGTCGCGGCGATCACGGGGGCGGCGTCGGGCATCGGGCGCAGCCTGAGCCTGGAGCTGGCCCGCCGGGGCGCCCACCTCGCCCTCTCCGACGTCGACGAGACCGGGCTGGCCGAGACCGCGCTGCGGGCCAAGCGGGCCGGTGTCGAGGTCACCACGCAGGTCGTCGACGTGGCCGATCGGGCCGCCGTCGAGGCGTGGGCCGAGACGGTCGTCACCGACCACGGCCGGGTCAACCTGATCGCCAACAACGCCGGCGTGGCCGTCGGGGCCAGCGTCGAGGGCACCAGCTACGAGGACTTCGAGTGGCTGATGGGGATCAACTTCTGGGGCGTGGTGTACGGCACCAAGGCCTTCCTGCCCCACCTGAAGGCGGCCGGCGAGGGTCACGTCGTCAACGTCTCCAGCGTCTTCGGGCTGATGGGCATCCCGATGCAGTCGGCCTACAACTCGGCCAAGTTCGCCGTCAGGGGCTTCACCGAGGCGCTGCGGCTCGAGCTCGACATCGAGCGCTGTGGGGTCTCGGCCACGTCGATCCACCCCGGCGGGATCAAGACCAACATCGCCCGCAACGCCCGCATGGGCACCGGCCTCGACGGCATGGCCACCGACCCCGACGAGGCCCGGCGGGACTTCGAGAAGCTGTTCATCACCACGCCCGACAAGGCCGCCCGCCAGATCGTCCGGGCCGTCCAGCAGGACAAGCGGCGCGCCCTGGTCGGCCCCGATGCGGTGGCCATCGACCTGCTGTCCAAGCTCCCGCCCGGTCTCCACCAGCGCCTCGTCGCCAAGGGCGCCAGCCGCGGCCTGTAGAGCTCAGCGCGGGCCGGTGTAGACGGCCCGGGCCCGGTAGCGGAGGGCGTGGCGGGCCTCCTCGCGGGCGTGGGCGATCCAGCCGGCGGTGCGGGCCACGGCGAAGACGACCTCGGCGGCGCCGTCGACCATGGCGCCGTGGTCGAGCACGGCGCCGAGGGCCAGGTCGACGTTGCGTGGGGCGAGGCCGCGGCGCCCCAGCTCGGCGGCGACGTCGTGGACGGCCGAGCCGGCCGGCAGGCGGTCGAGGAGCAGGGCCGTGCGGGGGTCGACGCCCTCGTAGACGGCGTGGCCCACGCCCGGGACCCGGCCCCGCTCGGCGGCAGCGGCGACCGCCGCCGCCGCACCCCGCCGGCGGGCGTCGACCAGCAGGGCCCGCACCGGCTCGGCGGCGGCGCCGTGGAGCGGGCCGGACAGGGTCGCCAGCCCGGCGAGCAGGGCCGCCTCCAGGTCGGCGCCGGTCGACGTGGCCACCCGGACCCCGAGGGTCGAGGTGGCCAGCTCGTGGTCGGCCAGGGCGACGAGCGTGGCGTCGAGCGCCGCCAGCCGGGCCCGGGTGGGGCGCAGGGGCGACAGCCGGGGCCACAGGACCTCGGCCAGTGCTCCCGTGGCGGGGG
>JBQGCF010000414.1:0-14053 GCA_052038315.1 Iamia sp.
CGACATCGAGTTCAGCGAGCCGGTCACGGGCCTCTCGAACAACGACATCGACCTCAGCGCCTCCACCGCCGGTGGCACCCTCCTCGTCAGCAACCTGATGGGCTCGGGCACCAGCTACACCGCCGAGGTCACCGGCATGACCACCGCCGGCCTCGTGGTCGCCTCGGTCCCGGCCGACGTCGCCGTCGACGCCGCCAGCAACGGCAACCAGGCCAGCACCAGCGTCGACAACGAGGTCCAGTTCACCTTGGGCGACGTCGAGCCGCCGCTGGCAAACATCGACGAGGCCCCGGGCCAGGCCGACCCCACCTCGACCAGCCCGATCACGTTCCGCATCACCTTCACCGAGGCGGTCACCGGGCTCGAGGCGAGCGACATCGACACCAGCGCCTCCACCGTCGGCGGCACCCTCGACCTGACCGTGACCGAGATCGACGCCGCCACCTACGACGTCGCCGTCACCGGCATGACCACCGCGGGCGACGTGGTGATCTACCTCCCGGCCGGCGCCGTCCAGGACCTGGCCGGCAACGTCCACGCCGGCACGGTGATCATCGACGCCACCGTCACCTGGGACCCGCCGGCCGACGTCACCCCGCCGGCGGTCACCGTCGAGCAGGCGGTGGGCCAGCTCGACCCGACCTCGCTCTCGCCGGTCCTGTTCACCGTCACCTTCGACGAGCCGGTCACCGGCTTCGACGGGGCCGACCTCGACCTGAGCGCCTCCACCACCGGTGGCACCCTCGCCGGCGTCGTCACCGAGATCGACGCCGCGACCTACGAGGTGGCCGTCACCGGGATGACGACGGCGGGCGACGTCGTGCTGAGCGTCCCGGCGGCCGCCGCCGTCGACGGGGCCGGCAACGCCTCGCTCGCCTCGACCTCGGTCGACGACGTCGTCACCTGGGTCGAGCCCGACCCCGGCGACGTCACCTCGCCGACCGTGACGATCGAGCAGGCCGGCGACCAGGCCGACCCGACGGCCGTCGCCCCGATCCACTACGTGGTCACCTTCAGCGAGCCGGTCGCCGGCTTCGACGTCGACGACCTCACCGCCGACGGCTCGACCGTCGGGGGCGAGCTCCTCGGCGGGGTCGAGACCCGGGTCCGGGCCGACGGCCTCTCCTTCGACGTCTGGGTCACCGGCATGACCACCGAGGGCGACGTCGTCCTCTCGGTCCTCGCCGGTGCCGCGGTCGACGCCGCCGGCAACCCCAGCCTGGCGTCGTCCTCGTTCGACAACGTCGTCCGCTGGGACCCGACGACCGACGTCATCGACGATTGGACCGATCCGTACGACGACGACGACTACACGGATTACGGGTACGATGGGTCCGGGTACGGGACCGACGGTGGCTTCCTGGCCCGCACGGGCCTCGACACCGTGAGCCTGCTGGTGCTGGGCACCGGCGTGGTCGGGCTGGGTCTGGGTCTGGTGCTGGTGGCCCGACGCCCGTGGGGTCGCACCGGCTGACCAGGGCCGATCCCGGCTCGTGGAGCCGCCCTCGCGCCTCGGGGCCGAGGGCGGCTCCGGCGCGCCCGGGTGGCGGAGGCTGACCGGTGAGCGGTCCCCGGGCGAGTTGCGTAGGGACCACTCAGGACAATTCGTTCGGGTCGGGTGACGATGCTGTCAGCGACCAACGGAGGTCGCACCGACACGGGCGAAAGGAAACCCCGACGATGAAGCGTGGACTTGCGTGGATGCTGGCTCTGACCCTCCTGGTGGGTGGGGCCGCGGCCTGCTCCGACGATGACGACAAGGCCGACGACAAGACCGAGGACACCGGCAGCGACTCGGGCAGCGACAGCGGCTCCGACGAGGGCAGCGACAGCGGCTCGGGTGGCAACGCCGCCATCCAGGAGTACTGCGACAAGGTGCAGGAGCTGGTCGACAAGAGCGCCGAGCTCCAGGACGATCCCACCAACACGGATCTCCAGACCGAGGTCACCGACCTGACCACCGAGCTGGGCGAGCAGGCCACGGAGCTGGCCGGCGAGGCTGCCAACTTCACCGCCGAGGACGCCGAGGCCTTCCAGGCCTGCCAGACCGACTTCGGCGGCCTGGGCGGCTGATCCCCCCACCCACACCGGGCCTCCCCCCGGCCCGGACGTGATGCCCTCGGGGGCGGGGCTCAGGCCCCCCCCCCCCGTCGCGTCTCCGCCCCAAAGTTCGCTGCACGAGGATCCGCCCCCTGCGCCGAACCCTGGCCCGGGCCCTCGCCGTGGCCCTCTGCTGCGCCGGTGGCGTGGCGGCCTGCGGTGACGACGGCGGGTCGTCGGCCAGCAGCACGACCACGGCGCCCACGACCACGACCGCCCCGGCGACCAGCGCCACGGGGGACTTGGGGGCGCAGGTCGACGCCTTCTGCGCCCAGACCGAGGCCCTGCAGCAGCTGATGACCGACCAGTTCGAGATCAAGCCACCTCCGCCGGACGGCGAGGAGCAGATCAACAGCGCCATCGAGGCCCTCGTGCCGGTGATGATCGAGCTGCAGATGCTCCAGGGCCAGATGCTCCCGGGCGACGCCGCCCGCTACCAGGAGTGCGCCGAGACCGTGGGCGGAGCCCCCACCCCCGCGGGATGAGCCCGGCCCGCCCTCCCGGTGCCGTCGAGGCGGCCCCGGACGCCCGGCGCATCGTCGAGGCGATGACGGACCACGAGGTGCTCTGGTGCCTCGACGGCGACCAGCCGTTCTGGGCCGGGCAGGACCACCTCGCCCGCGGCGGGCACCACCGGGTGCCGTTCCAGGCCGGCCGGGTCGATCGCCTGGGGCTGCCGGGCATCCACCTCGCCGGCGGCCCGCGGGGCGTGGTCGTCGACCGGGCGACCTGCTTCCCCGTCCCCATCGCCCGCGGCGCCACCTGGGACCTCGACCTCGAGGAGCGCATCGGCGAGGCGATCGGCCGCGAGCTGCGCGCCGTGGGGGCCGACCTCTACGACGGGGTCGGCGTCGACGTGCTGCGCCACCCGGCCTGGGGCCGGGCCCAGGACACCTACGGCGAGGACCCCTTCCACGTCGGCGAGATGGGGGCCGCCCTCGTCCGCGGCGTCCAGCGCCACGCCATGGCCTGCGCCCGCCACCTCGTGGGCCGCGCCGTCGAGGACGACCGGGCCGGGCTCGACGTCACCATCGACGAGGAGTCGCTCCACGAGGTCCACCTCGCGCCGTTCCGGCGCGTCGTCGACGAGGGCGTGGCCTGCGTGATGACCGCCGGCCACGCCCTCAACGGCGAGCCGTGCAGCGAGAGCCACCACCTGCTCACCGAGGTGCTGCGGGACCGGTGGGGCTTCGACGGCTTCGTCGTCAGCGACGGGATCCTCGGGGTCCGGGACGCGGCCCGGTCGCTGCGCGCCGGTCTCGACGTCGAGATGCCCTACCGCCTACGGCGGGCCGCGGACCTCCGCGCCGCCCTCGACGCCGGGCTGGTGAGCTGGACCGAGGCCCGGCGGGCGGCCGAGCGGGTCGTGGCCACCCGTCTCCGCTTCGCCCCGGTGCTCGACCGGCCGGCCCCGCCCCGGGACGTCCTGGCCGCCCCCGAGCACCGGGCCCTCGCCCGGGAGGCGGCCGCCCGCTCGGTGGTGCTGCTGCGCAACCGGCCCGTCGACGGCTGGCCGATCCTGCCGATCGAGGAGGTCGAGGTCGAGACGGTGGTCGTCGTCGGCGACCTGGCCGACACCGTGAACCTGGGGGACGACGGCTCGGGCGAGGTGTGGGCGCCGTCGGCGGTGACCGTGTTCGAGGGGCTGCGCGAGGCCCTCCCCGAATGCGGGGTGCGAGCCGTCCCCAGCGACACCGCCGAGGCGGTCGACAGCGCCGTCGACGCCGACGTCGTCGTGGTCGTCGTCGGCCGCACGCACCGTGACGAGGGCGAGCGGGTCCCCACCGTCGCCGACCTCCCGGAGCCCCACCCCGGACCCGACGACCCGGCGCTGGTGGCGCTGTTCGAGGCCGAGGTGGCGGCGGGCGAGGAGATCGCAGCGCCCGCCCGGACGGACCGGGCCGGCGACCGCGACGAGGACGAGGGGCCCGCCGGCGGCGACCGAGCCGACCTGCGCCTGCACCCCGACGACGTCGCCCTCGTCCGGGCGGTGTGCGCGGCCCACTCCCGTGTCGTCGTGGTCGTGATGGCCGGCAGCGCGGTGGCCATGTCCGAGTGGGACGGGTGGCCGGCCGCCGTCGTCCAGGCCTGGTACCCGGGCATGGAGGGCGGCCGGGGGCTGGCCGACGTGCTCCTCGGCAAGGTCGACGCCTCGGGCCGGCTGCCCTTCTCGGTGCCGGCCCAGGAGACGCACCTGCCCCGCTTCGACGGCGGCGGCGGGCCCTCGCCCACCTACGACCGGTGGCACGGGTGGTGGCACCTCGAGCGGTGGGACCTCGAGCCCGCCTACCCCTTCGGCTTCGGGCTCTCGTACACGACGTTCGCCCTGGGCGAGCTGCCCGTCGTCTCGGTCGTCGACGGGCAGCTGCGGGTGGCGGCGTCGGTGCACAACACGGGCGTCCGGGCCGGCTCCGACGTCGTCGGCCTCTACGCCCGCCCCCCGGACGAACGGGCCCGCCTGATCGCCTTCACCCGCGTCGAGGTCGACGCCGGCACCGAGGCGCCGATCCACCTGGTCGCCCCGGTCGGCCCGTGGTGGACCGGTGACCCGTCCGTCCTGCGCCTGGCCCGCCACGCCGGCGACCCCGGGATCACGCCGATCCTGATCTGAGCCTGCGCTCCCTAGCCTCGGGGGGGATGGTGCGCGCCGACGGACCCCGGATCGGGCTGGTGCTCGGCGCCGGCGGCACGGTCGGCGGCGCCTTCCACACCGGCGTGCTGGCCGCCCTGGCCGAGGCGACCGGGTGGGACCCCCGCACGGCCACGGTCGTCGTCGGCACCTCGGCCGGCTCGATCACCGGCACCGCCCTGCGGATGGGGCTGAGCGCGGCCGACGGGTACGCCCGCAGCCTCGACCGCCCGGCCTCGCCCGAGGGGGCCCGGCTGCTGGCCGCCGTGGAGGGCCGGGCGGGCGGCTTCACCCGCACCGGGTCGCGACGCCTGCGCCCGCCGGCCGCGGTGGCCGCCACCCTGGCCGGCGTGGTGGCCCGGCCGCTCGCCGTCCGGCCCGGGGCCCAGCTGGCCGGGCTGGTCCCCGACGGCGTGGTCAGCACCGACCTGATCTCCGACGGGGTCGAGGCGCTGACCGGCGGGCGTTGGCCGGCCGAGCCGCTGTGGATCTGCGCCGTGCGCCAGCGCGACGGCCGTCGGGTGGTCTTCGGCCGGGGCGACCGGCGCCCGCCCCTGCCCGCCGCGGTCGCCGCGTCGTGCGCCATCCCCGCCTTCTTCGCCCCGGTCGACGTCGAGGGCGAGGCCTTCGTCGACGGCGGCGCCCACTCGCCCACCAACGCCGACGTGGTCCGGGACGAGGGCCTCGACCTGGTCGTGGTCGTCTCTCCCATGTCGATCGCCGGGCGGGGGCTGCGCCTGGCCCCGGACCAGCCCGCCCGCCGCTGGGCGCGGGCCCGGCTCGACGCCGAGGCCCGCCGGCTGCGCCGGGCCGGGGTGCCGGTCCTGGCCTTCCAGCCCACCGCCGCCGACGCCGCGGTGATGGCCGGCAACGCCCTCGACCCGGCCAAGCGGGGCCCCGTCGCCCGGGCCGCCCACGCCTCGACGCTCGCCCGGCTGGCCCGCCCCGACGTCGCCGACCGGATCGCCCTGCTCGGCGCGTGACAACGCCCTCTCGGCATGCGAACATCTGTTCGTGGCCGGGCGTCGAGCGTCGATCCTGCATGCCGATCTCGACGCCTTCTACGCGTCGGTCGAGCAGCGCGACGACCCCGTCCTGCGCGGCCGCCCGGTGATCGTCGGCGGCGGGGTCGTGCTCGCCGCCAGCTACGAGGCCAAGGCGTGCGGGGTGAAGACGGCGATGGGCGGCCGCCAGGCCAAGCGGCTGTGCCCCGACGCCGTGGTGGTCGAGCCCCGCTTCCGGGCCTACGTCGACGCCAGCAAGGACGTCTTCGCCGTGTTCGACGACACCACGCCGCTGGTCGAGGGGCTGTCGATCGACGAGGCCTTCCTCGACGTGGGCGGGCTGGGCCGCATCGCCGGGCCGCCCCCGGAGATCGCCGCCCGGCTGCGGGCCGAGGTCCGGGAGAGGGTCGGGCTCACCATCACCGTCGGCGTGGCCCGGACCAAGTTCCTGGCCAAGGTGGCCAGCGGGGTGGCCAAGCCCGACGGGCTGCTGGTGGTCGACCCCGACCGGGAGCGCGAGTTCCTCCACCCGCTCCCGGTGGGCCGGCTGTGGGGCGTGGGCCCGATCACGGCCGAGAAGCTGGCCGCCCGCGGCATCCGCACCGTGCGCGACGTGGCCGCGGTGGGCGAGCCCGGGCTCGTCGCCATCGTCGGCGGGGCGACCGGCCGCCACCTCCACGCCCTGGCCCACGGCCGCGACCCGCGGCCCGTCGAGCGGGGGAAGCGGCGGGGCTCGATCGGTTCGCAGTCAGCCATCGGCCGGCGGCCCCAGACCCCGGCCGAGCTCGACACCCGGCTGGTCGGGCTGGTCGACAAGGTCGCCCGCCGGCTGCGGGCCGCCGACCGGGTCGGGCGCACGGTCACCCTGCGGCTGCGCTTCGGCGACTACACCCGCGCCACCCGCTCCCGGTCGCTGCCCCAGGCCACCGATCGCACCGAGGACCTGCTCGACACGGCCCGGGCCCTGCTGGCCAAGGCCCGCCCGCTGATCGAGGAGAAGGGCATCACCCTCGTCGGGGTGGCGATCGGCAACCTGGCCGACAGCCCGCCGGTCCAGCTCCCGCTGCCGTTCGCCAGGGCCGACACCTCGGCCCTCGACCTGGCCCGCGACGCGGTCGGCGAGCGGTTCGGGCGGGGGGCGCTGACCCGCACCGTCCTCCTCGGCGCCCGCGACATCGAGGTCCCGCGCCTGCCGGACTGACGTCACTGACGTCGCTGCCGGTGCGGCTGTTAGGCGCACCGATGACAACTTGTCGCGAACCCGGTAGCCTCGTCCCGTGGACGTCACGCCCGTGCCGATCGATCTGGGCGCCGACTTCGTGGGCATCGGCTGGGACGGCTCGGCCCGCCCGCTCGAGGGGCCGGGCCCGCCGCCCCGCATCGACGGCATCACCGTCGGGAGCTGGATCACCGACGGCAGCGCGCCCCACGGGGGCGAGCGCCACGACGACGGCGACGAGGTCCTCGTCCTCGTCTCCGGGGCGGTGACCGTGGTGCTCGACACCGACGCCGGGGTCGAGGCGGTCGACGTCTCGCCCGGCCACGCCGTGGTCGTGCCCCGGGGCGTGTGGCACAAGGTCGTCGTGCGCCAGCGCAGCCACATCGTCTTCCTCACCCCCGGCCCCGCCTTCGCCACCCGCCCGGCCTAGGGCACCCCGGTCTCCGGCCGGGTCACGGACCAGGCGGCCAGGACGAGGGACGCGAGGGTCGCGGCGGTGGCGGCGAGGACGAGGGGCGCCGGCCACGGGCTCCAGGCCAGCAGGGAGCCGACCTGGCCGAGCGGCCCGTCGCCGGCCCAGAAGCCGGTCACGACCCGGCCCAGGGCCCAGCGCTGGAGGGCGACCACCACGCCGAGGGCGACGGCCGGACCGCGGTGGCCCAGGACCCGATCGGCGGCGATGGCGACCACGGCCATCACCGGGACCACCGCGCAGAACAGGTACCGGCCCTGGATGAAGGCGTAGCCGCCGGTCCGGACGTGGAGGCTCCACGCCCGCTGGGCGATGAAGAGGGCCACCGCGACCAGCGGGACCAGGGCCAGCAGGACGTCGACCCGCCGCACCCCGCCGGCCGGCGACCGGCCCCGGGCGCTCCGCACGGCCACGACCACGGCGGCGAGGGTCGCCCCGGCCAGCACGGCGACGGCGAGGCCCTTCAGCTCGACCTTGGGCTCGCCGAAGCCGATCCACGCCCACGTCCGGCCGAGCAGGCGACCGGTGAAGGTCGCGGCGTAGGCGATCGGGTCCGGGTCGTGGCCGGCCGGTCGCAGGGCGCTGGTGCGGGTGAGGTCGTCGCTGGTCGGCGCCAGCCGGCCGTGGCGGACCACGTTGAGGACCCACCACCACGACCCGGTGGCCACCGCGACGACGACGGCGTTCCGGGCGCCCCGGGCCACGGCTCCCCCCGGCCGGCCGGCGGCCCGCGCCGTCGACCAGGCGACCAGGTAGGCGGCCGCCACCCAGGGCAGGAGGGCGAAGGCCAGGGCCTTGGTCCACAGCGTGAGCCCGACGACCAGCCCGACCAGCAGGTCGGTGCGGCCGCTGCGCCGGCCCCGGGCCACCCCGGCCAGCAGCACGGCGAGGATCGCGGCCAGCAGGGCGAGCAGGTTGTCGTTGTTGAGCGAGCCGCCGACGTGGGTCAGCTGCGGTAGCCCGAGGGGGAGGAAGGCGGCCACCGTGCCCGCCCGCGACGACCCGCCCATCCGCCGGGTCGTCAGCCACGCCAGCAGCGGGAGGGGCACGAGCAGCAGGGCGTCGATCCAGCGCAGGAGGCCCAGCTCCCGGTCGAGCGGGGGTGGGCGGTCGCCGGGCACCAGCGCCCGCTCGACGTCGAGCACGGTCGCCATGGCCGCGTAGTAGAGCGGCGGGTGCTGGGTCTGCTGGTTGTAGGCGAAGGGCGACGGGGGCGGGCCGGAGGGATCGCCGGCCCGGGGGTCGGGCGCGATGCCGCCCCGGTCGTGCACGTCGTCGCGTGCCGACCGGGGCGGGGCGTCCTCGGCTGCGTACCGGGGCCACGGGCGGGCCAGGTCGACCGAGTAGCCGTCGTGGCTCAGGCTCGCCGCCCGCCCGAGGAGGCGCCCGTCGGGATCCGGGTAGTCGGTGTCCTCGGCCAGGGCCAGGACGAGGTCGAAGTGCGCCATCTCGTCGGGGGCCCGGCCCTGGGGGACGGCGACGGTCCACAACCCGAGCACGAGGGCGAACAGGGCGGTGGCGGCGAGGACGGCGACCGGGACCTGGGGTTGTGGTGCGGGCATCGACCCCTCCGAGGCCGGCGCACGCTACCCCCCTAGCCCTGGCGGCCGTAGGTCCGCATCGTCAGGGGGGCGAAGACGGCCACGAAGGCGGCGGCGGCGATGGCCACCCAGCCGAGGTCGGCGACCTGGACGTCACCGGCCATCAGCCCCCGCACGGCGTCGACCACCAGCGTGATCGGGTTGACCTCCACCACGCCCTGGAGCCAGCCCGGCATGGTCGACGGGTCCACGTAGATGTTGCTGGCGAAGGTGAGCGGCATCAGCAGCATCATCGAGACGCCCATCACCGCCTTCTCGGTCTCCAGCTTCAGGCCGAGGAAGGTCCACACCCAGCTCAGCGAGAAGGAGAAGGCGAGCAGCACGGCCACACCGGCCAGCACGCCGAGCGGGCCGCCATCGGGGCGGAAGCCGAGGACGATGCCGAGCACGAGGATCACGGTCGAGGCGATCGTGTAGCGCAGGGCGTCGCCCAGCAGGGCGCCGACGATCGCCGCCGGCCGCCACGAGGGCAGCGAGCGGAACCGGTCCGACACGCCCTTGGCCATGTCGTTGTTGAGCCCGACGCCCGTGTACATCGTGATCATCACCACGGTCGACACGAGGATGCCGGGGACGAAGGTCTGCACGTACTCGGAGACCGAGCCGCCCAGCGCACCACCGAAGAGGTAGGTGAACAGCAGCAGCATCATCACCGGGAACATGGTCACGTCGAACAGCTGCTCCGGAACGTGCTTGATCTTGAGGACGGCCCGCCAGCCGTGGGTGAGGCTGGCCGACAGCGGTCCCGGGCGGGCGGGGCGCTCGCCGGTGGCGAGCACGGCGAGGACGTTGGACTCGCTGACCCGGGAGTCCTCGGGGAGGTCGATCGTCTGGGTGCTCATGCTGCTTCCTCGTTCTCGTTCTGGTCGGTGGCCGGGTGGTCGGTCAGGGCGAGGAAGACCTCGTCCAGGCTGGGCTGGCCCAGGCTCATCTCGCTGACGGCGATGCCGGCCCGGGACAGGGCGACAAGCCCCTCGGCGACCAGCTCGGGGTCCTCGAGCCGGGCCGAGACGGCGGCCGGGTCGGCCTCGACGGTGACGTCGACGCCCAGGGCCTCGGTCAGCACCCGGACGGCGGCGAAGCGCTGCTCGGGATCGGCGACCCGGACGTGGAGGCTGCCGCCGCCGACGCTGGCCTTGAGCTGGCCGGGCGTGCCCTCGGCGATGACCTTGCCCCGGTCGATGACGGCGATGCGGTCGGCCAGCTGATCGGCTTCGTCGAGGTACTGGGTGGTCAGCAGCACGGTCGTGCCCCCGGCGACGAGGGCCCGGACGATGTCCCACACCTGGTTGCGGCTGCGGGGGTCGAGACCGGTCGTCGGCTCGTCGAGGAAGAGGATGTCGGGGGTGACGACCAGGCTGGCGGCGATGTCGAGCCGCCGGCGCATGCCGCCGGAGTAGTGCTTGACCTGCTTGTCGGCCGCCTCGGTGAGACCGAAGGCCGAGATCAGCTCGTCGGCCCGGACCCGGGCCTGGCGGCGCTTGAGCCCGAGCAGCAGGCCCAGCAGGACCATGTTCTCGTACCCGGTCAGGTCCTCGTCGAGGCTGGCGAACTGCCCGGTCAGGGCGACCCGGCTGCGGACCGCATCGGCGTCGGCGACCACGTCGTCGCCCAGCAGCCGGGCCTCGCCGCCGTCGGGGATCGACAGGGTGGCCAGCATGCGGAGGGTCGTGGTCTTGCCGGCGCCGTTGGGCCCGAGGACGCCGTAGACGCCACCGGTGGGAACGGTGAGGTCGAGGCCGTCGACGGCGACCTTGTCACCGAAGCGCTTGACGAGGCCCCGGGCCTCGATGGCAGGTGGGGGAAGCGTCTGGATCGATGCGGTGTCGGCGAAGCCGACGCCGTCAGGGTGGTGGGCGGGGTCGGAGGACGTGGTCATGCCCTCGAGGCGCCAGACGAGATCTGGCACCCGCCAGAACCAAGATCGAGAATGTTGACTTCTCGATTCGAGATGTTCATCCTCTTCTGATGGATGGCACCGTGATCGAGGAAGCCCTGTCGGCTCTCGGAGCAACGCTCGCCGAACGCAACGAGCAGGCCTCGCTCCTCGTCATCGGAGGCGCCAGCCTGATCCTCCTCGGCCTCGTCGATCGAGCCACCGCCGACGTCGATGTCGTCGCCGCAACGGGTCGCGACGGCTACGTGGCCATCGATGCCCTCCCGCCGGCGATCGCCACCGCCGCCGCCCAGGTCGGCAGGGCGCTGGGCCTGGGAGACGGGTGGCTGAACGCAGGTCCCGCCGGGATGACAGCACTCGGCCTGCCTCCCGGCATCGAGGAGCGCGTCGCCATCCGGAGGTTCCACTCGCTCGAGGTCCACCTCGCCGGCCGCCGGGACCTCGTCTGCTTCAAGCTCTACGCCGCCGTCGACCTCGCCCCGGGCAGTCGCCACCTCGACGACATCAGGGCGCTGGACCCCACCCCGGACGAGCTGATCGCAGCTGCCCGCTGGACGAGGACGCACGACGACTCCGTCGGGTTCCTGCACAACCTCAGGCTGACCCTCGGTGAGCTGGGTGTGGAGGTCGACGATGTCGACCTCTAGACGACCGCGGGCCACCTTCGCGCGCCAGGCCGTCGACCTGGCCTGGGGGGCGTGGGTCGAGCTCGGGGTCCCTGGAGCCGACCGGAGCCACGACGACTGGGCCATCGACCCCGAGCCCCTCATCCTCTTCACCGCGTTCCTGGGGCACACCGATGGACGGCTGCGGGACGAGGCCACCGACTGGTGCATCCGCTCGTGGCGATCCGTCTCGAAGAACCGCCTACGCCGGCTGCTGGCCGACGCCCCCGACGAGGTCCGAGCCTCGTTTGCGGTCTTCGCGGCGACCGTCAACGCTCACGCCGGCACCACCTGGCCGACCGATGCGGAGAGCCGGCCCCACCGCACCTCCGGCCGGCCGGTCCCGCCGATGGACATGCTCCGGCCCTCGATGTCCTGGCTCCGCCTTCGCGCCATCTTCGGGGTGAGCACCCGGGCCGAGATCCTGCGGTTCTTCCTCTCCCACGAGAACGCCGTCGGCAGCGCGGCGACGATCGCGAACCTGGCTCGCTACACGAAGCGGAGCATCGCCGAGGAGGCCGAGGTGCTGGCCCAGGCCGGGATCCTCATGGTCCGCAAGGAGCGGCGCGGCTACGAGTACAAGCTGGCCCGTCCGCAGGCCCTTGCCGACCTCGTGCAGTCCCTGCCCGCGATCAGGCCGGACTGGGCCGCGGTGTGCGACATCGCTCGGGAGCTCGTGCTCCTCGAGCGCTCGATCGAGGACGAGGCCGCCCTGCCCGAGAGCCGACCGGTGAAGGTGCGGCTGGCCATCGAGGCCATGGAGGCGGCCCAGTACCGGCTCGACCTCCCCGAACCGGCCCGTGGGCTTCGGGGCGACGATCTGTGGCCCGCCGTGCGGTCGTTCGGGAACGAGACGCTCGGCGAGTGGTCCGTGGGACGGTGGCACGGGTTCCGGTTCGCCTGAGCGGGGACGGCTAGCGGATGACGGTGGCGAGGCGGGCGTTGACGGGGATGTTGCCGGCGGCCAGGCCGGGGGTCTGGCCGTGGAGGTCGAAGGCCAGGCGCACGCCGGCCCGGAACAGGAGGCAGTGGGTCGACCCGCCGAAGTGGAACATGCCCAGCTCGTCGCCCTTGCGGACGTGCTGGCCGGGCTCGACGGTGACGTCACAGGTCGAGACCTCGGCCATGCCGACCGGTAGGAAGCACATCAGGCCGATGGCCGGGTCGTCCGCCTCGATCATCACGACGGCCCGGGTCGCGACCTGGGTGATGAAGCCCTGCGAGTCGTTGGGCCCGGCCGGGTCGAAGCCCTCGGACAGGGCCTCGGCGTAGTACGAACCGGGCACGACCTTGGTCCGCACGATCGTGCCGTCCACCGGGCTGTGCCAGCGGTGGTACGACAGCGCGCTGAGGAAGGCCTGGTAGATCGTCCCGCCCACGAACTCGGCGGCCTGCGGGTCGCGGGCCAGCATGTGCTCGACCGAGTAGGGCTGGGTCTTGATCCAGAACTCGTCGTGGGCCTTCACGCCGTAGGCGACGGCGTAGGGAGCCGACTCGCAGGCGTTGACGACGACGCCGGGGTCGTCGGGGTCGCCGATCGGGCGGCGGCCGGGCCGGAACCGGCGGGTGAAGAAGTCGTCCCACGAGGTGAAGCCGTGGTGGGGGGCCGCAGGGTCGCAGACGAAGTCCTCGGCGAAGCCGGCCATGTGCTCGAGGGCGTCGGGGGAGAACCAGCCCCCGGCCCGGGCGTCGAGCACGGCGCAGGAGGCCGGGCCGGCGAGGAACTCGCCCCACCCGTCGAGCATGACCCGCAGGGCCTTGTTCACCCCGGGGTGCAGGAAGGCGGCGCTGCCGGCGGCGGTGCCCATGGCCCAGTCGAGGATGGCGTTGATCGGGAAGCCGACCAGACCGGTGTCGTTGTACTGCGGGGCCCTGGTCATGATGGCGCTGAACAGCCGGAGCAGCGTCCCGACGTCGCGCACCTGGGGCTCGCCGGTGGGGTCCTTCTCGTAGGGCGGCTTGTGCGGCACCTGGGTCAGCATCTGGTGGAACAGCATGTAGACGGTCGGGTCGCGATCGATCAGCCGGGCCAGCGGCTCGACGGCCGGGTGGAGGGGCGGCGGCGCGGCCTGGACCTCGGCGATCAGGTCGGCCAGCCAGGACCGCATGACGTCGTGGTCCTGGGGGAGCCACTCGCCGACGCGGTGGGTCTGCAGCTCGGTCATGGTGCGGTGTCCTCAGGTGGGGAGCGGGTGGGCGTCGCGGGCCCGGCGCCGCGACCAGAACGGGGTGTCCGGCCAGCGGCGCTCCAGGCCGTAGAAGTGGTTGCGGTTGACGAGGTACTCGTCGAAGGTCGTGCGGATCCGCGCCACCGGGCCGGTCGTCGGCTCCCCGGCGGCGATGGCATCGGCGGCGGCGATCCCGTCGTCGAGCGCCTTGTGGATGCCCTGGGCGGCGATCGGGTCGAAGGCGGTGGCGGCATCGCCGACGGCGAGCCAACCGGGCCCGCCCCCGGGGTCGGTCAGG
>JBQGCF010000415.1:0-14795 GCA_052038315.1 Iamia sp.
GCAGCCGCACGGTCGGCTCCCGCCCGGCGATCCGGATCTTGACCGGGCCCCCGGTGCCGGCCGGGGCCGACGCCGTCGTCCCGGTCGAGCGCACCCGGTTCTCCGAGGGCACCCGGGACCAGGACGAGACGGTGGCGATCCTCGCCACCGCAGCGGCCGGCGACCACGTGCGGGCGGCCGGCGACGACGTGCGGGCCGGCACGGTCGTGGTCCCGGCCGGCACCGAGCTGACCGCGGCGCTGATCGGCGTCCTGGCCTCGCTCGGTCGCACCAGCGTCGAGGTGGTGCCCCGGCCCCGCGTCGGGGTGATGTCCACCGGGGACGAGCTGGTCGAGGCCCCCCGAGCGCTGGCGGTGGGCCAGATCCGGGACTCCAACCGGCCGATGCTCCTCGCCCGCATCGCCGAGGTCGGCTGCATCCCGGTCGACCTGGGCTGGGTGCGCGACGACGCCGACGCGGTCGCCGCCGCCCTCCACTCCGCCGCCTTCCGCTGCGACATGATCCTGACCTCTGGCGGCGTGAGCATGGGCGAGGCCGACGTGGTCAAGCTGGTCCTCGACCGGATGACCGACCCAGCGTGGATCCAGGTCGCCATCCGCCCGGCCAAGCCCTTCGCCATCGCCGCCGTCGACGGGCGGCCGCTGCTCGGCCTCCCCGGCAACCCGGTGTCGTCGCTGGTCAGCTTCGAGGTCCTGGCCCGGCCGGCCCTGCGCCGGATGGCCGGCCGCGAGCCGGAGGTCCTGCCCCCGGCCCGGGCCCGCGTCGGCGCCGACCTGCGCCGCCGGCCCGACGGCAAGGAGCACCTGGTGCGGGTGACCCTCGGCCAGGACGACGACGGCGTGCTCACGGCCACGCCCGTCGGCGCCCAGGGCAGCCACCAGCTGTGGGCCACGGCCCAGGCGCACGGGCTGGCGGTCGTCCCCGACGGCGACGGGGTGGCGGCCGGCGAGGTCGTCGACATCGTCGTCCTCGACCCCGAGGCCCTCCTGCCGCCGTCCCCGTAGGGTGGGGGCGTGATCCCCCTCGTCGACGGGCACGGTCGCGTGCACCGCGACCTGCGCATCTCGGTCACCGACCGCTGCAACCTGCGCTGCACCTACTGCATGCCGGAGGAGGGGATGGTGTGGCAGCCGCGGGAGGAGCTGCTCACCTTCGAGGAGGTCGAGCGGCTGGCCCGGGTCATGGTCGAGCGCCTCGGCATCGACGCCATCCGGCTCACCGGCGGCGAGCCCACCCTGCGGGCCCACCTGCCCACGCTCGTCGCCCGCCTGGCCCCGCTGGGCACCGACCTCAGCATCACGACCAACGCCACCACCCTCGACCGCCAGGCCGCCCCGCTCGCCGCCGCCGGGCTGAGGCGGGTCAACATCTCGCTCGACACCCTGCAGCGCGACCGCTTCGTCGAGCTGACCCGGCGGGACGACCTCGACCAGGTCCTCGCCGGGATCGACGCCGCCCTCGCCGCCGGGCTGGCCCCGGTCAAGCTCAACGTGGTGGCCATGCGGGGCGTCAACGACGACGAGATCGTCGACCTGGTCGCCTTCGGGCGCCAGCGCGGGCTCGGGGTGCGCTTCATCGAGTTCATGCCCCTCGACGCCTCGGGCGACTGGCAGGCCGGCGCCGTCGTGCCGCAGGCCGAGATCGTCGCCGCCATCGACGCCGTCTTCCCCCTCGAGCCGGTGGCCAGGGGCTCGGCGCCGGCCGCCCTCTGGCGCTACCGGGACGGGGCCGGCACGGTCGGCGTCATCCCCAGCGTCACCCAGCCGTTCTGCGGCGACTGCGACCGCATCCGGCTCACGGCCGACGGCAAGCTCCGGACCTGCCTGTTCGCCACGTCCGAGACCGACCTGCGCGACCTGGTGCGCAACGGCGCCCCCGACGCCGTCATCGCCGACGTGGTCGCCGCCGCGGTGGGGGAGAAGGGGCCGGGCCACCTGATCGGTCAGCCGGCGTTCATCCGGCCCCGCCGGAGCATGTCCCAGATCGGGGGCTAGCGGCCGAGGGCGTAGCATCGCCCCATGCCCGACCGCGGACTGACCCACCTCGACCCGCTCGGGCGCGCCCGCATGGTCGACGTGACCCCGAAGGACCCGACCCATCGCCGGGCGGTGGCCCGGGGGCGGGTGTACATGCACCCGGAGACGACCTCCCTGGTGGCCCGGGGCGGCGTCGGCAAGGGCGACGTGCTGGCCGTGGCCCGGGTGGCCGGCATCCAGGCCGCCAAGCGGGCGTCGGACCTGATCCCGCTGTGCCACCCCCTCCTCGTCGGGGCGGTCCTGGTCAACTTCCGGATCGAGGACACCTACATCGAGGTCGAGTCGCACGTCGACACCGTCGATCGCACCGGCGTCGAGATGGAGGCCCTGACCGCCTGCTCGGTGGCGTGCCTCACCATCTACGACATGTGCAAGTCGGCCGACCGCTCGATGACGATCGGCGACATCGCCCTGTGGGAGAAGACCGGCGGGCGCTCGGGCGTCTACCGCCGGGAGCCCACCGACGGCCACGACGGCCTCGACCGGTCGATCGACAGCGTGCTGCTCGACCACGCCCGGGGCGTCGAGGAGGGCCTGGCCGGCGACGGCCAGACCGGCGTCTGACCCTCCCACCACCGTCTCGTCACGCTCCGCGCTGGAACCCGTCGTCGTTTCGTAGTAGAACCGTCACATTCAGCGCCCGTGACGACGTGGTCACCGGGCTGCACCCGCCCCCCACCGCTCCTGTCCGCCATCCACCAGTGACGGCGACCACACAGGTACGGTCCTGAGCAGAGAGAGCCGACCTGGAGACATGGGTGTGCCGGTCCTGATCCTCCTGGCCATCGTCTGGGCCATCGTCCTGGTGCCACCGCTGGTGCGCAACCGGGCCGAGCTGCGCCCGGGTTCGTCGGTCACCAGCTTCAACCGGGACCTGGCCGTGATCGGCCGCACCACGCCCACCAGCGCCCGGCGCGGGTCGTCGGTCGGCACCATCTCCTCCCGGCCCCTGCCGGCCGCCCCGACCGGTGGCGCCATGGGCTCGGCGGGCTCGGCCAACCTCCCCGGCACGCCCAGCGGTCGCTCGGCGGCCCGCAAGCGGCGCCGCGACGTGCTGTTCGCCCTGGCCGGGGTGGCCGGCTTCACCTTCCTCCTGGCCCTCGCCTTCGGCGGGCCGATGCTGCTGCTCCACCTGGCCGCCGACGCCGCCCTGGGCGGCTACCTCTACCTCCTGGTGCAGATGCGCAAGATGGCCGACGAGCAGGCGGTCAAGGTCCGCTACCTCGCCGCCCCGCCGCAGAGCCAGCCCCGCCTGGTGGCCGTGCGGCGCACCGCCTCCGGCTGAGCGCGCTCGTCCCTCCCTCGTCGGGGGACCGGGCCGCCTAGGTTGGCGCCCCATGGTCGATCCGGGGACTGCCCGCGCCCGCCTCGAGGGCATCACCGACACGATCCGGGTCGGGCTGAGCGCCGCCCACGAGGCCCGCGAGGCGGCCCTGCCGGCGTGCCGGGCCACCATCCGCAGCGCGTCCCGGGCGATCCGGGCCATCCACCGGGGCGAGGCGGCCGCCGCCGGGACCCACGCCGCCGAGGCCGAGGCGTCGCTGCGGCTCGCCCAGCGGACCCTCGCCCCGTTCCCGGCCGTGGCCCACGGCGGCTTCCTCCACGACGCCGAGAAGGAGCTGGCCGAGGCCCGGCTGACCGCCGCCCTCGTCGCCGGCGAGCCGGTCCCCGGCCCCGACGAGCTCGGCGTCGACCCGACGGCCTGGATGCGGGGGCTGTGCGAGGCGGCCAGCGAGCTGCGCCGCAACCTCCTCGACCGGCTGCGGGAGGGCGACCTGGCCCGGGGCGAGGCGCTGCTCGGCGCCATGGACGACGTCTACGACGTCCTCTCGCTGGTCGACTACCCCGACGCCCTGACCCACGGCCTGCGCCGGTCGCTCGACCAGCTCCGGGCCGTGCTCGAGCGCAGCCGGGGCGACGTCACCACCACCGTCCTCCAGACCCGCCTCCAGCGGGCCATCGAGGGGATGGAGGGCTCGGGCTAGCCGGCGTGTTCGCCGGTGCGGGTTAGCAGCCCTGCATGAACACCTGGACGGTGTAGACCCGGTTGCCGGCCGTGGCGTAGCCGACCCCGACGTAGCTCCACTTGCCGTTCAAGATGTTGGCCCGGTGCCCGTCGGACTTCATGTAGGCGTCCTGGACCGCCGCCGCCGAGGCGCCGTAGCCGACGTTCTCGCCCAGGCTGCGCCAGCAGCTGGGGACGCCGTCGGACAGGTTCGAGTGCGAGAGCTTGCCGTCCCGGGCCAGCTTCTCGGCCCAGGCCTGGGCCTTGGCGTTGAGCTGCTGGTGGACCGGCAGGGCCCGCAGGCCCTTGGCCGTGCGATCGGAGTTCATCTCGCTCTGCACCGCGCTCTGGCCGTTCGACATGCAGCCGGCCAGCACCAGGGCGAGGACGACCGCCAGGGCCGCCGCCTTCACGGACGTTCGGGGGATGTTCCGCAGCATGGTGGCACCCATCGACGCGTCTTTGGACGCAGTGAGTGACAACAAGCGAGGTTTCGGTCACTGAGGGTGAAATGAGTCCGACGGCCCAGGCCGTTCGGCCCAGTCCCGTTTGGGGCGTCCTGATCGCGTGCGGGTCGCCCCGGGCCGAGGGAGTAGGGTGGCCGTCCCTTCGGGGGTGTAGCTCAGCTGGCTAGAGCGCTTCGGTCGCATCGAAGAGGCCGTGGGTTCGAATCCCATCACCTCCACTCTCATTCCCTGCGGGTGACGCCCCCAGGTGCCGAACGGTCAGGCGCGGAGCCGGTCGGCGAGGTCCGGGACGGAGGCGGTGGCGATCTGCCACACCTGGTCGGGGTCGATCCGGTGGTAGCGGTGGGCGAGCAGGACCCTGAGGGCGGCGATGTCGCGCCAGGCGATGCCCAGGTGCCCATCTCGACATGCGTCGGACAGGGCGGACTCCGTCGCGGCTTCGAGGATGTCGGCGATGCGCTCCTCGTGGGAGCGGCTCAAAGGGTGATCGCCTCGCGACGGATGTGGTCGTCGCGGTCCTTCAGCCCGCCGGCGGAGACGACGTCGACGGGGGACACCGAGCAACTCCTCGAGCTCCTCGCCGATGTGCAGGAGGTCGAAGAGCGAGCTGCCTGGCTCGAACTCGACGAGGAGGTCGATGTCGCTCGTCGGCGACTCGTCCCCTCGCGCCACGGAGCCGAACATGGCCACCGGGCGGCCGCGGTGACGGTGCACGATCCGACGCTCGACCTCGGGGGGAGGGCGGAGATCGCCGTGGTCGGGGTGTGCGGCGGGGTCGGTGGGGTAGGGGCGGCGGCGGGCTGGCCGGTGGGGTCGGCTGAGGCCGGAGCGAGGACGAGAGGTCGGGGCATGCGGGGTGTGACGAGGCGGGCGAGGCGGGTCGTGGGCGGCGTCGTGGTGGTGGCGATGGTGCTGGGGCTGGCGGCGTGCGATCCGCCCCGGGACGGCACCCGGCACGACGGGTTCCGGGGCGGGCCGGCGGGCACCGGCACGACACCGACGGCGATCCTGCCCACGGCCAAGGTGCGGTGGACCTACGACCTGCGGGTCGAGGGCTCGGTCGGCCAGCCGGTGATCGCCGGTGGCATGGTCGTGGCGCCGGTCCACATCGACGCCGAGGGCGACCTGCCGGAGGAGGTCGATCGGGTCGTCGCCTTCGACCGCCTGACGGGGGCGGTGCGCTGGACCTACCTCGTCGACGACGTCGGCCTCCGGGTGGCGGCCGGTGGCGACCGGGTGATCGTGGTCGGCCACGAGACGATCAGCTCGCTCGACCTGGCCACCGGCCGGCGGCTCTGGATCGACCACGCCCCGGAGGAGGTCGAGGCCGCCCCGACGATCGCCGGCGGCGTCGCCTACGTCGCCTCGGGGATCGACCGGGGCCCCAGCGACGAGGGCTACCTGGCCGCCTACGACGTCGATCGCGGCCTGCGCTGGGTCGTCGACACCCCCACGGTCGACGGCACCGAGGTCACGCCGGTCGTGGCCGGCAGCACCGTGTACCTGGCCGGCAAGTGCGGCGGCGCCCAGGCCTACCGCACCTCCGACGGCGCCACCCTCTGGACCCGGGCGCCGGGCTGCAGCGGCGGAGGGTCGTTCGGCACCGCCGCCGCTCGGGACGGGAAGCTCTACGTCACCGACGGCGAGCTCGACGTGCACGTCGACGACGGCGCCATCCTCGACGCCCGGTCGGGCCGACCCCTCGGCGCCTTCTCGGCGACCTCGGCGGTGGCCGTCGGCTCGTCGAACCTGATCGTCACCCCCAGCTGGACCAGCATCGAGAACCGCACCGTCGATGGGCGCTCGGTGCGGTGGCGCCATGCCCTGCGGGGGATGCGGGTCGGGCGGCACCCGGTCGTCGCCGACCAGCAGGTCCTGGTGGTGGCATCGGGCGACGACGAGGTCGGCTACCTGCTGGGGCTGCGGCTGAGCGACGGCCGGGAGGCCCTGCGGGTCCGCCTCGGCGCCTTCGACCTGAGCAGCGAGAGCGTCACCCAGCGCTGGCTGGCGGTGGGCGACGGCGTGGCGGCGGTCAGCCTCCACGGCCGGCTCGTCGTGGTCGGCTGACGCCGGAGGGGACGCCGGGGATCAGCGGCGGAGGGTGAGGGTGACCTGGAGGCCGGGGCCGGACGGGGGGTCGGCGAGGGTGACGTCGCCGGCGTGGGCCCGGGCGACCTGACGGGCGATGGCCAGGCCGAGGCCGGTGCCGTCGCCGCCGGACCAGAAGCGCTCGAAGGCCCTCTCCCGGTCCGCCTCGGGGATGCCGGGGCCCTGATCGGTCACCGTGACGGTGAGCCGCTCGGGGTCGGCGGCCACGGTGACGGCGACGTCGGTGCCGGCGGGGGCGTGGCGGATGGCGTTGGCGATCAGGTCGGCGAGGGCCCGGCGCACGCCGGGGGCGTCGATCGTCGCCGTCGCGCCACCGCCGGGAGCGGCCACCGAGACGACCAGGCGCACCGAGGCCGCCGCTGCGACGGGCTCGGCCTCGGCGACCACGTCCCGGGCCAGGGCCGCCACGTCGACGGCCGCCCGGGCCAGCGTGCGGGCCCGGCCCCGGGCCTCGACGAGCAGGGCGTCGACCGTCGCCCGCATCCGGTGGGCCGCCGAGCGCACCCGCTCCAGCGCCTCCCGCTGGCTCTCGACCGTCGGCTCGGGGGCCGCCAGGGCGACGTCGGCGCTGGTCAGGACCACGGCCAGGGGGGTGCGCAGCTCGTGGCTGGCCTCCTCGACCAGGGTGCGCTGGACCTCGGCGGCGCCCTCCAACCGGTCGAGCAGGGCGTCGAAGGCCCCGGCCAGCGCCACCGCCTCGGTGGGGCCGCGGTCGAGGGCGACGCGCCGGCCGAGGTCGGTGGCCTCGATCTCCTCGGCCACCCTGCGGACCCGGTCGAGGGGGAGCACGGCCCGCCCCGACCACCACCACGCCAGGGCGGCGGCGACCGGCGCCAGGGCCACGACCGTGGCGAGCGTCCACCCGGACGGTCCGCCGCCGGCCCGGGCCACGACCTCGCTGCCGTCGGCGCCGACGACGACCGACTCCTCCTGCGTCAGCGCCCCGACCCCGAGGACGACCAGCACCGGCAGGTAGATGGCGGCGAACCCGAGGGTGGCGACCTGCAGCCGGAGGGACCGCCACGGCGCCGCGCTCACCGGGCCACCCAGCGGTAGCCGGCGCCGACCACCGTCTCGATGGGCGGCGGATCGCCCAGCTTGCGGCGGAGGCGGGACACGATCACCCGCACCGAGGTGGTGAAGGGATCGGCGTGGGCGTCCCACGCGTGCTCGAGCAGCTCCTCGGCGGAGACGACCCGGTCCGGTCGCTGCAGGAGGTGGCGCAGGACCGCCAGCTCGCGGGACGTCAGCTCGAGGTCCCGGCCGGCGCGGGTGGCCCGGAGGGAGGCGTCGTCGAGGGTGACGTCGCCGACCCGGAGCACGGCGTCGACCTCGTCCTCCCGGCGCCCGACCGCGCGCACCCGGGCGAGCAGCTCGGACAGGTCGAACGGCTTGATCAGGTAGTCGTCGGCGCCGGCGTCGAGCCCGGCGACGCGGTCGGCCACCGCGTCCCGGGCGGTGACGACGATCGCCCGGCGGGGGCGGTGCAGGTCGACATCCGCGGTCATGCGGCGGAGGAGGTCGAGCCCGTCGCCGTCGGGCAGCCCGAGGTCGATGCAGGCCAGGTCGAAGGCGGTCGACCGGAGGGCGGCGTCGGCGGCCGCGACCGTGCCGGCCACGTCGACGGCGTGGGCCGCCTGCCGGAGCCCGGCGGCGGTCGCTGCGGCCAGGTCGGCGTCGTCCTCCACCAGCAGGATGCGCATGCCCCGATCCTCTCAGCCCCGCCGGGCGGTCACCGGTCCGTCCGGACCGCCGAGCGTCAGGACGTCGCCGGCGAAGGTGAGGGTGACGTCCGGCTGGCGGCCGCTCGGGTCGTGGGGCCGGAAGGTGTCGGGGCCGAGCCGGTCGAGCGTCGTCGTGGGCAGGTGGTCGGTGATCTCGACGGCGGCGATGGCGGCGTTGTCGTCGAGGGCGTACCAGGCCGGCACCTCCTCGTCGCCGGCGACGATCACGACGTAGGACCGCAGCTCGCCGTCCTCGACGACGGTGCCCGCCGGGCGGACCTCGTCGATGGGGCCGAGGTCGCCCTCCAGCGCCTCCCGCTCCTCGCGCCCCGCCGCGGTGCTCCCGGCCAGGAGGTCGGACACCGCGAGCGCGTGGGCGTCGGCGTCCTCGGCGGTGACCCCGTCGGGCAGCGGGAACAGGGCCCGCACCGCGTCCTCGCCCTCGGCGGTGACGACGAGGTCGCCGTCGTCGTCGGCCACGACGAGGGAGCCGGCGTCGTCGAGGACGTAGGTGCCGGCCAGCGCGGCCCGCTCCTCGGCGGTGGCTCCGGCGGCGTCGGTGCCCTCGGGCGGCGGCAGCTCGTCCCCGGCGACGAGGGCCGGGCCGATCGCCTGGAGCAGGTCCTCGGCCGAGACGTCGGCGGTGTTGGAGCCGATGGCGATGGCCCGCTCGCTCTCCGGCAGCCAAGCGACGACCACGTCGTGGCCGACGTCGCCCCCACCACCGGCCGCCGCCACCACCGGCTCGCCCAGCACCTCCTCGTCGAGCACGCCCCACCCGGCCAGCTCGGCGTCCTCGACGGTGACGACGTCGCCGGCGAAGAGGCGCCGGGCCCAGCCGGCCAGGGCCGGCATCGTCATGGCCATGTCGCCGTTGCCGGCCAGGGCCCAGTGCGGACCGGCGAAGCTGCCGTCCTCGCCCGCGGACCCGTCGTCGAGGTAGCCGACCGCCCGGGGCCCGGCCGGCTCGGTCGAGTCGTCCCAGAACCCGCCGACCACCTCGTCGCCGTCGGTCAGGGCCCGCTCGACCGCCGCCTCCCGCCAGGGCGTCCCGGTCACGGCCTCGACGATCAGGGCGAGGAGGGTGTAGCCGGCGTTGGAGTAGAGCTCGCCGGTGCCGGGCGGGAAGGCCAGCTCGAGCTCGCCGATCCGGGCGATGGCCTCGGCGTGGTCGAGGGGCTGGTGGTCCTCGCCGGCGCTCCCGTCGATCCCGCTGGTGTGGAGGAGCAGCTGCTCGACGGTGACGTCGGCCGCCGGCCCGGTCAGCCCGGGGACGTGGTCGCCGGCCCGGTCGTCGAGGGCGAGGGCCCCCTCGTCGACCAGGCCGAGGACGATCGATCCGGTGACCGGCTTCGACACCGACCCGATGGCGAACACCGTGTCGACCGTGTTGGCCCGGCCGGTGTTGCGGTCGGCCACGCCGTAGGCGGCCTCGCAGGTCGGCCCGTCGGGCCCGGTGACGACGACCGTGCCGCTGAAGCCGGCGCCCTCCCAGGCGGCCAGGGCCTCGTCGGTGGCGACCGGGCAGCCGGGGTTGGCCCGCGCCGCCGGCACGGCGTCGTCCCGCGGCGGCGTGTCGGAGTCGTCGGTGCAGGCTCCGAGCAGAAGGGCCAGGGCGAACAGGGGAGCGAGGGCGCGAGGGCGTCGGGCGGTCACCGCCGGACCGTACGGAGACGGCTGTGAACCGGGTGTGAACGAGCCGGCTAGGTGGGGACGCCCTGGTACTCGGCGGTCTCGGCCGCTCCCGCGACGGCGTACTCGAGCAGGAGCATGCCGGTCGACGTCGTCTCGGAGCGGGTCAGGCGGAGGCCGAGGGCCGGCAGGGGAGCGGGCAGCAGCCGCCGGCCGGTGCCGACCACCGTCGGGGCGACGACCAGGTGGAGCGTGTCGACCAGCCCGGCGGCCAGCAGCGATGCGCCGAGACGGGTGCTGCCGTGGATCTGCAGCTCGCCGTCGTCCCCGGCCTTCAGGGCGGCGACCGCCTCGGCCACCGCGGCGTCGCCGGGCGAGCCGCGCAGGACGGTGACCGGCGACCACTCGTCCCCGGTCGCGGTGCGGGACACGACGTACTTGGGCAGGCCGTTCATCCGCTCGGAGAAGGGATCGTCGGGGTCGGTCATGGCCGGCCAGTCCCGGGCGAAGGCCTCGTAGGTGCGGTGGCCGAGGAGGAGGCCGTCGGCCCGGCCGAGCCACTCGGACGTGCAGCGGCCGAAGGCCTCGTCGATGTGGGGGACCAGCCAGCCACCGCGGTCGAAGCCGTCGCTGGTGTCCTCGGTGGGCGAGCCCGGGCCCTGGCTGACGCCGTCGAGGCTGACGAACTGCATCAGGACGAGCCTCACGACGCACCCCCCTCGACCAGGGCGGCCAGCTGGTCGGTCACCGCGCCCCACCCGTGCTCGAAGCCCAGCTCCTCGTGGCGGGCCCGGGCGGCCGGGTCGCCGTGGCGGACGACGACCCGGTAGTCGGTGCCGTCGGGGTGGTCGGCCAGGGTGATCTCGGCGGTCATGGGGACGGGGGCGCCGTCGACGGGGCGCCACCCGCTGTCGAGGGCGTTGGTCCAGACGAGGCGGTCGAGGTCGTCGACCACGAGGAAGCAGGCGTCGAGGTGCGGCGTGAAGGCGGCGCCGTCGTCGCTCATCGAGGTGACCAGGGCGCCACCGGGGCGGGGCTCCAGCCGCTCGACCCGGCACCGCGTCGGCGCCGGCAGGTACCACTGGGCGAGCCGGTCCGGGTCGGTCCAGGCCTGCCACACCTCCTCCCGGGGCGCCCGGATGACGCGCTGGAGGCTGAGGTCGAGGTCGGGGTTCACGGTGTCTCCGTCGGGGTGGTGAGGAACTGCTCGAGGCGGTCGGTCCGCTCGGTCCAGAGCCGGCGCTGCTCGGCCAGCCAGTCGTCGATCACGGTGAGGCGGGCCCGGTCGAGCTCGCAGCGCCGGACCCGGCCCACCTTGGTGGTGTGGATCAGGCCGCTGTCCTCGAGGGCCCGGATGTGCTTCATGAACGACGGGAGGGTGATGGTCGTGGTGCGGGCCAGCTCGCCCACGCTGGCCGGTCCCTCGCCCAGGCGCCGGACCACGGCGCGCCGGGTGGGGTCGGCCAGGGCGGCGAAGACGGTGTCGAGGGGTGCCGAACGCTGTGCCATCGGGCTAACCTTCGCATCGTCCAACACTTAGCGCAAGAGCAAACCTTTGGAGGAAGCGATGAGCACCCTCGTGGTCACCGAGTTCATGACCCTCGACGGGGTCGCCCAGGCCCCCGGCGCCCTCGACGAGGACCGCGACGGCGGCTTCGCCCACGGCGGGTGGCAGGCGCCGCTGCTCGACGAGGAGGCGGGGGCCGAGATGTTCGCCCGGGCCGAGGGGATGCAGGCCCTGCTCCTCGGCCGCCGGACCTACGACATCTTCGCCGCCTACTGGCCCCACGCCCCCGAGGAGGTGCCCTTCACCGGGCTCCTCAACCGGGTGCCGAAGTACGTCGCCAGCCGCACGCTCGCCGAGCCGCTGGGGTGGTCGGGCAGCAGCCTCCTCACCGGTGACCTGCCCGCCGCAGTGGCCGCCCTGAAGGAGCGCCACGACGAGATCAGCGTCATCGGCAGCCTCGACCTGGTGCAGTCGCTGCTCGGCCACGGCCTGGTCGACCGACTCGAGCTGTGGGTCTACCCGCTCGTCCTCGGACCGGGGAAGCGGGTCTTCGGCTCCGGCACGGTGCCCGCCGCCCTCCGCCTGGCCGAGTCGGCCACCCTGCCCAACGGCACCCTGCACCTCGTCTACGAGCCGGCCGGCGTCCCGACCTACGGCACCGTCGGGGACGTGTCACAGACGCCCGGGTAGCGGAGCTCAGCCGGCGGTGACGGGGGGACCGAGGAGGGGCGCGATCGTCTCGCGGACGACGGCGGCGACCTCGGGCAGGAGGGTGCCGTAGACGCTGGTCTCCCGCCAGAACATGGCGATGCGGCGGCGGGGGATCGGCTCGGCGAAGCGCAGCAGGCGGATGCCGTCGGAGGCGGGGACCGGCGGCCGCACGGCCAGCTCGGGCAGCAGGGTGACGCCGACGCCGGCGGCCACCATCTGGCGCAGCGTCTCCAGGCTCGTCGCCCGGAAGCCGGCCATCTCGGCCGCGCCGGTCAGCCGGCAGACCGAGAGGGCCTGGTCCCGCATGCAGTGGCCGTCCTCCAGGAGCAGGACGTCGGTGCCGGCCAGGATGCCGACGTCGACCGGCTCCTCCAGCTCGGCCAGCGGGTGGGTCCGGGGGACGGCGAGGAGGAAGTCCTCCTCGAACAGGTCCTCCTGGTGGAGCCGGGCGTCGACGGGCACGGCGAGGATGCCGACGTCGAGCCGGCCGGTCGCCAGCTGCTGGAGGACGATCTCGGTCTTCTCCTCGACGAGCAGCAGCTCCAGATCCGGGAACCGCTCGTGGAGGGTCGGCACCACGTGGGGGAGGAGGTACGGCGCCAGGGTGGGGAAGAGGCCGAGCCGCACCGTGCCCGAGCGGGGGTCGCGGGCCTGACGGGCGAGCGAGCGGATGCTCTCGGCCTCGTCGAGCACCACCCGGGCCCGGGCCACGACCCGCTCGCCGACCGCGGTGAGCATCACGTGGCCGGGTGTCCGCTCGACCAGCTCGACGCCGAGCTCCTTCTCCAGCTTCTTGATCTGGGTCGAGAGGGTCGGCTGGCTGACGAAGCAGGCTTCGGCGGCCCGTCCGAAGTGGCGGTGCTCGCCGACGGCGACGCGGTACCGGAGGTCGCGCAGGTTCATGATCCGGGGCCCGGCGTCACCCGGGGGACGCTAGACGCCCGCAGCGGCCGGGGCGGACGTGCGGATCAGGTGGTCGAAGGCGCTGAGGCTGGCGATCGACCCGGCGCCCATGGCGATCACGATCTGCTTGTACGGCACCGTGGTGCTGTCGCCGGCGGCGAACACGCCCGGCACCGAGGTCTGGCCCCGGTCGTCGATCACGATCTCACCCCGGCCCGACAGCTCGACCGTGCCCTCCAGCCACTCGGTGTTGGGGAGCAGGCCGATCTGCACGAAGATCCCGTCGAGGACGAGCTCGTGGCTCTCGTCGGTGGTGCGGTCCGTGTAGCGCAGGCCGACGACCTTCTCGCCGTCGCCCAGCACCTCGGTGCTCAGCCCGCTGAGGATCACCTCGGCGTTGGGGAGGCTGCGCAGCTTGCGCTGGAGGACGTCGTCGGCGCGGAGCTTGTCGTCGAACTCGATCAGGGTGACGTGGCCGACGATGCCGGCCAGGTCGATGGCGGCCTCGACGCCGGAGTTGCCGCCGCCGATCACCGCGACGCGCTTGCCCTTGAACAGCGGTCCGTCGCAGTGGGGGCAGTAGGTCACGCCCCGGTTGCGGTACTCGGCCTCGCCGGGCACGTCCATCTGCCGCCAGCGGGCGCCGGTGGCGAGGATGACGGTGCGGGCCTCGACGGCGGCGCCGCTCTCGAGGGTGACCGTCGCCAGCCCGCCCTCGCCGTCGGCCGGCTTCAGGCCGACGGCCCGCTGCAGGTTCATCACGTCGACGTCGTAGTCCTTGACGTGCTCCTCCAGGGCGGCCGCCATGCGGGGCCCCTCGGTGTGGGGCACGGAGATGAAGTTCTCGATGGCCATGGTGTCGAGGACCTGACCGCCGAAGCGCTCGGCCACCACGCCGGTGCTGATGCCCTTGCGGGCGGCGTACACGGCGGCGGCGGCGCCGGCCGGGCCGCCACCGACGACCAGCACGTCGAAGGGGTCCTTGGCGTCGATCTCGGCCGCGGCCCGCTCGGCGGCGCCGGTGTCGAGCTTGGCCACGATCTGGGCCAGGTCCATCCGGCCCTGGTCGAAGGGCTCGCCGTTGAGGAAGACGGACGGCACGGCCATCACCTTGCGGCTGTCGACCTCGTCCTGGAAGAGGGCGCCGTCGATGGCGGTGTGGGTGATGCCCGGGTTGATCACGCTCATCAGGTTCAGGGCCTGCACCACGTCGGGGCAGTTCTGGCACGAGAGCGAGAAGTAGGTCTCGAAGTGGAGCTCGCCGGGCAGGTCGCGCACCTGCTGGAGGAGCGCCTCGTCGGCCGTGGAGGGGTGCCCGCCGACCTGGAGGAGGGCGAGGACCAGCGAGGTGAACTCGTGGCCGAGCGGGATGCCGGCGAAGCGGACGGCGATGCCGTCGGCGCCCACCCGGCGGATGGCGAAGGACGGGCGCCGCTCGTCGTCGTCGGCCCGGACGAGGGTGATGTGCTCGGACATGTCGGCGATCTCGCGGAGCAGCTCCTCGAGCTCGCCCGACTTCCGGCCGTCGTCGAGCGAGGCGGCCAGCTCGATCGGCTCGGTGATCTTGGCGAGGTGGGTCTTCAGCTGGGTGGCGATGGCGGCGTCGAGCACGGGGGTCTCCTGGGGCGCGCGAGGTCAGGGAGCACGCCGTTCCGTGTGCGGGTTCCTACCTGGGTGGCCGGAACCCGCACACGGAACGGG
>JBQGCF010000416.1:0-7168 GCA_052038315.1 Iamia sp.
GACCTGATCACCGGCGTCGGCCACGAGATCGTCGGCACCGTGCTGTGCGGTGCCCTCGACGTCGGGCCCGCCACCCGCCGCCTGGGCCAGGTGGCCCGCGGCGTGGGCGCCCGGCTCTCCTCCCCCGCCCCGGGCGGCCTCCTCGCCGGCCGGCCGCCGGCGCCGGCCGGGCAGGGCTCGGGCCGCTTCGCCGCCGTGCAGCGCCGGGTCGACCGGATCGACGAGCGCCGGGCGGCGGTGCCGACCCGGGCCGAGGACCTCGACGCCGGCGCCCGGGCGGTGTGGGAGAGCGCCTGGTTCGCCCCGCACCGGGCCACCATCGAGGCCGCCGACGCCGTGGTCATCAACGGCGAGGGCGCCATCTACGGCACCGAGCGCAAGGGCTACCTGGCCCTGACGATCGCCCACCTGTGCCGGCACGTGGCCCGGCGCCCGGTCGCCCTGGTCAACCAGACGGTCGAGCTCTCCGACCCCGGCATGCGGTCGCTGGCCGCCGCCGTGCTGCCCGAGGTCGACGCCCTGACCGTGCGGGAGCCGTTCTCCGTCCGGGAGTGCGCACCGCTGGTCGAGGGCGGGGTCCGGCTCGTCCCCGACGCCGCCTTCTCCTACCGCGCCGCGTCGGGTCCCGACTGGTGGTCATGGGCCTCGCGACCCGACGCCATGAGCGTCTACCCCGACCGGCTGCCCCGCCTGGAGGAGGGCTACGCGTGCGTCGGCGGGAGCTCGGCGTTCCTGCGCGGCGGCGCCGGCTCGATCGACCCGACCGCGTCGCTGCGGGCGATCGTCACCGGGCTGCGAGCCGAGGTGCCGGTGGTCCTGACCGCCTCGGACCCGGTCGACGAGCGCGTCCTGCGCCCGCTGGCCGCCGAGCTGGGGTGCGGCTTCGTCGGGGCCGCCCTCCCGATCCCCCAGGCCGTCGACCTGGTGGCCAACGCCGCCGTCTACGTGACCGGCCGCTGGCACCCGAGCATCTTCGCCTCGCTGGGCGGCACGCCGGTCGTGGGCATCTCGGGCAACTCGTTCAAGGTCGAGGCCTTCCAGGAGCTGATCGCCGCCGACCGGCCCACCTTCCCCGCCGCCGGGCTGGCCGGCCGGGAGGACGAGGTCGTCGCCGCCGCGGTCGAGGCCATCGCCGCCGGGAGCGCCCTCCGGGACCGCATCCGGGCCCGGGCCGACGAGCTCCGCCCCCAGGTCCCCGCCCACGTCGACCTGCTGACCGCCCTCTAGTCCGAACTCGGGGGAGATCAGGCCGCCAGAGCGACCGGATCTCCCCCGAGTTCGTTCAGAACCAGGACTCGAGGCGCTCGTTGGCGACCCAGAAGCCCTCGCCGGCGTCCTTGTGGCCCATCCAGATCTCGGGGATGAACCAGGCCTCGGGGCAGAGACGGGCCAGCTGCTCGGCCAGGGTCGGCCAGTCGATCTCGCCCTCGCCGACCTGGAGGCCCTCGCCGTCGACACCGGCCGCGTCCACCAGGTGGAGGTGGGCGGCGTGGGGGGCCAGCAGCTCGACGACCTCCGAGAACGGGCGGCGCCGGTGGTTGGCGGCCAGCTTGCTGTGGGACACGTCGAAGCACAGGCGGTGACCCGAGCCGGTGGCGAAGGCGGCGGTGTCCTCGGCGTCGACGAAGAGGTTGCAGTAGAGCTGACCGCCCAGGTACCAGGGGAACGGCGGCAGGGTCTGGGCGATGATCTCGACGTCGGGGTCGGCGACCCGGGCGAAGCTCTCGGCGACCCGGTCGTACATGGCCGGGCGATCGCCGGGGGGCAGCGGGGCGGCCGAGCTGAACCCGCCCGGGCTGACGATCACGAGGGGCCGGGCCGTCGTCGGGAACAGCTCCCGCAGCCCGAGCGTCACCTCGACGACGCGCCGCAGCTCGGCCTCGGAGCGGGCCCGGTACTCGGGGTCATCGCTGGCCAGGTTGAGGATGTGGTCGCCGGCGAAGAGGTCGGGGCTGTGCACGACGAAGCCGAGGCCCTCGGTGTCGGACAGGTGGGCCCGGGGGTCCTCGTCGAGGTCCTTGTACGAGAAGTGGAACTCGAGGAAGTCGGGGTTCGAGCGAGCCGGCAGCGTGGTGGCGTCGTGGTAGCGCACCGGCAGGCCCCACGGGCGGGAGAAGCGGTACTTCCGGGGCTGGGCCCGGCCGGTGGGGAGGTCGCCGGCGTAGAAGAAGTCGCCCGCCGCGATCGGGCGGGTGGCGACCTGGCCGACC
The DNA here is from genome assembly GCA_052038315.1 of Iamia sp. GTDB lineage: Bacteria > Actinomycetota > Acidimicrobiia > Acidimicrobiales > Iamiaceae > Iamia. The sequence continues at coordinate 2,211 of JBQGCF010000416.1, forward strand.
AGCTCCGCCCGCCGGTTCGGCTGGAGGCCGCGGCCCGGGCTGCGCACCTCGACGGCCCCGTCGGTGATCACGTCGCCCGGCTCCAGGTCGACGGCGGCGACGAGGCTCTTGGCCAGCGTGACCCGGTTCATCGACTCGCCCTGGGTGGGCCGCCGCTCGCCGCCCTCGCCCCGGGCCTCCTCGATCTCGCGGATGGCCGCCACCATGGCCGCGAACTCGTCGGGCAGCAGGCTGACCTTGTGGTCGACGCCCTCCTGGCCCCGGTCGAAGGTGAAGTGCTTCTCGATGACCTGCGCGCCCATGGCCACCGCGGCGAGGGCGACGCTCCAGCCCCGCTCGTGGCCCGAGTAGCCGACCGGGCAGCCGCCGATCGCCCGCAGCCGCTCGATGTAGCGCAGGTTCACGTCCTTGAACGGGGCCGGGTAGGTCGAGTTGCAGTGGAGCAGGACGAAGGGCGACCCGCTGGTGCGGAGCACCCCCACCGCCTCCTTGATCTCGGCCTCGGCCGACATCCCGGTCGAGACGATCAGCGGCTTGCCCGTGCGGCCGATGTGGCCGATCAGGCCGTGGTTGGTCAGGTCGGCCGAGGCCAGCTTGTAGCCCTCCAGCCCGTAGGCCTCGAGGGCGTCGACGCTGCGCTCGTCCCACGGGGTGCACAGCGGGGTGATGCCGACCTCGCGGCAGTGGTCGAACACGACGGCCAGCTGGTCGGCGTCGAGGTTGAACCGCTCGAGCAGCTGCATCGTGTACTGGGCGCCGAGGTCCTCCCGGACGTCGCTCGACCCGGTGCCGGCGCGGTAGAGGCTGCCCATGTCCCGCAGCTGGAACTTGGCGCAGTCGGCCCCGGCGGCCGCCGCCGCGTCGACCAGCCGGCGCGCCTCGTCGACGCTGCCGTTGTGGTTGATGCCGATCTCGGCGATGGTGGCGCAGGGGTGGCCCTCGCCGATCCTCATCGACCCGATCACGATCTCGTCGGAGTCCCGGACGGCCACCGCCACCAGCCGGCCCCGGTCGTCGACGAGGGGCAGGACCTCGATCGGCGGGACGAGCAGGGCGTGGACGTCGGCCGGGTCGAGGTCGGCCGACGCCGTCACCGGGTCGCGGTTGGCGACCGACCCGATGCTGGTCTGCAGGTCGAGCTCGGGGGTGCTGATCAGCCAGCGGCGGACGTCGCCGTCGGTGGCCACCCCCTCGAGGACCCCGTGGGCGCTGACGCAGAACACGGTGCGGTGGCGGTTCTCCTGGATCTTGCCGAGGGCCGCCATGACGGTGTCGTCGGAGAGCACCGCGAAGCGGCGCGCGTCGCTCGTGATGATCACGGTGAGGCCTCCTCGGCCGGGAGCGCCCGCAGCAGGGCGTCGACGACGGCGAGGTGGGTCTCGTCGTCCACGTCGATGCTCTCCACCGGGTCCATCTCGTGCAAGGCCACCGTCCCGCCCAGCCGGCAGCCGGTGCCGAGGAGCAGGTCGGTGGCGGTGATGTAGATCGAGCCGTTCTCCACGAAGCGACGGTCCTCGGGGGCCAGGTCCTGGCGCCGGGGCCGCCGCTGCGGGTCGTAGCTCGCGGCGGCGCCGTCCGGGGTCGACCACCAGGTGAAGGGGTGGATCTCGGTCACGCCGACCAGCGAGTCGGCCCCCTCGGCCTCGTACTGGGCCACCGCCCGGTCGATCCGGCCCGGCAGCCGCACCGGCGAGGTGGGCTGGAGCAGCACCACGGCGGCGGGCCGGTAGCCGGTGGCGGCCAGCTGCTCGACCGCGTGGACCAGGGCCGGCTCGGTCGGGGCGTCGTCGGTGGCCAGCTCGGCCGGGCGCAGGAAGGGCACCTCGGCCCCGGCGTCGCGGGCCAGGGCGGCCAGGTCCTCGTCATCGGTGCTGACGACGACCCGGTCGATGCTCCGGCTGGCGAGGGCGTGGGCCACCGACCAGCCGAGGAGGCTGCGCCCGGCGACGATCCGGCCGTTCTTGCCCGGGATCCCCTTGCTCCCCCCGCGCGCCGGGATGACGGCGAGGTACGGCGCGTCGCCCGCGGCCACCGCGGCCTAGGTGGGGGTGAGGGTGGCGTCGATGCCCTGGACGCTACCGGCGTCGACGACCACCACCGTCGCATCGGCGCGGCGGTAGGCGTCGAGGTGGTACTCCGTCCGGTGCCCGGTGGCGGTGAAGAGCAGGACGTAGTCGCCGGCCGGCAACCCGGTCGCGCGGTAGCGCCCGGTGGGGTCGACGGTGGCGGTGCCGTGGGCGGCGCCGTTGCGGTACAGGGTGACCTTGGCCCCGGCCAGCGGCGTGGTGCCGCCCCAGCCCCCGGTGACGGTGCCCTCCAGCACAGCCATCAGCGGTAGCTCGGCGTCGACGGTGAGGGCGGCGCCGGTCGGCATGGTGACCGCCGCCGCCGACCCGATGACCTCGGCCCCGCCGTGCCAGGTGACGGGGTGGGCGCCCGATGCGTCGCGGAACACGACCTTGTACGGACCCGGCGGCAGGCTGCGCACGACGTACTGGCCCTGGGCGTCGGTCTTGGCCGAGCGCACGAAGACGCCGGTGGTGGCCGAGTAGGCCTGGACGGTGATCCCCTCGACCGGGCCGTCGGCGTCGACGACCGTGCCCGCCAGCGAGCCCGGCGCCACCATGGCGAAGCCCTCGGTCCGGGTCCCGCCGGGGTCGAGGGCGCGGCCCACGGCCCGGGTCCGGTCGGTCTGGTTCCCGGACCACCGCGTCACCAGCTTCCCGGTCGGGTCGGTGACCGAGGCGTAGTAGGTGCCGGCGGGCAGGCCGCGGAAGGTGGCCTCGCCCACCGCGCCGGTGATGGTGCGGTAGGGGCTCGCCCCCGACGGCGCCGCGTCGTAGAGCGAGACGGTGAGGGCGCCGGTGCCGCCGAACGACGCCGTGTACTCGGCGCCCTCGGCCAGCCCGGCGTCGGCGACGACCGGGCTGCCCTGGGCGACGGTGACGTCCAGCCACTCGTCGGCGTGGTCCTGGCTCGGGTCGCGGAAGTGCACCCGGTACGCCCCGGGGGACACGTCCGGGCTCATCCGGTAGCTGCCGTCGGCGCCGGTGGTCGTCGTCCACGACGTGGGGCCGGCGCCGACCTGCTCCAGCTGCACGACGATGCCGGGCAGGCGGGCCCCGGTCGTGTCGGAGGTGACCACCCCGCGGAGGCCGCCGTCGACGACGGTGACCGTGACGGTCGCCGCCGCCGACACCAGGCCGCGGCTGTCGGTGACGGTGTAGGTGAAGCGGTCCTCGCCGGAGAAGCCGGCCGCGGGGTGGTAGGTGAGCTGCGGGGCGGTGCCCGTCAGCGAGCCGTGCATCGGCGGCGTGACCGCGTACGCCAGCGGGCCGCCGTCGGGGTCGGCGCCGGCCAGGGCGACGGCGGCCGCCGTCCCGTACCCGGTCTCGCCCGAGACCGGTCCGGCGGTGGGCCGGTGGTTGATGGCCGTGCCGTCGGTGGCGGTGTCGTTGCCGGCCGCGGCGTCGCCGGGGGTCGTCACGGTGACGACGTTCTTGCTCGCCATGGCGCCGACGGCGACCTGCACCGTGATCGTGTAGCCGGCGCTGGCCCCCGGGGCGAGGGCCTCGAACCGGTCGCAGTTGACGACCGTGCCCGACTGCTGGGTCCAGCAGTCGAACCGCCCGCTCTCCCACCCGTCGGTCGAGACGAAGGTGAGGCCGGGCGGGAGGGTGTCCACGACGCGGACCGTGCCGGTCGTCGGGCCGGCGCCCACGTTGGTCACGGTGACCGTGTAGACGCCCTGGCCGCCCTCGTCGAACGGGCCGGGGTGGGACGAGGTCACGGCCAGGTCCGGGGCCGGGCCACCGGACGCCACGATCAGCGTGATGGTGGCCACCGGCGAGTAGCGGGTGCCGTCGTAGCGCTCGTAGCCGAACGTGTACGTGCCGGTGGTCGTCGGGGCCCGGTAGGTGCGGGTGCACCCGCTGCCCGAGAGCGTCCCCCGCGCCGGCTGCGTGACGACGAAGCAGGTGGAGGGCTGGCCGTCGGGGTCCGAGCCGCCGAGGGTGATGGCGGTCAGCGACCCGGGCGCGACCGTCAGGGTCTGGTCCTCCGAGGTCGGCGGCAGGTCCTGGGACGACCAGGCGTCGAAGGTGACCGTGTAGGTGGCGCTCAGCGCGCCGGCCGCGTCGCGCACCCGGGAGGTGAGGCCGTCGAGGCCGATGGCGCCGGCCGTGTACGTCCGCTCGCAGCCGGTGCCCGTGAGCGTCCCCATCCGGGGGAGCTCCAGGACCTCGCAGGTCACCGGGGTGTCCCCGTCGAGGTCGGATGCCGCCAGCCCGAAGGTCCGGGGCACGCCCCGCTCCACGGGGTGGGACGCGTCGGCGCCGGCGGGCGGCCGGTTGGTGGTCCAGACGACCTGGACCGACCCGGTGCAGCCCGGACCGCCGACGCCACCCCAGCCGGCGTTGGCGGCGAGGATGTCGCCGCCGCAGCCGCTCGAGCCCGAGGTGACCGGGACGAGAGCCGGATCGGTGACCGTGCTGCGGACCCAGGACGACCCGGCCCCGCCGCCGCCACCGCCGTTGACGGCGGCACCGAAGCAGCTGCTCTCGGTCGTCGGGCCGGCGCCCCCGCCACCGCCGGCGTGGCCACCGCCGCCCCCGCCACCGCCGGTCCTCCCGGCGGCGGCGTCGGAGGTCGTGGTCGACGAGCCCGCCCCGCCCCACCCCTGGGTGGCGCTGGCCGGGCCGGGCACCGCCGTCGCCGGCTGGCCCGCCGGCGCACCGGTCGCACCGGTGCCGGCCAGCCCGCCGGCGTCGTCGGGCGTGACCGACGTCGGGTTCTGCGTCGGCCCCTGGCCGCCGCCCCCGCCACCGCCACCGCCGGCGCCACCGCCGGACGCCCGGCTGGCCCGGTCGCCACGACCGCCGCCGCGCGCCGCCCCGCCCAGGGCGGTGGCCGCGGCACCGAGGTTGGCCCGGCCGCCGGCACCGGCGTGGGCCGGCGAG
>JBQGCF010000417.1:0-1587 GCA_052038315.1 Iamia sp.
CGCCGATCCGGCTCCTGCCCCGGCCCGGCGCCGGCCCGTGGCCGCGGCCGCCGCCGGCACCCCGCCGCTCCCGGCCGCGGTGCGTCGCCACGCCCGCCGCCCCTTCGTGGGCCGGGCCGACGCGGTGGCCGCCATCCGGGCCGCCTGGGACGACGTCGTCGGTGGCCACCGCAGCGTCGTGCTGGTCGAGGGCGAGGCCGGCGTGGGCAAGTCCCGGCTGGCCGCCCAGGTGGCCGTGACCGCCCACGAGGAGGGGGCGATCGTGCTCTGGGGCCGGTCGGCCGAGGAGTCGATCCTCCCCTACGGCGCCATGGTCGAGGCCCTGCGCACGGCGCTGGAGGACATCCCCGACGGCATCCGGGACGACCTCCTCGCCTCCCGGCCCGGGCTGCGCTCGCTGCGCCCCTTCATCGACGCCGCCTCCGGGATCGAGCCGGCTCCGACCGATGCCGCCGACGACGCCGACGACGGAGCCGACCGGTACCGCCTCTTCGAGGCCGTGTCCGACCTCTTCGCCGTCGAGTCCCGGGCCGCCCCGATCCTCCTCGTCCTCGACGACGTGCAGTGGGCCGACGCCCCGACGCTGCGCATGGTCCAGCACGTCGTCCAGCACCAGCGCCCGGGGCGGCTGCTCGTGCTGGCCACCCTGCGCCGGCCGGCGGCCGACAACGTCCCGCTCGGCAGCCTCGTCGCCGACCTCCAGCGCGACCACCGCCTCGACCGCATCACCCTCGGCGGGCTCGACCCCGACGAGGTGGGCGAGCTGCTGCGCGCCACCGGCCGGGCCGCCTCGCCCGACGAGGTCGACGACATCGTCGCCACCACCCACGGGAACCCCTTCTTCGTGACCGAGCTGGCCGAGCACGGCGAGGGCGGCCGGGTGCCCGACAGCGTCCGGGACGTGCTCGCCTCCCGGCTGGACGCCCTCGGCGCCGACGCCGCCCACGTCCTGGCCCTCGCCGCGGTGGCCGGCGATGTCCCCTTCCCGGTGCTGGCCCGGGCCGCCGGGCTCGACGCCGACGCCGTGATCGACGCCCTCGACGCGGCCCACGCCGCCGGCCTCCTCGCCGACGACGACGGGCCCGGGAGCACCGCCTTCCGCCACGCCCTCGTCCGCCAGGTCGTGGCCGACCGGCTCAGCCCGATGCGCCGCCGGGCCGTCCACCTCGACGTGGCCGAGGCGGCGGCGCGGGAGGCCCTCTCGCTGTTCGCCTACGAGACCACCGTGACCTGGGCCGGCCGGGCCCTCGACCTCGGCGGCGCCACCGACCCTGCCCTCCGCTGCCGGGCCCTGGTGGCCCGGGCCGACGCCCTGCGCGCCCTGGGCGACCGGGAGGCCGGGCGGGACGCCGCCGCCGAGGCCACCGCCGCGGCGCGGGAGGCGGGCGACCCCGCGCTGCTCGCCGCCGCCGTCGAGGCCGTCGTGCTGGCCCGCGCCGGTCTCGGCTTTGACTTCGCCACCCAGGACCTCGACCTCCGCGCCCTGGTCGCCGAGGCCCTCCAGGCCCCGACGGAGGGGCCCGACATCCGGGGCCTGCCAGAGGAGGCCGTGGCCCGGGCCGAGGCCGCCGGCCGCCACGCCCTCGT
>JBQGCF010000418.1:0-23359 GCA_052038315.1 Iamia sp.
GGTCCTCCCCCACACCGTCGTCGACCCCCGCTTCCGCGGCCAGGGGCTGGCCGCCCGCCTCGTCGAGCGGGCCCTGGCCGATGCCCGGGCTGCCGACCTGAAGGTGTCGCCCCTCTGCTGGTACGTCGCCCAGTACATCGACGCCCACCCCGCCGAGCAGGACCTCCTCGCCGGCTAGGAGCATCCGGTCCTCGGCCGCCGGCGGCGGCAGCTCGGGACCTAGGCGCTGGGCTCGGTGCCGACGATGCCGACGAAGCTGACCATCTCGCCCGGGTAGCCACCCAGGTTGTGGGTGAGGGCCAGGTTCCGGCCGGCGGCCACGGTGGCGACCTGGCGCTCGGGCGGGGCCTGCGACCGCAGCTGCAGCCACGCCTCGTACATCATCCGCAGGCCGCTGGCCCCCACCGGGTGGCCGAAGGACTTGAGGCCCCCGTCGGGGTTGACCGGCAGCTCGCCGTCGATGTCGAACACCCCGGCCTCGCAGTCCTTCCAGGCCTGGCCGCGGCCCGAGAACCCGAGGTCCTCCATCAAGACGAGCTCGGTCGGGGTGAAGCAGTCGTGCACCTCGGCCAGGGCCAGCTCGGCCCGGGGGTCGGTGACACCGGCCTGCCGGTAGGCGTCGGCCCCGGCGGCGGCGATCTCGGGGAAGGTCGTGTAGTCGTAGGCCGGGTCGATCAGGCCCGACCCGTTCCCGGCCACCAGCGACAGCGCCTTGATGAACAGCGGCGCGTCGGTGTAGCGGTGGGCGTCCTCGGCCCGGCAGACCACGGCGGCAGCGGCTCCGTCGGCCACGCCGGCGCAGTCGAACACGCCGAGCTGGCCGGCCACGGCCGGCATGTTGCAGATCGCGTCGACCGACATCTCCTTGCGGAACTGGGCCTTGGGGTTCTTCGCCCCGTTGGCGTGGTTCTTGCTGGCGATGCGGGCGACGACCCGCCGGAGCTGGTCGGGGTCGACGCCGTAGCGTTCGGCGTAGGCGGGCAGCACCATGGAGAACATGGCGGCCGCGGTGAGCGTGCGGTTGGTGCCGTCGGTGGGGATCGGGAAGGCGTTGAGCCCCTGGTAGCCGGAGTCCTTGACCTTCTCGACGCCGACGGCGACGGCCAGGTCGTAGGCCCCCGACGCCACCGCGTAGGAGGCCTGGCGCAGCGCCTCGGAGCCGGTGGCGCACATGTTCTCGACCCGGGTGACCGGCTTGCCCTCGAGCTGGAGGGCCTTGGCCAGCATGATCCCGCTCATGCCCGACTGGGCGGTGCCGACCCACCAGGCGTCGGCGTCGGAGCGCTCGATGCCGGCGCTGCCGAGGGCCTCGGTGGTGGCCTCGACCATCAGGTCGTCGAGGCCCTTGTCGAAGTGCTCGGCGAAGGGCGTGCAGCCCATGCCGACGATGGCGACCCGGTCGCGGATGCCGTGCGATCCCATGGCGTTCTCCTACGAGGCCTTCTCGGAAGCGGCCGTGACGACGCTCCCGTCCGCGGCCCGCAGCGGACGGGCCTTCCAGAAGTAGTTGGCGATCCCATCGGCCGTGAAGAGCCGGCGGAACGTCATCTCGACCCGGACGCCGATGCCGATCTCGTCGGCGTCGCAGTCGGTCAGCTCGACCGGCAGCCGGCCGCCGCCGTCGAAGTCGACCACGGCGAAGACGATCGGCGGGCTGGGCGAGTAGGCCAGGCGGTCGATGGTGGAGGTGACGACGGTGCCGGCGGCGTCGGCCATGGGCCGGGCCTCCATGTCGTCGATCGGCCCGCCGTGCATGGCGGCCCGGGCCGGCGGCATGTGGACGGCGCCGCTGCTGCGGTCCTCCGAGGCCACGAAGCCGAACTTCCAGTCGCCGCTGCGGGCGGCGGCCGAGGCGCTGGGCCGGGCTGGCTCGGGCCGGCGGGGCGGCTCGGTGGGGAGCAGGCCCCGCCAGCGCAGGTAGGTGGCGTACGGCAGGGCGGCCCCGGCGGCGACCTGGTCGGCGACCGGCCGGGCCGGCTCGTACGACGCGATGGCGTCGGTGGCCCGGAACACGAGGGCGTCGGCCCCGTCGGCCAGCGAGAGGAGGACCACGACGGCGCCTGGGCTCGCCGTCTCCAGGGCGGAGGCCAGCAGCAGCAGGGGCTGCGTCGCACCGGGGTTGCCGACGGTGGCGGCCAGGTCGTCGCCGACCGCCTCCTTGCCCACGCCGAGACCCCGGACGACGGCCTTGGCCGCCCGGGCGTGAGGCGAGGCGATGACGACCGTCGCGACCTCGTCGGCGGCCACGCCGGCATCGGCCAGGGCAGCGGCGAAGGCGGCGGTGCCCAGCGGGACGTACCGCTTCTCGCCGAAGCGCTCCTCCCACTGCCGGGTCCGGGTGTCGCCCGGCGTGCGCCAGCGGTCGAGGAACTCCTCGGTGCGGCTGGCCCGGCCGACCAGCTCGGCGATGACGGGGGCCTCGTCCGACCCGGCGCCGACCAGCACGGCGGCGGCGGCATCGGCCCCGGCCGCCTCGTCGGGCGATCCGGGCAACCCGGGGCGCACGTCGCCGGTGACGACGAGCGTCGGGCCGGCGCCGCCCAGGGCGGCCAGGAGGGCGGCGACCGACGACCGGGCCGCCCCGCCGAGATCGGCGGCGAGGGTGTCGGCCGGCAGCCGCAGGGCGGCGTGGATGGCCGTCGCGTTGGTCTTGTCGGCGTAGGTCGGCGTGGTGGTGGCGAACCACAGGCTCGTCGGCGGCGTGGTGGCGCCTCGCAGCACCGAGCGGGCCGCCTCGACGGCCAGCGTGGTGGCGTCCTCGTCGTAGCCGGCGACGGTCCGGGTGCCCTTGCCGCCGCCCCCGCCGGCCACCGCGGCGATGGTCGAGCGGTCGAGCCGGCGGTGCGGCAGGTGGGCGCCGAGGGCGACGATGCCGCGCGATCCCGTGGTCATGGATCGAGCCTACGGCCAAACCTGACGACCCGTCAGATCCGTTCTGTGTGCGCGTTGACGCCGCAAACGACGCAACCCGCACACGGAAAGGTGACGGACGACAAGGGTCGGACACGGAGCGTGCGGGTAGGAGGACCGATCGTGGTATCGCCGAGCACGACCCACCAGCCGTCCGTCGACCTGACCCGCCGTCGACGATCCGAGCGGGCCCGCCAGGCCTTCGTGGCCCCGTGGTCCAAGCGCCGGGCCCGCCGGGTCGGGCTGGTCGCCGTGGTCCTGGGCGTGCTCGGGCCGCTCCTCGGCACGGCGGTGGCCCTCCTCCTCGTCCCGGCCGAGCCGGCGCCGGTCGTGCCGCTCGACCCGGATCGCCCGTCGGTCATCGACGCCGCCGGCTCGGTCCGCGCCATCGACCCGATCTCCGGTGAGATGTCCCTCCGGATCGCCCTGCAGGAGAACCCGGCGGCCGGCGACACCGACCTCTTCGACGACACCGGGGCCCTCACCGAGGACGTGGCCCTCGTCGTCAACGACGTCAACGGCCAGAACGTCCGCATGCTCCCCGCCGGCCAGCCCCCGGGCACGATCACGGTGACCACCGGGCTGACCGACTCCCGGGCCACCCGCTACCCGCTCGACCGCTACAGGGCGAACGTGCTGCTCGTGGCCCAGCGCGGCGGCGACCCGGACCAGCCGATCCCCCTCCGCTTCTCGCTCCGGTCGAACGACCCCGGCTTCACCCTCGACGTGGTCGACGACCGCACGTCGGACACCTCGGCCTCGATGGACGTGCGGGTGGCCCGGCGGGCGACGGTGGTCGGCTGGGCCGGGTTCTTCGTCCTGGTGTGCTGGCTGCTGGCCATCGCCTCGGCATCGGTGGCCTGGACGACGGTCGTCCACGGCATCGCCTCACCCGGCTGGGGCATGGGGTTCCTGATCGGCGTCCTCTTCGCCCTGCCCCCGCTGCGCAACGCCCTGCCGGGCACGCCACCGTCCGGCTCGCTGGTCGACCTGGCCGCCTTCTACTGGGCGGTCGGCATCGTCGCCCTCACCCTCGTGGCCATGATGGGCTCGTGGAACATCCGCGTCCGGCGGGCGCCCGACGAGCCCGACTCGCCGACGGTCCGGGAGTGACCCGGCAGCCCACCTGACGACCCGTCAGATCCGACGGCTACGGTCCCGCCCGTGAAGCTCGGTGACGTGGTGAACCCGGACGCCCTCCCCAACGGGCGGCCTCTCGACGGCGTGCGCATCCTCGCCCTCGAGCAGATGCAGGCCCTCCCTTGGGCCACCCAGCTGCTCGCCCGGCTGGGGGCCGAGGTGGTCAAGGTCGAGGCGATCGGCACCGGCGACCAGGGGCGGGGGTCGCTGCCGGCCATGACCGACCCCGAGGGCCGGCGGGTCGGCGCCACCTTCCTGCGCACCAACCTGGGCAAGCGCTCGATGTGCGTCGACCTGAAGTCCGAGCGGGGCCGGCAGCTGATCCTCGACCTGGCCCCCCGCTTCGACGTGGTGGCCGAGAACTTCAAGGGCGGCGCCCTCGCCCGCCTCGGCCTGGCCTACGACGACGTCGCCGCCGTGCACCCGGGCGTCGTCTACCTGAGCGTCAGCGGCTTCGGGAACAGCGGCTCGCCCTACGGCGACATGCCCGCCTTCGCCCCGATCGTCGAGGCCATGTCCGGCATCTACGAGATGAAGCGCCAGGGCGACGACCCTCCCGTCGTGGCCCCCGTCGGCGCCCTCGGCGACATCGGCACCGCCCTGTTCGGCGTGATCGGCCTGCTCGCCGCCCTCCGCCACCGGGACCGGACGGGGCTCGGCAGCCACGTCGACGTGGCCATGCTCGACGCCATGGTCGCCATGACCGACATCGTCACCAACTTCTGGTCGATGGGGCTCCGCGGCGGCGACCTCGGCCCGCTGCTGATGCACGGCTTCGCCGCCTCCGACGGCTGGTTCATCGTCCAGGTCGGCCGGGAGCACCAGTTCGCCAAGCTGGTCGAGGCGATCGGGCACCCCGAGTGGGCCGCCGACGAGCGCTTCGCCACCCGGCAGGGCTGGATCGACCACCTCGACGTGCTGCGCGAGGGGATCGAGTCCTGGGCCGCCGACAAGACGTCGATGGAAGCGGCCCGGGCCCTCGGCGCGGTGGGCGTGGCGTCGGGCCCCTGCCTCTCGGACGAGCAGGTCGTGGCCGACCCCCACGTCGCCGCCCGCAACATGCTCGTCGAGGTGCCCCGCACCGACGGCGTCGAGCAGCCCGTCCTCGTGCCCGGCAACCCGGTGAAGATCAGCGGTGTGGCCGAGGGGCCCGAGACCCGGGTGCCGTGGCTGGGCGAGCACACCGACGCCGTCCTGGCCGCCGAGCTCGGCCTCGACGACGATGCCATCGCCGCCCTCCGCGCCGACGGCGTCGTGGGCTGAGCCGGCCGAGAGGGGGCTGACGTCGGGGCCGGGTCCCCGGCCGACTCCCAGCGGGTTCTCAGGGGTGCGCCGTACCGTCCGATCAGAGGACGGAGGTACGCCATGCACACCCTTCGCACCACCACCGCCAGCCGCACCGGGTCGGGGCGGTCCACCAACCAGGACCGGGTCGCCACCGGCCCGCGCCGTGTCGCCCTGGCCGACGGCATGGGCGGGAAGCGGGGCGGCGAGCTGGCCTCGCGGATCGCCGTCGACACCGTGCTGGAGCGGCGGGGCGGCCGTCTGGAGCACCCCCGCCGGGCGATCCTCCGGGCCAACGCCCGGATCCGGGAGCGGGCCGCGGCCGAGGACCTGACCGGCATGGGCACCACCGTCGTGCTCGTCGACCTGCCCGACCCCGAGGCGGCCAACGTGGTCGTCGCCTCGGTCGGCGACAGCCGGCTCTACCGGGTGCGCGACGGCCTGGCCGAGGTGGTCACCACCGACCACACGTGGGAGGCGCTGCTGCTCGAGATGGGCTCGGACCCGGCCGAGGCCCGCCACCGCCGCCACGTCCTGACCCGGGCGGTCGGCACCCAGCCCCGGGTCGACGTCGACCTGTGCACCTTCGCGGTCCGTCCCGGCGACCTCCTCGTGCTGTGCAGCGACGGCGTCCACGGCGTCGTGCCGCCCGAGGCGATCGCCACCCTGGCCGCCGCCGGAGCGGAGGCCGTCGTCGACGCCGCCGTGGCCGCCGGCACCCGGGACGACGCCACCGTCGCCGTCGTCGAGCTGGTCGCCCTCGACCTCGGCGCCGACACCGGCCCGATCCCGGTGCTCACGCCGGCCTGATCACGTCGGCCTGACGGCCGTCCCCCTGATCATCGGGCGGATCACCTTGGGCGCCTTGCGGGCGCTCTCCCGGGTGATCGCCTCGATGGTGAAGCCGGCGCCGGCGATGGTCTCCTCGGTGCGCCGGGTCAGCCGGCAGCCGCCGGCGACGTGCGGCCACACCACGTCGAACCGGCGCTGGCGGCGCAGCCGGGCCGGCCGCTCGTCGGCCACGTGCTCGAGGAAGACGAGGCTCCCGCCGGGCCGCAGGACGCGCCGGATCTCGGCCAGCACCGCGTCCGGCTCGGGGACGGTGCAGAGGACGAGGGTGGTGACCACCGCGTCTGCCTCTCCGTCGGCCAGCGGGAGGGCGGTCGCCGGGGCCTGCCGCGCGCTGGCGTCGACGCCGTCGGCCACCCGGTCGAGCCGGTCCCGCAGCCGGTCCAGCATCAGCGGCTCGGGCTCGGTCAGCACCAGCCGCTCGACCGTCCCCGGGTAGTGGGCCAGGTTGGCGCCGGTGCCGGCCCCGATCTCGACGACCGTGCCGCTCAGCCCGGCGAGCAGCTCGGCCCGCCACGCCTGCAGCCCCGCCTCCTCCAGCGGTGCCAGCACCCGGTCGTACACCCGGGCGAAGAGACGATCACGCAGCCCCACGGCTCAGCCCGCCTCGGCGTCCGGGAAGACGACGCGCACGAACCCGGGATCGACGGCGGCCATCACCCGGGCGAGGTCGCGACCGGTGAGCGCCTCCTCGAGCTGCACCTCCAGCAACCCGTCGGCGCCGGCGGCGACCCGCCACCAGACGTCGGTGGGGATGGCGGCCTCCACCCTCTCCAGCGCGTCCCGTTGGGCCCGACCGATCCCGACGCGTCCCCCGTCGGCCAGCAGGATGGACGACTCGGCCTGGGGCGAGGGCGTGCGGTGCAGCATCGTCTCGTATCGACCGGCAGCCTGCCGCTCGACCAGCCGCCGGAGGTCGGCGAGGTCGCGCACCATGTCCCGGGACTGGGCCACCACCTCGCGGAGGAGGTCCTGCGAGCTGTCCGCCGGGGCGGGCGGGGGCTCGTGGTCGAGGGCGAGGGCGGCGTCGACGGCCTCGGCCAGGCGGGGCAGGTACGCCGCCACCGCCTCGGTGACCACGGCGTCGGCGAGCGGCTCGGCCAGCCGGGCGTTCATGGCCCGCACCAGCCCGGCGACCTTCTCCTGGCCGTACTCGACCGCTTGGAACTGGGCCATCGGGTACCGGAGGTCGGCGATCGCCATGTCGAACAGCAGCGGGACGACCGGGCGGCCGACCCCGTCCTCCTGCTCGATCCGGCTCGCCAGCCAGCCCACCTCGAAGTTGAGCCAGCGCTCGTGCTGGTTCTCCGGCGTGACCACGACGATCCCGTAGGCCGAGGTGGCCAGCGAGCGGTCGATCGTCGGGAGCGAGCGGGTCCCCTCCTCGATCTCGTCGGACATCCACGGCTTCGACGCCTGGAGGACGAGCGGGAGCCAGCCGTGCAGGGCCAGCGCGATGGCCCGCGACCGGGGCTTGGACCAGCTGATGAAGACGCGCATGGCGGGCCCGAGCGTAGAGGCCCGCCCCGCAGCCCGGCGGCCCTGCCATGATCGACCGATGCCCGAGGTCCACGGCGATCCCCGCAGCGCGTTCCACCTGCCGCGGGACGTGACCTACCTGAACACCGCCTACATGGGGCCGCTGCCCCGGACGGCCGTCGAGGCGGGCTGGTCCGGGCTCGACCGCAAGGCCCGGCCGTGGACGATCGTCGGCGAGGACTTCTTCGTGCCGGTCGAGACGTACCGGGGCCTGGTGGCCGACCTCCTGGGGCTCGACGCCGACGGCGTGGCCATCACCCCGGCGGTCAGCTACGGGCTGTCGACCTTCGCCGCCAACCTCCCGCTGGCGGCCGGGCAGGTCGTGCTGGTGCCGGCCGACGAGTTCCCGTCCGCCCTGCTGCCGTGGACCGACGCCGCCGACCGGGCCGGGGCCACCGTGGTGCGGGTCCCGCCCGACGGCCCCGACCGCTGCGGCCCGGTGCTGGCCGAGGTCGAGCGGCTCGGCGACCGGGTCGCCCTGGTGTCGGTGCCGGCGAACCACTGGACCGACGGCGCCCCCTTCGACCTGCCGGCGTTGCGGGCCGCGACCCGATCGGTCGGCGCCGCCCTCGCCGTCGACGTGGCCCAGTCGCTGGGCGCCGTGCCCTTCGATCCCTCCGTCGAGCCCGACGTCGTCGCCGGCGCCACCTACAAGTGGCTGCTCGGGCCCTACTCGCTCGGCTTCGCCTGGTTCGCCCCCCGCTGGCGGGAGGGCCGGCCGCTGGAGCACAGCTGGATCGGGCGGGCCGGGGCCGAGGACTTCGCCAGCCTGACCACGCCGTCGGACGCCTACCGCCCCGGCGCCCGCCGCTACGACATGGGCGAGGGCTCGCAGCACAACCTGATCGGCGTGGCCCTGGCCGGCCTGCAGCTCGTCCAGGACTGGGACCCGGCCGCCACCGCCACCCACGGGCGGGCGCTGACCGACCGCATCGCCGCCGGCGCCGCCGCCCTCGGGTTCACCGTCCCACCGGCCGAGCACCGCTCGCCCCACCTGATCGGCCTGGGCCTGGCCGGCACCGGCCTGGAGCCGGCGGCGCTGGCGTCGCACCTGGCCGAGGACCGGGTCCACGTCAGCGTCCGGGGCACCTCGGTCCGGGTCTCGGCGCACCGGTTCAACACCGACGAGGACGTCGACCGCCTGCTCGACTCGCTGGGCCGGGCCCGCTGATGGCCGCCAAGCCCTGCGTCTTCTGCGCCATCGTCGCCGGCGAGTCGCCGGCCCACGTCGTGCTGGACGACGACCACTGTCTGGCCTTCCTCGACGTCCGCCCCCTCTTCGACGGCCACGTCCTCCTCGTGCCCCGCGAGCACCACGAGACGCTGACCGACCTCCCACCCGAGCAGGTGGAGCCGCTCTTCGCCCGGGCCCGGCTGCTGGCCGGTGCCGTCGAGGAGGCGATGGGCGCCAAGGGCACCTTCGTGGCCACGAACAACCGGGTGAGCCAGAGCGTCCCCCACCTCCACGTCCACGTCGTGCCCCGCACCAAGGGCGACGGGCTGAAGGGGTTCTTCTGGCCCCGGACCCGCTACGACGGCGACGACCACATGGCCGCCACCGCGGCTCGGATCCGCGCCGTCGCCGAGGCCTAGCCGCGACCCAGCCGACCCCGGCAGCGGGCGGCTCCGCACCGGCAGTCGAGGGCGAAGCCGGGCGCGCCGGAGAAGGTCTCGTAGTCCGTCGTCAGCTCCTCACCCGGGGCGATGGCTCGCAGTGCGACGAGGTCCCGATCGACCAGGGCCAGGTTCGGCTCGCAGGCGTGGTTGACGTGGTGGAGCGCGGTCCCGGGCGGGAGCACGAGGTGGGCGTCGGGCCCGACGGTGACGGTGTCGACGTAGGGCAGCCCGTGATCGGCGGCCCGGGCGGCCAGGAGACCGTCCAGCTCCGCCGTCGTCACGACCCGCCCGCCGAGCCGGCCGACGACCTCACCGCGGTCGATGGGCCGGGCCGCGAAGGCGCCGGTGCCGTCGATGGGCGAGGGGCCCACGGCGACGGCGTCGGAGGCCCGGGCCTCGGTCGGTGCACCCACCGCACCAGGGTGCACCGACCGGGTGGTCAGAGGCCAGGGTCCTGGTAGTCGCTGATCAGGCTCGAGCTGCCGGCGGCGTCGGCGGGCTCGATGAAGCTGGTGTCGCTGGCGCTGTAGCCCTGGGCCTGCTCGGCCTGGCTGTAGTACTGGTCGTCGTCGCTGATGAAGGAGCTGGGGTTGCCGTCGACCAGCCCGTCGCCGTCGAGGTCGACCGCCCCGGTGGCGCCCGCCGCGCCGGCGGCGGTGTCGATCCAGCCGTCCCCGTCGACGTCGTAGCCGTCGAAGAGGCCGTCGCCGTCGAGGTCGTAGCCGGCCGAGGTGCCCACGC
This sequence comes from Iamia sp., assembly GCA_052038315.1. Lineage (GTDB taxonomy): Bacteria > Actinomycetota > Acidimicrobiia > Acidimicrobiales > Iamiaceae > Iamia. The sequence goes on from JBQGCF010000418.1 coordinate 10,081, forward strand.
CGCTGGGGTCCGTCGCGTCGAAGCCGGACGTCCCGTCGGCGAGGCCGTCGGCGTTGTGGTCGGTGGCGTCGACGAAGCCGTCCCCGTCCAGGTCGAAGGTGTCGGCGATGCCGTCGGCGTCGGTGTCGTAGGTGTCGAGGTAGCCGTCGCCGTCGGTGTCCACCGCGACGATGAAGCCGTCTCCGTTGAGGTCGCTCATGCTGAGCTCCTGTGATCCGTGGGGGCGGATGTACCGGTGAGAGCGGACGGGGGGCCGGAACGTTCCCGGCGGGTCGCGACGACCCCCGGTGAGCCGTCCCCGTCAGCCGTGAGACGGGAGCGTGACGGCGGGATGAACTCCGCCCCGGCGGGGCCCACCATCCGCCGCGGCGGGGGGCGGGGGGTGTTGCATGGGCGGCGGTGACCGACCATCCCCGTCGGCGGGGGCTCCAGTCCTCCGTCGACGCCATCGACGCCCACACACCGACGGGAGGGCCCGTGCCCGATCTGACCCCTGCCTCGCCGCGCCCGCGCACCCACGTGCTCGACACCTCCGTGCTGCTGGCCGATCCCGCCTGCCTGGGCCGCTTCGCCGAGCACGAGGTCGTCCTGCCGGTGGTGGTGCTGATGGAGCTCGAGGGCAAGCGCCACCACCCGGAGCTGGGCTGGGCCGCCCGCGAGGCCCTGCGGGGGCTGGAGCGGCTGCGGCTCGAGCACGGCTCGATCACCGAGGCGCTGCCGGTGAACGACGAGGGCGGCACGCTGCGAGTCGAGCTCAACCACCAGGACACCCGCTCGCTGCCGCCGTCGCTGACCGCCGACAACAACGACCACCGCATCCTGGCCGTGGCCAAGAACCTGGCCGACGAGGGCCACGACGTCGTCGTCGTCACCAAGGACCTGCCCCTCCGGCTCAAGGCGAGCATCGTCGGCCTCGACGCCGACGAGTACCGCAACGAGCAGGCCCGGGACACGGGCTGGACCGGCTTCGTCGAGCTCGACGTCGAGACCGCCGTCATCGACGAGCTGTTCGAGGAGAGGGTCGTCGACCTGGCCGTGGCGCGGGACCTCCCCTGCCACGCCGGCGTCGCCCTGACGAACGGCTCGCAGTCCGCCCTCGGCCGGGTCCACCCGGACAAGCGGATCCACCTGATCACCGGCGAGCGCTCGCTGTTCGACGTGCGGGGCCGCAGCGCCGAGCAGCGCGTCGCCATCGACGTGCTGGCCGATCCCGAGGTCGGCATCGTCAGCCTCGGAGGCCGGGCCGGCACCGGCAAGAGCGTCCTGGCCCTCGCCGCCGGGCTGGAGGCGGTGCTGGAGCAGGGCACCCACTCGCGGGTCATGGTCTTCCGACCCCTCTACGCCGTCGGCGGCCAGGACCTCGGGTTCCTGCCCGGCGACCGCGACGAGAAGATGGGCCCGTGGGGCGCGGCGGTGGTCGACGCCCTCCACGCCCTGGCCGGGCGGGAGGTGGTCGAGGAGGTCATCGCCCGCGACCTGCTCGAGGTCCTGCCCCTCACCCACATCCGGGGCCGCAGCCTGACCGATGCCTTCGTGGTGATCGACGAGGCCCAGAACCTGGAGCGGGGCGTCCTGCTGACCGCCCTGTCCCGGCTCGGCGAGGGCTCCCGCGTCGTCCTGACCCACGACGTCGGGCAGCGGGACAACCTCCGCGTCGGCCGCCACGACGGGATCACCTCGGTGATCGAGAAGCTGACCGGCCACCCGCTGTTCGCCCACGTCACGCTGGCGCGAGCCGAGCGCTCGGCGGTCGCGGCCCTGGTCACGAGGGTGCTGGAGGGCTCCCCGGACTGATCTGCACCCGCTCTCGATCTCTGCGGGAGATCCCAAGTATCCCCACAATCTCTTGCAGAGTGCGGGACACGGAGAGCGGTCGTCCGTACCCTGGTGACCACGTCCACCAGGGGAGCCCAGAGATGATCGTGACCACGCACGACCGCTCGGACACCGCAACCGACAGCTCGGACCAGCCCACTTGGATGGCCCACGGCATCTGCGCCGGGCACACCGAGCTGTTCTTCGCACCACACGCCGAGCGCCCACCGGCCCGCCTCCGCCGGGAGGCCGCCGCCCGCCAGGTCTGCATGCGGTGCCCCGTGCGCCTCCAGTGCCGGGACCACGCCCGGGCCCACCTGGAGTACGGGCTCTGGGGCGGCGAGAGCGAGGCCGAGCGGGCCGCCGCCGGCTACGCCGTCCCCGCCCCCATCGGCGGCCGCACCGTCGCCGAAGCGGTCTGACCCCGCTCCGATCCCGGCCCGACCCGGTCCGTCCGGGCCGGTCGGCCGCTGCCGGTCGCCGCGGGGCGTGAGCGCCCGACCACGACCATCCCCCACCGTGACGGGGGAACTCCTTAGCCTTTCCGGTCGATGACGCGACGACCGGTGGTCTACGGGCTCGACATCGAGACCGACACGACCGCTGACGGCCTCGACCCCCGGGTCGCCCCCGTCGTCACCGTGGCCCTCTCGCTCCCCGGCCACGACGAGATCTTCAGCGGGCGCGAGTCGACCCTCCTGTTCGACCTCGACGAGCGGCTGCGGGCCCTGCCCCCCGGGGTGCTGGCCACCTGGAACGGCGCCGCCTTCGACCTCCCGTTCCTCGCCCACCGGGCCGCCGTCCACGGGCTCGACCTCGGGCTCCGGCTGCTGCGGGACCCGACCCTGATCGTCCGCGACCCGCTCCCCGGCCTGGCCGGCGCCTTCCGCGGGGCCTGGCACCGCCACAGCCACCTCGACGCCTACCGGATGTACAAGGGCGACGTCGGCCCGGTGCTGCGGGTGTCGTGCTCGCTCAAGTCGATCGCCCGGCTCGTCGGGCTGGCGCCGGTCGAGGTCGACCGCACCCGGATCCACGACCTCTCCCGCGAGGCCCTCCACGCCTACGCCTCCTCCGACGCCCGCCTCGCCCGGGTGCTCACCGAGCGGCGCATGCCCGGCGCGGCCCGGTTCATCGACCGCCTCGACCTCCCCGAGACCGGCACCTCCACCGCCATCGCCTGATCCCGCTCGCGAAGCTTTCAGGCTTCGCTGTCACACCGGGTGGGCATGGTGGCGGCCGAGGGTCGCGGCCGCCCTCACCCGGACCCCGGGGACCACCGACCGCCGGAACGCCCACCCACGTCCGGAGGTCCGTCGTGTCCCCCACCCCGCCCCCACCCACCCCCGTCGCGCCCCCACCTCCCCCGCCCCCGCCGCCGGGACCGCCACCGCCTCCGGTCGGACCGCCGCCCGACGGACCGCCGCCCGCCGGGCCGCCGCCGCTGCCCCGGGCGGTGCTCGACCAGCTCGCCCGCCAGCTCGCCGAGGCCCAGGGCGAGGCCGCCCACGCCACCTTGATCCGGGTCCGCCCGCACACCGATGGCATCAGCATCGGGATGTGCGCCCTGCCCGAGGGCGTCCACCCCGCCGAGGCGCTGCTCGGCCAGGTCGTGCCCCACCCCTGGGTCGCCTCGGGCGTCGTGGCGCCGGCGCGGGCCCGGCCCCTCGACGACCCGGTCGACGCAGCCGCCGACGTCACCGTGGTGGTGCTGGCCGGCCGGGACGGGAGCATCGCCTCGCACGCCATCGGCCTGCCCGCCCCCGACGAGGCCGATCCCCCCGTCGGCCGCATCCCCGACCTCCTGCTCCGCACCCTCGGCCGGCCGACGCCCCCGCTGGCCGAGCCGGCGGCCGAGTGGTGGCGGGCGGTCTGGCTCGACGCCATCGTCGCCCAGTGCGCCGCCGACCCGGCCGTCCCGCCCGACCTCCGCCGCCCGCTCACCAGCACCCTCCCGGCGGAGCTGGTGCAGGCGCTGGTCGACGAGCCGGCGCTGTGCGCGCCCGTCGGGTGGGGCCTCATGCGCCGCCTGGTCGCCGCCGGGCCCTCGGACGAGGACGACGACCCCGCCGCGGCGGCCGTGCGGGCCGCCATCACGCCCCACGTCAGCCCGTCGGTCGCCGCCTGGATGGACGACGGCTGCTTCGGCCGCTGGCTGCTGGACTCGCTCCCGTCGGTCGACCAGCTGCTGGACATCGCCGCCGACCTGGTCCCGCCCGAGGTCCACGCCTCGATCCGCACCGTCGCCCACCGCGCGCCGGCGGAGCCGACCGGGCCGCCCGGACCGACCGGGGAGGCCGCCCCCCGAGGCGCCCCGAGCGGGCCCGATCCGCCTCGGTAGTCTCCGGCCCACATGCCAGAAGCGCACGCGGTGGAGATCCCGGGCTACGACGACCTCGTCGAGATCGGGCGAGGCGGCTTCGCCGTCGTCTACCGCGCCCGCCAGATCCGGCTCCAGCGCCTCGTCGCCGTCAAGGTCCTCACCGGCACCGCCACCGGCCCGGCCGCCCTCGAGCGCTTCGAGCGCGAGTGCGCCGTGGTCGGGGCGCTGTCGGGACACCCCAACGTGGTGGCGGTGCACGACGCCGGCACCACCGCCGACGGCCGCCCCTACCTGGCCATGGAGCTGCTCGCCGGCGGCACCCTGGCCCAGCGCCTGGAGGCCGGTCCCGTCCCGGTCGACGACGTGCTGGCCATCGGGGCCCAGCTGGCCGACGCCCTGGCCGCAGCCCACGCCGCCGACGTGCTCCACCGCGACGTCAAGCCCGAGAACGTCCTGCTCGGCGAGGACGGCACCCCCAAGCTGGCCGACTTCGGCATCGCCATGGTGGCCGACACCCACCAGACCGCCACCGGCGTCGTGCTGGGCACGGTGCTCCACTCGGCGCCCGAGGTGCTCACCGGGGCCCGGGCCACGCCCGCCTCCGACGTCTACTCGCTCGCCTCCACCATGGACGCCCTCCTCCGCGGCCGGGCCGCCTTCGCCGGCGAGCGGGGCGAGGGCCCGATCCCCGTCATGTACCGCTCGGTCCACGACCCGGCCCCCGACCTGCGCCCGCTGGGCGTGCCCGACGAGGTCGCCTCGCTGATCGAGGCCGGCATGGCCAAGGACCCGGCCGCCCGCATCCCCGACGCAGCCACGCTGCGCCGGCGCATCGAGGCCGTGCGCGACCGACGGGCCGGTGGGGACGCCGGCCCGCCGACGGCGCGCATCGTCGTGCCCCCGCCGGTGGTGGCGCCGGTCGGCCCCCCGCCCCCGCCGGCGCCCGTCGCATCGCCACCGCCCCCACCGCCGGGCCCGAACCCGGACGCCACGACGCGCGCCGACCCACCGGACGACCGGGGTCGCACCGGGCTGATGATCGGCCTGGTCGTGGCCCTGCTCGTGCTGATCGCGGTCGTGGCCGGGGCGATCGTGGTCCTGTCCGACGACGGGGGCGACGAGACCACCCCGACCACGACCGTCCCCCCGACGGAGAGCTCGACCGAGAGCACCACGACGTCGTCGACGTCGACGTCCACCACCACGACCACGACGTCGACCACCACCACGACGACCACGACCCAGCCGACGACGACCACCACCACCCAGCCGGTCGCCGACGACGAGGCGGAGGCCGTCGCCCTGATCACCGAGCGCTACCCGGGCTGGTCGATCGTCGACACCACGTCGTTCCGGCCCAACGGCGCCGGGGCCGTGGTGGCCGAGGACGCCGACGGGAAGCGGACGGTCTTCCTGTTCGGGGGCGGACGGCTGATCGGGACCGACGCCAGCGAGCCCAGCCTCGCCCCGACGGTGGTCGACGTGACGGGCAACGACGTCCGCATCGCCTACGACCTGTGGGCCGCGGGCGCCGGGCCGCCGGATGCGCCCTCGGGGCAGGCCGAGGTGGTCCTGCGCTGGCCCGGCACCGACCAGTTCGTGCTCCGGGAGGGCGAGTTCCCGCCCACCGACCCCGCCGTCGACGGCCACCGCTGACCCGCCCCACCCGACGCCGGACGACACCCGCCCCCGGTGCGCGACCACGCCCCGCACCCGTGCGACGGCGGGGCGCGGCCGCCGGACCCGAACGGGCCATCCCCGATCGGCCGAAGGGCCATCGGTAGCCTCGGGCCATGACCGCGCCGTTGCTCGACCGGCCCGCCCCGGCCCCGGTCACCCCGCTCCCCGCCCGGCCGGCGCACCCCGACACCGGCGCCGACAGCCCCGCCCGGCAGCTCGATCTGGCCCTGACCGACCTGGCCGAGGTCCTCGGCGTCTACCCCTTCCGCGCCGCCATGCCGGTGTGCGGGCACTGCGTGACCGAGGACGAGGTGCGGGTCCTCGGCCGCCACCCCGAGCGGATCCCCGACGTGGTGCTCGACCGCTTCGCCACCAAGGCGCTCATCACCTGGGGCGACGCCGTCGACCTCAAGCGCCTCCTCCCCGAGCTGCTCACCCGGTCCTTCGCCGGTCGCCTGGCCGTGCCCGAGCCGCTGCTCGGGGCGCGCCTGCGCCGGGCCGGTTGGCTCGAGTGGCCCGCCGCCGAGGCCCCCGCCGTGCGCCGCGCCCTCCGGGCCGCCTGGCTCACCACCCTCGCCCAGGGCCCCGGGCCGGGCCAGCTGCCGGCCATGTCCCGGCTCGGCCTGATCGTCACCGCCGAGGACGACCTCAGCGCCTACCTCGACCTGTGGGAGGACCGCCTGGAGGCGCCCGGCGACCCCGCCGCCCGGCTCCACGCCGTCCTCCACCTCGCCGACCTGCTGGCGCCGCTCGCCTCGGGGGGCCGGCGCCGCCTGGCCCGCAGCTTCCCGCTGGCCCGGCGGGGCGTGGTCGGCCAGCTCGACCAGTGGCTGCGCCAGCCCGTGGTGATCCGTCGGCTGGCCCACGCCGCCGACGCCCTCGACCGCACCCCGCAGGGCGCCCAGGTCGCCCGGGCCCGCCAGGGCCTGAGCCGCCTCCGCACCGAGCGCTAGCCGCCCCTGCACCGACCGCGGGCCAGCGCCACGCCCGCAGCCGTCGGGCGGCAGCGGGCTAGGGGATGTCGGTCTCGCCGGGCCAGAACTCCCGCAGGTGGGCGGCGAACTCGGCGCGGGAGCCGCCCTCGCCGGCCAGGGCGTCGAGCAGCGACCCGACGAGCAGCCAGTAGAACGGCGCCGCCGGCTCGGGGACGACGGGGGCCTTGCCGGCCTCGTCGTTGACGTCCTTGGCGACCCGGTAGAAGGCGTAGACGAGGTACTCGGCCAGCTCGGCCTCGAGCTCGGTCGCCCAGGTGACGTCGCCGCCCTCGGCGGCCAGGGCCTCCCACTCGTCGAGGTAGCGGTCGAAGGAGGCGGCGGCGTCGGAGGGGACGTCGGCCCCCGGGCCGGCCGAGTGGAGCAGCCGCCGGCCGAAGTCGGCGTAGGCGCCCATGCTGGCGGCGGCGACGGGTCCGACCACGACCTCCACGCCCGCGACCCTACCCACCCCCGGCGATCCACTCGTTCGCGCCGAGCGCGCCGGCCCGGCGAGCTAGGCGGGCGAACCCGTGCCGCCCGCGGCGACCTCGCCGTGGACCTTGCAGCGGCTGCGGTGCCCGGCCGGGCTGACGACCACGGCGAGCCGCAGCCCGCAGGTCGGGCAGAACCGGGGCGGGTCGTGCTGGGGCTGGCGGCATCCGGCGCACGCGGCGGTCGGCTTCCCGCAGCCGTCGCAGTGCGCGGGCACGGCTAGATGACCTTGCTGAGGGCCCCGATGGGCATGCGCAGGTCCTCGAGCATCTTGAGGTCGTCGCCGGGGCTGCGGCCGAGGTAGGTCAGGTAGTTGCCGATGATCAGGGCGTTGATGCCGGAGGTCATGCCCATGGCCTGGAGGTCGCCGAGGGTGAACTCGCGGCCGCCGGCGTAGCGGAGGATGACCTCGGGCAGGCCGAGGCGGAACAGGGCGATCCACCGCAGCGCCTCGAGCGGCTCGACCGCCGGGCGATCGGCGAACGGCGTGCCCACCATCGGCTTGAGGAAGTTGACCGGCACCTCGGCCGGCCCGACCGTGCGCAGCTCGGCGAGCAGCTCGAGCCGCTGGTCGACCGTCTCGCCCATGCCGAGCAGCACGCCGCAGCACAGCTCCATGCCGTTGTCCCGGACCAGCCGGCAGGTGTCGACCCGCTCGTCGTAGCTGTGGGTCGTGACGACCGACGGGAAGTACGACCGGGCCGTCTCCAGGTTGTGGTTGTAGCGGTGGACGCCGCCCTCGGCGAGACGCCGGGCCTGGTCGGGCTCGAGGATGCCGGCGGACACGGCCACGTTGAGGCCGGTCTCGTCCCGGACGATCGGGACCAGCTCGAGGATGCGCTGCATGGTCCGCTCGTCGGGGCCGCGCACGGCCAGGACGATGCAGAACTCGCTGGCGCCGAGGGCCGCCGTCTCGCGGGCGGCCGACAGGACCTCCTCGGTGTCGAGGAAGGGGGTGGCCTTGACGACGGTGTCGAACTTCGAGCTCTGCGAGCAGAAGTGGCAGTCCTCGGGGCAGCCGCCCGTCTTGGCCGAGAGGATCCCCTCGACCTCGACCTCGGGGCCGCACCACGCCAGCCGCACCTCGTGGGCCAGGGCGGCCAGCGACGGGACCGAGGCGTCGGGCACGTGGGCCAGGTCGGCCAGCTCGGCGTCGGTGAGCATCCGGCGCTCGTCGAGCAGGGCGACCTCGGCGGCCCGGATGGCCCGGCGGGCCTCGTCGGCGCCGAGCGGCTCCCGGGAGGCGGTGGCGGGGCCCGGCTTCCGCCCGATGGCGACCGGCTGGAGCGTGTCGGACATGCCCGGATCGTACGGACCCGAGCGTTCCCGGCACGATTCCCCCCAGCCACCACCCTTGACGGACTACTCGGTTCAGAGTATTCACATCCGGGTGGCTCGCTGGCGACGCTCGAACCCCCTCGCCCTGGCCGTCCTGGCCTGCCTGTACGAGCGCCCGATGCACCCCTACGAGGTGGCCCAGACCCTCCGCCACCGGCAGAAGCACGAGAGCATCCGGCTGAACTACGGCTCGCTCTACGGCGTGGTCGACGGGTTGGAGCGGCGCCGGCTGGTCGAGGCCCGGGAGACGGTGCGGGAGGGCAAGCGGCCGGAGCGGACGGTCTACGGCATCACCGAGAAGGGCGTCCGCGAGCTGGTCGACTGGATGTCGGAGCTGGTCGCCACGCCGGTGAAGGAGTACCCGCAGTTCGAGGCGGCGCTGTCGCTGCTCCCCTCCCTGCCCCCCGACGTGGCCGCCGACCTGCTCGCCCAGCGGGTGGTCAACCTCGACCTGATCCTCACCCAGAAGCGGGCGACGCTGGCCACCGAGGAGGCCCGGGCCCTGCCCCGCCTGTTCCGGCTGGAGGCCGAGTACGCCATCGCCATGCTGGCCACCGAGCGGGACCTGACCGCGGCGCTGGCCGAGGAGGTCGCCGCCGGGACCCTCGACGGCATCGAGGAGTGGCGGAGCTGGTTCGCCCCCGACTCCACCGTCTTCGACCCGGCCGGGCTGGCCCAGGACCGCGACGAGCCCGGGCGACGGCTGCGGGCGCCGTGGGCCGACGCCGCCGCGGCCCGCCGGCAGGCCCGGGGCGACGGGCGCGGCGGTGGCCACGCCGAGGTGGACGAGGCGACCCGCAACGCCCTGGCCGAGGTCGACGAGCTCAAGGCCCAGGCCCGGCGGACCCGCAGCGCGGCCCGCGACGCCCGGGCGGAGGGGGCGAGCGGTGTGGAGGTCGGCGCCCGGGTGATCGCCGAGGTCGAGGGCCTCCGGGTCCAGGCCAAGCGGACCAAGGCGGCGGCCAAGCAGGCCACCGGCGAGGCCAGGACGGCGGCCCGCCGACCGAGGAGGCGCCCCACGGACGGCTGACCCGACGGCGACCCAGCGCCGTTCTGATCAGTGACCGTTGCGCCCACGCAACGCTGGCTGATCAGAACGGACGTCGACGGTCCCACACAGCAGAGCCGGACCGCGCGGCAACGCGGCCCGGCTCCACCACACGTACCTCGGCGATCCCGGTCGTCGACCGGCACCACCTCGGCCCGTTGCACCCCCGATGGTAGGTCGGCCTCCGGCCCGGATCGCCCTGTCCCCTGGACGGGAGACCCATGACCACCCTCATCGAGGCCCACGGCCTCACCACCCGCTACGGCGCCGTCACCGCCCTCGACCACCTCGACCTGGTGGCCGAGACCGGTCGCGTCGTCGCCCTGCTCGGCCCGAACGGCGCCGGCAAGACCACCTTCGTCCGCCACCTCGCCACCCTCGCCCGGCCCGACGAGGGGAGCCTCCACGTCGCCGGCATCGACGCCCTGGCCCGCCCGGCCGAGGTCCGCCGGGTCATCGGCCTGGCCGGCCAGTCGGCCTCGGTCGAGCCGGCCATGACCGGCCGGGAGAACCTCCGCATGGTGGGCCGGCTGTTCGGGCTCGACCGACGGGAGGCCGCCCGCCGGGCCGACGCCGTGCTCGACGAGCTGGGCCTGGCCGACGCCGCCCGCCGGCTCGTCCGCACCTACTCGGGCGGGATGCGCCGCCGGCTCGACCTGGGCGCCAGCCTCGTCGGCCGGCCCCGGCTCCTGCTGCTCGACGAGCCGACGACCGGGCTCGACCCCCGCAGCCGCAGCGAGCTGTGGGCCGCCATCCGGGCGCTGGTCGGCCGGGGCACCGACGTCCTGCTCACCACCCAGTACCTCGAGGAGGCCGACCAGCTGGCCGGCGACGTGGTGATCCTCGACCACGGCCGGGTCGTCGCCAGCGGCACGCCGGACGAGCTCAAGCGGCGGGCGGGGGCCGACGTGGTCGAGGTCCGGCCGCAGGACCCCGACGACCTGCCCCGTGTCCTCGCCCTGCTCGCCCGGATCGGCGGCGCCGAGGCCCGCGCCGACGACGACGGTCACCGGGCCGCGGTCGGTGCCGGCCGGGGCGCCGACGACCTGACCGAGACGGTCCTGGCCCTGGCCCACGAGGGCGTCGCGGTGGCCGACGTCGGGCTGCGGCGGCCCACCCTCGACGAGGTCTTCCTCGCCCTGACCGGCCACCCCGCCGCCGAGGAGGTGGCGTGATGACGACGAGCCTCGCCACCGCCACCCTCACCGTCGCCGGGCGCACCGTCCGCCAGTTCGCCCGCACCCCGCAGCTGCTGGTCGTCAGCACCGTGCAGGGGGCGATGTTCCTGCTCATCTTCCGGTACGTCTTCGGCGGGGCGATCCAGGCCGGCGGGCTCGACTACGTCGACTTCCTGGTGCCCGGCTTCCTCGTGACGGGGCTCCTGTTCATCGGCGCCAGCGCCGCCGCCGGGGTGGCCGAGGACACCGAGAGCGGCGTCCACGACCGGCTCCGATCGCTGCCCATCCCCCGCCTCGCCATCGTCGCCGGCCGCTCGCTGGCCGACGCCGGGCTCCTCGTCTGGGGCACCGCCATCACCGCCCTCCTCGGCTACGCCGTCGGCTTCCGCACCGGCGGCCCGGCGGTCGACGTCGTGGCCGCCTACGGCCTGATGGTCGTGTTCGGCGTCGCCTTCGGGTGGGTGTTCATCACCCTCGGCCTCTGGGCGGGCAACGCCCAAGCGGCGCAGGGCATGGCCATGCTCGTGTTCCCGTTCAGCTTCGTGTCGAGCGCCTACGTGCCGGTCGACTCGATGCCGGGGTGGATGCAGGCCTTCGCCGAGCACCAGCCGATCACGCCGATGACCAACGCCGTGCGCTGCCTGATGCACGGCGGGCCGGCGGCGGTCGGGCTCGACCACTCGACCGGGCACTGGGTCCTGCTCTCGTTGCTGTGGTCGGCGGCCCTGCTCGTCGTCTTCGCCCCCCTCGCCTCCTGGCGTTCCGGCAGGCGTTGACATCCGTCGTACCCTCTGACAGACAAGGTCACGATCGGGAGGGATCATCGTGGACAGAGGTGACGGGACCAGCGAGCTGGCCGTGCTCCGCCGACAGGTCGAGCAGCTGACGGCCCGCCTCGACGAGATGGAGTCCGAGCGCTCCGGGCCGCCGACGGCGGTCGACCCGCCGAGGGGTGAAGCGCCGACGGGTGAACCGCCGACGGCGCCGCCCGGGCGGGTCGGGCGCCGTCGGGCCCTCGCCGGGCTGGCCGGGGTGGCTGCAGCAGGGACGGCGGCGGCGCTGGCCCCCGCCGCCCCGGCCGCCGCGGCCAACGGCCACAACCTGGTGCTCGGGGTGAACACCAACAACAACGCCACCAACCCCACGCTCCTGACCTTCGGGGGTGGCGACGTGGCCGGCACGTGCGGGATCGGCGTCGCCGAGGCGCACTTCGACAGCAGCTTCTCCCGCCGCAGCGCCCTGTACGGGCTGGCGCGGGGCAACGCGTTCAACGCCGGCGTGCACGGGGTGGGCCACAGCACCACCGAGCGCATCCCCGGCGTCTGGGGCGAGGCCGACCGTGGCCCGGGCGGCCTCTTCCAGAGCACGGCGACGGACCACCCCGCCGTCAACACCGTCACCGAGCGGTGGCACGCCATCACCGCCAACGGGAAGCTGGGCGGCATCCGGATCGTCCCCAAGCCGACGGCCCCGGCGGCGAACACGGCCGTCCAGGGCCCCGGGATCCTGTACGCCCACGCCTCGCACGACGCCCTCGGGATCGACACGGCGCTCTGGACCTGCGTCCGGGGCTCCGACAACACGGGTGGCGCCGCCCCCGGGACGTGGCGGAAGCTGGCCGGACCGGACACCGCCGGGGCCCTGCACGTGCTCCCGGTGCCCAAGCGGGTGTACGACTCCCGTCGCGGATCGGCCCCACCCGACGGGACCAAGACGCCGCTGAAGGCCAACGAGAACCGCCTCGTCGACCTCCGGTGGGCCGGCAGCGGCGTGCCGGCCGGGGCCACCGCAGCGATCGTCACGATCCTCCTCGTCGGGGCCAAGGCGGGGAACGGCAACTTCACCGTGTGGTCCGCCGCCTCCCCGCAGAAGCCCCCGGCCAACACGATGGTGTGGGGCGGGAGCGCCGGCCGCTTCGCCACGCAGGCGCTCACGGCCGTCGACGCCCAGGCGCGGGTCCTCGTCAACGCCAGCGCCCCGACCGACGTGGTGATCGACGTGGTCGGCTACTACCGCTGAGGGTGCGAGGCTGCGTCCGTGACGGACGTGGTGGTGATCATGATGGACGACCTCGCCTACGGCGACCTGGCCTGTCACGGCAACCCCCACGTCCGCACGCCGCACCTCGACGCCCTCCACGACGAGAGCGCCCGGCTCACCCGCTACTCGTCCGGGCCCATGTGCACCCCGGCCCGGGCCAGCCTGATGACCGGCCGCTACCACCAGCGCACCCGGGCCTACGACACCTTCTGCGGGCGATCGATGATCGACCCCGGCGAGGTGACCGTCGGGCACGTGCTGGCCGCCGCCGGGTACCGGACGGGCGCCTTCGGCAAGTGGCACCTGGGCGACGCCTACCCGATGCGGGCCACCGACCTGGGCTTCGCCGAGACCCTCGTCCACGGGGCGGGCGGCATCGGCCAGCCCGGCG
>JBQGCF010000419.1:0-7129 GCA_052038315.1 Iamia sp.
GTCCTCTTCTACGGCGCCGGCAACCGCGACCCGAAGGTGTTCGACGACCCCGAGACCTTCGACGTCCGGCGCACGCCCAACAACCACGTCGGCTTCGGCGGCCCCGGTCCCCACTTCTGCCTCGGCGCCCACCTGGCCCGGCGCGAGCTGGCGATCATGTTCAACCACCTCTTCACCCGGCTGCCCGACATCGAGACCGCCGGCGAGCCCACCTACCTCGAGGCCCAGGGCGCCCCCCTCGTCGGCGGCGTCAAGCGCCTCCCGGTGAGGTTCACGCCGACGAAGCGACTCGACCGCTGATGACAGTCCCCGCCTGAAGCGCGAGCAGACGGCGCTCAGGCCTGGTTAGATCTCGCCTGTCGGTTCGGGTGGACCGGCAGGGGAGGGCGCATGACGATCGCCGACGGGGAGGGGGGCAGGCCGGAGCAGATCAGCCGCGGGCGCCGCGCCCTCGGGGCCGTGGTCGCTCTGGTGGTGGTGGCCGGCTACTCGTTCCTGCGGGCCCTCGAGGACCAGCTCGGCCGGCTGGGCACCCCCGGGGTGGGGAACGGCTACCGGCCCTTCTCGGCGCTGCGGGGGAAGGCGCCGCACACGGCCCTCTGGGCCTGGAACGACGGCACCGCGGCCCTCGCCGACTTCCACCCCGTCACGCCCCAGACGCTGATCCGCATCCATGCCGGCGTGGCCCTGGTCGTCGTGGTGGCCGCGGCCGCCGCCCTCGTCGTCTCGGCGGAGCTGTTGCGCGACCGGGCCACGGCCAACCCGCCCGGCGTGACGATCCGGGCCGCCCTGGGCATCGCCGCCCTCGTGGCCGTGCTGGCCCAGATCGTGGAGAGCCTGTGCGAGGTGTCCCTGGCCGCGGCCAACGCCTCCGGCCGCCTCGGCACCGACGACCTCGGCCGGTACCGGCCGTGGTTCGACGCCACCGGGCCGCTCAAGATGGGCGGGCTCGGCATCGCCGCCCTCCTCCTCGGCCTGATCGCCGTGCGGACGGAGGCGGTGCGCCGGGCGTTGCGGGCGTTCCGGGCCGCGCCGGCCAGCCACAAGCTGGCCCTGCTGACCTCGACGGTGTTCGCCGCCCTGCTGGCCGACGGGGACCTCGGCGCCCAGTCCGAGGACCTCCTGCGCCGGGAGCTGGCCGATGCCGTCTGGTACCGGTGGGTGATCCTCGCCGCCGTCCTGGGCCTGCAGGTCGTCCTGCTCCGGTCGCTGCGCCACCTCGACCCGGCCGACGCCCCACCACCGAAGATGGCCTCGGTCCGGCCCTGGCACATCCGCCTCGTCGGTGCCGGGCTGCTCGGCCTCGGCCTGGTGGTGCTGCTGACGGCCGGCGGATCGTCGCTCCTGGTCGCCGGGGCGATCGTCCTGGGCTACGGCCTGATCGCCGGCGGCCGGCCCGGGGGCGGCCGGGTGACGCCGGAGGTGACGGCGATCGACGCCCGCCTCCGCGTCGAGGCCGGGAGGACGCAGGCGGAGCTGCGCCAGGCCCGCAGCGCCATCATCGCCCTGGCCGGCGTCCTCCCCTCCGCCGGACTGGCCGTCCTGACCGGTCGCCTCCTCACCAGCGAGGTGGCCACCAAGGACCGGTGGCTGGCGCTCGCCCTCGTCGAGGGGGCGCTGCTCGTCACCGCCGCCGTCGCCGTGCTCGTCCTGTCCGGGCCCGACCCGACGAGGCCGGAGCCGCCCCGGTCCCCCGTCCGGCCCGCCGGCCCGCTGCTCGCCACCGGTGTCGTGGTCCTCGTCGTCGTCCTGACGTGGGGGGCGTGGTCCGATCCCCGCCTCGGCACCGGCCTGGGGGAAGGGGTCGGCAGCATCGCCGTCCTCCTCTTCGGGCTCTGCCTGGTGGCCGCGGCCGGCCTGCTGGGGCGCGCCGTGTCACGGCACCTGCGGCCGCCCGACCGCGTCCGCCCGGCGGCCCGGGCACCGGTGGTCGGCCTCGGCTTCCTCTGGATGGCCGTCGCCGTCTCGGTGGGCGGCATGGTCGAGCCGGCGGACCGTTCGCCCCACCTCGTGCGCACGCTCGACCGGCCTCGGGAGGTCATCCCCGCCGGGGCGTGCGGCGGGCTGGAGTCCGACGAGGCCGAGGCCGTCGCCGCCGCGCTGGTCCCCGAGGACCCCGATCCGGACGAGCCCGCCGGGACGACGCGGGCCCGGGCCCGGCTGTGCCGCTGGATCGTCCGCAACGCCGGCCCCGACGCACCGGGGACCGGGTCCGTGCCGCTGGTGCTGGTCACGGCCAGCGGCGGGGGCGTCCGCGCCGCCACCTGGACCGCCACGGTGATGGAGTGCCTGTTTCTCCGCGAGGGGGACCGGGTCGACGAGCGGTGCGGCGGCGCCGGGCCGGTCCCGTCGACCGAGCGGGACGCCTGGCCCCTGGTGTTCGCGGCCGGCGGAGCGTCGGGCGGGAGCGTCGGCCTGGCGTCGGCGACCGCCCAGCGGGTGGCGCCGGTCGAGGACGAGGACGAGCACGCCGCCGACGACGACTGGGTCCACCGGTTGGCCACCCACGACCACGTCGCCGCCGTGGCCACCCGCATGGCCCTCGTCGAAGGGCCCATGGCCTGGACCGGCTGGCAACCGGCGATCGACCGGGCCGAGGTGCTGATCGACAGCTGGAGCGAGCCCTTCGGCCCCGTGGCCGACGACGCCTGCGCGGCCCCGGTGGCGCCCGGCGCCCCACCGCCCGAGCGGGCCGCCGACGGCGTGGGGGCGGAGGTCGTCGGACGCGAGGTCGAGGAGGTCGGCTTCGTGACCCTGGCCCACGACTGCCCCGACGCCGTCCCCGCCCTCCTGCTCAACGGCACCGTCGTGGCCACCGGTCAGCGCTTCGACGGCTCGCCCCTCGGCCCCCTCGACCGGCCCGGCGAGGCCGTCTTCGACGGGGACCCGGACGACGACGACGGCCCCGTCCCCACCGACGATGCCGTCGCCCTGCTCGACGCCGTGTGCTCCGACCGGGACGTGCCCCTCTTCGACGTGGCCTTCGCCTCGGCCCGCTTCCCCCTGGTCACCCCGTCGGTCCGCTTCCCCGGGGTGTCCAAGGAGCGCTGCGCCGACGGGCGGGTCCGCGCCGTCGACGTCGTCGACGGCGGCTACCGCGAGAACTCGGGGGCGGGACAGATCCTCGACCTGGTGCAGGCCCTCCAGCCCTCGCTCGAGGCCTACGCGGCCGACGCCCCCGACGGCTTCCGCCCCGTCGTCCCCCTCCTGGTCGAGATCGACAACGGCGAGGACACCGCCGACGGCTCCGACGGATCTCGCGCCGGGCGGACCGACGCGGCCGAGCCGGTGACGCCCCGGTCGGGACCACGCCAGGGCGACGACCTCACCACGTGGAGCGAGCTGGCCGAACCGTCCCGCGTCGCCCAGACCGAGTGGCAGGTGCGGTCCCGCCAGGACCCCGAGGCCGGTGCGCTCGACGCCCTCCGGGCCGCCATCAGGGAGCTCGACGGCACCCCGTTCCGGCTGGCCCTCGTCCGCCACCCGGGCCGGGCCCTCCCGCTCGGCTGGTCGCTCACCGACCCCATCGTCGACGACATGCGCCGGGTGATGCGGCTCTGCGCCAACCAGGAGCAGCTCGAACGGATCTGGGAGGCGATCGACGGCGACAGCGCCAACCCGACGCGCTGCCCACCCAAGGGCGGGGGCCGGAGAGGGGGGATGGGCTGATGCACGACGACGAGCACCGGAGCGACCGACCGCCCCGTCAGATCCGGGTCCACGGCGTGGGCGGTCCGCAGGCGGCGCGCATGCTCGGCGTGCTGCACGAGGAGGACACCCTCTCGGTGCCCGGGCGGCCCCCCACGCCCACCCGCTTCGTGCGGCGCCTGCCCGACGACGGCGTCGAGGCCTACGAGTGGGGCGCCCTCACCACCGGCTCGTGGGCCAAGGCCCTGTGGGTCCTCTACCTGCCCTTCACCCTGATCAACGCCGCGGGCTGGGCCCACCCGGCCGGCGGGCCCGGGGCCCGGGCGAGCCAGGGCCCCTGGCCGTACCGGCTGCTGACCCACCTCGTCGCCGTGCTGGCCACCGCGACCTACGTGCTGTGGATGGCCTACCTCCTCCTCGACCTGGTGGCGACCCGGTGGGTCGACCACGTGATGGGGGTCGACCCGAAGAGCGTCCCCGAGGTCCACGGCATCGCCGCCGACGCCGCCGGGGTGTGGGTCCCGATCGTGGTGCCGGTCCTCTACCTCGTCCTGGTCGCCGCCGTCTTCGGCGCCCCGGTGCTCCGCCGGAGCCGGCCGACGACGCTGGGCCGGCGGGCTCCCGCCGCCCCGCCGCACACCCGCCGGGACCCGGCCCCCACCCTCGCCCATCCCGGCTTCTTCGCCCAGGACGAGGACGCCCTGCGCCGGGTCCACACCGCCGTCGTGGGCGTGGTGGCCGTCACCGCCCTCGTCCTCCACCTCCTCGACCGGGACCGCCTGGGCCTCCTGCTCGTCCTCGTGGCCGCCGCCCAGGCCGTCGTCCTCGTCCTGTTGACCCTCGTCGACCAGGTCGGCCGGGCCCGGTGGCGCTGGTACGAGGTCGCCGACGTGGCCGCCCTGCCCCCCGGGCTCTGGGAGCCCCGCCGGGCCCTCCCCGTCGGCGCCGCCCTGGCCTGGCTCGGCACCGCCCTGACCCACGCCGCCTTCGCCGGCGCGGCCCGGCTGCTCAGGGGCGCTCTGGCCCGGTTCCCGGAGGCGAGCCCGATCTCGGTGATCGAGGCCCACGCCGAGCTCGGCGCCGCCGACGTCCTCGGGGGCGTGCTCGGGCTCTCGCTCGTCGGGCTCCTCTTCACGCTGGGCCACGTGGCCGACTCGAAGGGCGATCGCGACCAGCCCGTCGTCGCCCTCGCCCGGCGCGCCCACCTGCTCGGGGCCTGGCTCCTCGTCGCCAACGTGGTGCCGGTCGCCGCCTACGCCGTGCTCAACGAGAAGGCGGTCTGGCCCGACCCGTCCGGGTCGACCCTCCTGCGCTGGTACGACGGCTACCCGGCCGATCGCACCTCGGTCCTGACCTACATCGGGAGCGCCGCCCTCTCGGCCCTGCCGGTGGCGATCTTCGCCCTCCTCCGCCGGCCCCACCGCACCGGCCTGGGCCGGGTGGTCGGGAACGTCTGGGACGTCCTCACCTTCTGGCCCCGCCGGTTCCACCCCTTCGCCGTGCCCGCCGCCGCGGAGCGGGCGGTGCCCGAGCTGCGGGACCGGATCGTCGAGTCGCTGGCGGGCCGTTCGGTGACCGACCCGCTCGTCGTCGCCGCCCACAGCCAGGGCTCGGTCCTCTCGCTCGCCGCCCTGGCCGGTCTGACCGACGACGACGTACCGGCGCCGGCGCCGGTCCGGCTCGTCACCTTCGGATCACCGCTGGGCACCCTCTACGCCCCGACCTGGCCGGCCTACATCCCCGCCGGCATCGAGGCCGTCCTGGCCCGCCTCGGCCCGGCCACCGAGGCCCGGGGCGAGCCGTGGGTCAGCTTCTCCCGGGCGACCGACCCGGTCGGGGCCGGCGTGCCCGGCGCCCGCAACGTCGTCCTCCCCGACCCGCGCCCACCGGAGGCGGACGAGCTGGACCCCGCGGGGAAGGACCGCCCGACCCGGCGCCGGCCGCTCGAACGCCCCCGATGGGGCGTCGCCGAGCGTCACTCCCGCTACCTGTCGGACCCCCAGGTCCGGCGAGCCCTCGACCACCCGTGGCCGCCCGCCGAGCCGGACCCGCCGGTGCCCCGCGTCCCGGATCCGGGCCCGGGTGGCGGCGGGCCCGTCCGCTGGGCGCACCGGGGCGGGGCCGACGAGGGTCCGGAGAACACCGTCGCCGCCATGCGCCGCGCCCTGGGCACCGGTCGGGCCACGGGGCTGGAGATCGACGTCCGGCTGGCCCGGCGCCTCCGCGACGACTGCGACGAGGTCCTCGTGGTCAGCCATGACGACATCCTCGGCCGGGCCGCGACCGGGCGCGGTCGCATCCACCAGCTCACCGCCGACGCCCTCACCCTCGTCACCGTCCGCGACCCCCTCGCCGGCCCCGGCGCAGCCCCGCCGGACCCGGCGGCCCGCCTGCCCCGGCTCACCGATCTCCTCGACGCCCTGCCCGACGTCCCCCTCACCATCGAGATCAAGGGCCGCCGAGGGCGGACGGCGGCCGAGACCCTGGCCGCCGTCCTGGCCGAGCGCTGGGTCCTGTCCGACCCTCCGGCCGGCGAGCAGACGCCCCGGCGCACGGCCCCGGTGGTGGTGACGTCGATGCGGGGCCGCACCGTCGCCCACGCCGGCCTGACGCTGAGGGCCCACCGCCTCGACCCGGACGTCGCCGTCCTCGCCCCTGGCGCGCTGCGGACGCTGTGGTTCCTGTTCGCCTCGGTCCTGCCCGGCGCCCGGTCCGTCGGCGACGGATACCACCGGGTCCAGGTGCCCGACCTGCGCATCCTCGGCCGTCCGCTCGTCACCCGGACCCTGCTGCGCAAGGCCCGGGACCGCAACCTCCGGGTGGACGTGTGGACCGTCGACGACCCCGCCGCCATGGCCCGCGTGCTCGTCGTGATGGAGCAGGACCGGGTCGCCGAGGCCACCGAGCGGGAGCGGCGGCCAGCCCACGAGGCCCCCCTCCCCGTCGACCTGCTGGGCGAGGCGGACCTCCGGCGCCGGCACGGGATCATGACCGATCGCCCGTCGGTGCTGGCCCGTCTCGCCGGTGTCCCGGATCAGGACGAGGGCATGCTCCGGACCAGGGGTTCCAGCACCTCGACGTAGTCGGTGAGGCGGGCGGCCAGCTCGACGCCCAGCTCCTCGTCGGACAGGTCGGGGTCGAGCCAGACCTCGGAGACCCGGGCCCAGCCGTCGTTGCCCAGGAACTCGCCGGCCACGGGTGCCGTGCCCAGCACCTTCCGCCACGCCCTCTCCGTCGTGCGCAGGTGGGCGAGCACGGCGTCGTTGTCGTCGGGCTTCCGCTCCTCGGCGTGGAAGCCGACCTCCAGGGCGAGGACCTCGGCCTCGGGGACGTGCTTGCGCCCGACGACCTGGGCCTCGTAGTGGAGGCGGGTCGCCTTCTCGGGCCCGAACCACACCTTCACCCCGTAGCGGTGCCACGAGCAGCGCACCTCGCCCAGCTCCGCCGGCACCATCCCCCGCAGGGCGTCGGCGACCACCTC
>JBQGCF010000420.1:0-12331 GCA_052038315.1 Iamia sp.
ACGCCACCTTCATCATCATCACCCACAACATCCCGTCGGTGATGCGGACGGCCGACTACATCGCCGTCCTGTTCCGGTCGAACCTGGTCCGGTTCGCCTCGACGCAGGACATGATCACCTGCGACGACCCGATCATCCGCCAGTTCATGGCCGGCAAGGCCGGCGGCCCGATCGGCATGGACGAGCTGGCCACCGAGCGCTCCGACGTCGAGCAGGAGCTGGTCGAGCGGGCCGACCTGCGCAGCGCGGCCCGGCACCAGCAGGCCGCGCTGGAGCGCGATCACGAGGTCATGCAGGTCTGATGGCCGTCGCGATCCCGGGCACCACCAAGGTCAAGTCGTTCCTGGCCGAGGTCGGATCGATGTCGGCGGTCGGCATCGAGGCCGTCCGCTCGACGGTCCGCCGGCCCTGGCCGGTCGCCGAGTTCCTCGAGCAGTGCTGGTTCATCGCCAAGGTCACGACGGCCCCGGTCATCCTGATCTCGATCCCGTTCGGGATGGTGATCTCGCTCCAGGTCGGCTCGTTGGTGAAGCAGCTGGGCGCCGAGGCCCACCTCGGATCGGCCCTGGTCCTGGCGGTGGTGCGGGAGCAGGCCCCGATCGCCTGCGCCCTGCTGATCGCCGGCGCCGGCGGCTCGGCCATGTGCGCCGACATCGGGGCCCGCCGGATCCGTGACGAGATCTCGGCCATGGAGGTCATGTCGATCAACCCGATCCACCGGCTGGTGATGCCCCGCGTCCTGGCCGCGACCGTGATCGCGGTCCTGCTCGACGCCGTGGTCAGCGCGGCCGGCCTGGCGGGCGGCTGGTTCTTCGCCACCCAGGTCCTCGACGTCAGCTCGTCGAGCTTCTTCGCCTCGTTCAACGAGCTGAGCCAGCTGCCCGACCTCTACATGGCCCTGGTGAAGGCGGGGATCTTCGGGTTCATCGCCGGCGTGGTCGCCTGTTACAAGGGCCTGAGCTGCAAGGGCGGACCCAAGGGCGTGGGCGACGCCGTGAACCAGGCCGTGGTGATCACCTTCGTCCTGCTGTTCTTCGTGAACTTCGTGCTCACGGCCGTGTACTTCAACTTCGTCCCGCAGAAGGTCTGACGATGGCGGCGACGACCCCCACCCGGCCGACACCCCGCCCCTCGCCGCTGGCGCAGATGGAGCGGGCCGCGGCCAAGCCGATCGGTGCCGTGCTGGGTGGGCTGGCCCTGCTCTACGACATGGTCGTCTTCTCGGGCCGGATCATCGTCCGCCTGCCCCGGGCCCTGCGCTACCGCAAGGAGATCGCCACCCTGATCTCCGACATGACGATCGGTGCCGGGGCCGTGGTGGTCGGTGGCGGCATGATCATCGTGATCTTCTTCCTGGCCTTCTTCACGGGCACGGAGGTCGGCCTCCAGGGCTTCACCGCCCTCGAGCAGATCGGGGCCGAGGCCTTCTCGGGCGTGATCTCGTCGGTCGGCAACACGCGGGAGATCACGCCCCTGATCGCCGGGGTCGGGCTGGCCGCCCAGGTCGGCGTGGGCTTCACCGCCCAGATCGGCGCCATGCGCATCTCCGACGAGGTCGACGCCCTGGAGGTCATGAGCGTCGACTCGAAGGTGTACCTGGTGTGCACCCGGGTCTGGGCCGCCCTGCTGACGATGGTGCCGCTCTACCTGATCGCCCTGTTCTCCAGCTTCCTCGCCACCAAGCTGATCGTCACCCGGTTCTTCACGCTGTCGCCGGGCGTCTACGACCACTACTTCCAGCTGTTCCTGCCGCCGATCGACATCGTCTACTCGTTCATCAAGGCGATCGTCTTCGCCGTCGTCGTGGCCCTGATCCACTGCTGGTACGGCTACACCGCGACGGGCGGTCCGGCCGGGGTGGGGCGGGCCGCCGGGCGCTCGATCCGGGCGTCGATCATGGCGGTGACGATCCTCAACCTGGTGCTGTCGCTGATCTTCTACGGCGACCAGGACACGGCCCTGATCGTGGGGATGGTCGGCCTGTGAGCCGCGAGGGCGAGCTCTCGAAGGGCCACCGCTCGGTGGCGGCCATGGCCGTGGCCTGCCTGATGATCGCCGCGGTCACCCTCGGGGTGCGGGCCTCCTACGGCCTGTTCGACGACACCGTCGAGGTGTCGGGCACCTTCCCGCGGGCCGGGCAGTCGCTCAACAAGGGGAGCGACGTCCTCTACCGGGGCGTGCCGGTGGGCGAGGTCAGCGCCATCGAGCTCGACGGGGTCGACGTCCGCATCACCCTGGCCCTGTTCCCCGACGCCGCGGTCCCGGCCGACGTCGAGGCCGTCGTCGCCCCCAAGACGCTGTTCGGCGAGAAGTCGGTCGAGCTGCGGGGCGGGACCGAGGGCGGCGCGACCCTGGCCGAGGGCGACGAGCTGGCCAGGACCCGGGCGGGCACCGAGGTCGAGGAGCTGATCGCGGCGGCCGACCCGCTGCTGCGGGGCATCGACACCACCGAGCTGGCCGGGCTGATGACCGAGCTGACCCAGGTGCTGCAGGGCCAGGGCCGGCGGATCAACGACGCCTTCGAGCCCACCGTCGCCGCCGCCGGGCTGTTCGAGGAGACCCTCGACGCCCAGCTCGACCTGCTCGACTCGTCGGCCGCCTTCGCCTCGCAGATCAAGGGCATCGGGCCCGGGCTCAACGCCACCGCCGACAACCTCAACCTCCTCCTGCCGACCCTCAACCAGGCCCGCGGCGACTTCGTCCGCTTCCTCCGGACCCTGCGGCCGCTGGCCGACAACATCTCGGAGATCCTGGTCACGATCCGGCCCGACGTCGATCGCCTGCGGGAGGGCGGGGTCAACAACAGCCGGCGGCTGATCGCCCGGGAGGACGAGCTGGCCGACACGGTCAACGGCCTCGCCGTCTACCTCCAGACCCTCTCCGACGGCATCTCGTTGGAGACGTGGGAGGACGGCACCAAGGCCGCCTTCTTCAAGGTCTTCATCGTCCTCGACGACCTCAACGCCATGCTGTGCGCCCTGGTCAACCCGGGGATCGAGATCCCGCCCGAGCTGTCGAACGTGCTCGACACGCTGAGCGAGGGGCTGCTGACCGGCACCGGGCTGGTCGACTGCGACGCCCCGGCCGGGGCCCAGGGCCCGCCGCCCACGGCCACGCCCGGCGAGGACCCGATGCCCGGCGTCGAGGTGCCCGAGGTCCCGCTGGCCGACATGGCCCAGCCGTACTACGCCGGCGCCGCCGCCCCCGACACCTCGACCGACGCCGGCCTCGGCGCGATCGTCGACGGCGCCCTGCCGGCGGGGGAGGGGGGCGAGTGACCTTCCTGACCCGCCTCCGCCGCTCGCTCACCGGCGCCCCGGGCCGGAACCTGCTCAAGCTGGTCGTCTACTCGGCGGCCTGCCTGGTCGTGCTGGGCGCCCTGATCAGCGCCATCGGCAACCGGCCCCTCTTCAGCTCGGGCACCAGCTACCAGGCGGTCCTGCCCGACGCCTCCGGGCTGTTCCGCAACGACGCCGTGAAGGTCGGCGGCGTCCAGGTCGGCCACGTGACCGGCATCGAGGTCGAGCGGGGCCAGGCGGTCGTCAGCTTCTCCCTGGAGGAGGACCTGGAGCTGACGACGGCGGCCCGCACCGGCATCCGCTGGCGCAACGTCCTCGGCCAGAAGTACCTCTACCTCTATCCCGACGACTCCGGGAAGACCCTCCAGGAGGGTGACCGGCTGCCGGCCGAGAACGCGGTGGCCTCGGCCGAGGTGGGCGAGCTGCTCAACGCGGTGGCGCCGGTGCTGCGGGCCATCGACCCGGCCAAGGCCAACCTCTTCATCAGGACCCTGAACGACGCCCTGGCCGGCAACGAGCAGCGGGTCCGCGACCTCCTGTCGAACACCGCGACCCTCAGCCGGGACGTCAGCGCCTCCGACGAGCAGATCGGTTCGCTGATCGAGGACCTCGACACCGTGGTCGGGGCGGTGGCCGAGCGGGACCGCGACATCGAGGACCTGATCGGCAACGTCGGCAGCGTCAGCGACTCGCTGGCCAGCCGGGCCGGGGACCTGGAGGCGCTGGTCCTGAGCCTGGTCGACGTCCAGACCACCCTGAACGACCTGCTGGAGCAGCGGGAGGGCGACATCGAGGGCGTGGTCGACGACCTCGACGTCATCTCGGCGACCCTCGCCCAGCACCGCGACGACCTGGAGACCGGCCTGGCGACGTTCCCCGCCGGCCTGGCCCCGTACCACCAGATCTCCTCCTACGGGCAGTGGTTCCAGGTCCGTCTGACCGTCACGTGCCTGGCCGGCCAGAACATCTGCACCGACGAGGGCGTGATCGACGACAACCTCGACGGGCTCGACCCCGGCCCGGGCAACGGCACCGCCCTGCTCGACTCGATCTTCGGCTTCGCCACCCAGGGGGTGCCGTCGTGATCCGGGTCAAGAGCTTCACCGAGCGCAACCCGGTGGCGATCGGCGCCGTCGTCGTGGTCCTGATCGGCACCTTCACCGCCGGCTCGCTCATGCTCAACAGCGGCGCCCTGGCCGACCGCTACAGCGTCAGGGCCCGGTTCCCCGACAGCGCCGGCATCACCCCCGGCTCCCAGGTCAAGGTGGCCGGGATCACCTCGGGCGAGGTCGAGTCGGTGCGCCAGGCCGGCACCGAGGTCGAGGTCGTCCTCGGCGTCGACGCCGGCCTCGAGCTCCCGGCCGACACCCGGGCCGACATCGTCGTCGACACCCTCCTGGGCTCGAAGTCGGTGCGCCTGGTGCCCGGCGAGGAGTGGGACGACCTGCTGGAGGAGGACGCCGTCATCACCGAGACGACCACGCCCACCGAGGCCCTCGACCTGCAGAACATCGGTGCCCCGCTGCTGGAGGAGACCGACGGCGAGGCCATCGACAGCCTGATCGACACCGTCCTGACGATCACCGAGGGCAAGCGGGACGACGTGGCCGACATCCTCGACGGGCTCGAGGACCTGGCCGTCACGGTGAACACCCGGGAGGAGGAGGCCCGGGGTCTGATCGACTCGACCCGGACCCTCACCGAGACCCTCGACGCCCGCGACGAGGAGCTGCTCGACGCGGTGGACGACCTCAACGTCGTCGTCGGCACCCTGGTCGACCGGCGGGTCGAGCTGGTCGAGCTGCTGGAGCAGACCACCGAGGCGGCGACCCGGATCGGCGACCTGGTCGAGGGGAACCAGCCCGAGCTGGACCGGATCCTCGACGAGCTCCACGAGGACCTGCGGATCGTCGGCCGCCACCAGGTCGACCTGGCCCAGTCGGTGGCGCTGGTGTCCAACGCCATCCAGGGCTTCGCCTCGGTCGGCTACTCGGGCCACGACGAGGTGCCCAACACCTGGGCCAACCTCTACGCCCAGCTGCTCGGCCCGATCGGCCCCGACATCCTCCTCGGCTCCTGCGGCGCCCTCGACACCGCCCTGGACCTGGCCCTCGGCCCCGACCCGATCGCCGACTGCGACGAGCGCACCGGGCCCCTCTCCGGCAGCGCCGGACCGGGCCAGCCCGGCTCCGGGGACACCGGTGGCGGCTCGGCCGAGGACTCCGCCGAGGGCTCCGGCCTGCTCGGCATCTACGCCCCTGCGCTCACCGGACCCGTCGACGAGGCGACCGCGGAGGCGGGCCCGTGAGCGCCGTGCGCCGCGCCGCGGCCCTCCTGCTCGTCGCCGCCCTGGGCGCGACCGGCTGCTCGGTCTTCGGCGATCGGGCCGGTGGCTACGAGGTCACCGCCCACTTCGACCGGGCCGTCGGGCTCTACCCGGGCAGCAAGGTGCGGGTGATCGGCATCGACATCGGCCGGGTCACCACCGTCGAGCCCGAGGGCGACGGCGTCGAGGTCACCATGGACATCGAGGACGGCCACGACGTCCCCGCCGACGCCAGCGCCACGATCGTCCCGCTCAGCCTCCTCGGCGAGCGCTACATCCAGCTCGGCCCGGCCTACACCGACGGCCCGAAGCTGGAGGCCGGCGACGAGATCGCCGACACCCGGGTGCCGGCCGAGTTCGACGAGCTGCTGCGCGGCCTCCAGGACGTCACCGGCGCCATCGACCCCGACTCGGCGTCGGACCTGGTCACGGAGATGGCGACCCTGCTGGAGGGCCAGGGCGAGGAGATCGGCTCGCTTCTGGAGGAGGGCTCGGGGGCGGTCGAGATCGTGGCCGACAAGGCCGACGAGATCGGGGAGATCGTCGAGTCGCTGGCCGGGCTGAGCCGGGCCCTGCGCGACCGCACCGGCTCGGTCGAGGAGCTGCTGCGCAACTACAACCTGCTGGCCGAGGTGCTGGTGGCCAACCGCAACGATCTCGACGCCACCATCACCCAGCTCGACCGGGCCGTCGTCGCCCTCACCGGGCTGCTCGAGCGCCACGGCGAGGACCTCCCGGCCGACGTCGAGGTGCTGGCCCAGACCGGCAGCACGCTGGAGGTCAACATCGACCGCCTCCAGTCGACCCTGGCCGACACCGTGCGGCTGTTCGAGACCGCCCAGCGGGCCTACGACCCCGAGCGCCGCATGCTCCGGGTCTCCGACCAGGTCAACGCCACCCTGACGGCCGACCTGATCGGCTCCCGCCTGCGGGACCGGCTCGCCGGGATCTGCCGCCGGCTCGGGCTGGCGGTCTGCAGCGACCCGGCGTCGGAGTTCTTCGCCGGGCTGGTCGACCTGCTGCCCGACCTGCTGAACCAGGCCAGCCCGCCGATCGAGCCCGAGCAGGAGAGCACGACCACGGCCCCGCCGACCACCGCCGCCCCCGACCCGTCCACCCCGACCACGCCGCCGGTCACCGTGCCCGTCCCGCCCGAGCTGGACCAGCTGCTGGAGCAGGTCCTGGGCGAGATCGGCGGCCTGCTCGACGACGCCCAGGAGGAGGTGCTGGGCAGCCTGGACGTCGAGCTGCTCCACGCCATCCTGGCCCTCACCGACGAGCAGCTGGCCGCCCTGGTCCGCCTGACGCCCGAGCAGCTCGGCGGGCTGGCCGCGGTCGAGCCGACGCAGCTCGGCACCGCCATCGACGCCCTCCTCTCCGAGGACCCGGCCAGCCAGCTCGATCCGCTGATCGACGGGGCCGGCGGCACCGTCGACGGGCTGGTCGACAGCCTCCTGGGGGCCCTGTGAACCGTCTCGCCGCCCTCGTCGTGGCCATCGCCGCCCTGCTCGGCGGGCTGGCCGGCTGCAGCACCGGCGACGACGGCCGCATCCGCGCCTCGGCCACCTTCGACGACGTGTCCGACCTGGCCAGCGGGGCGCCGGTCCAGATGTCCGACGTCCGCATCGGCGAGGTCACCGGCATCGACCTGACCGACGACCACCGGGTCCGGGTCGAGGTCGCCTTCGACGAGGACGCCGCCGTCCCGGCCCAGGTCCAGGCCCGCCTGCGCCGGACGAGCGCCCTCGGCGAGAAGTTCGTCGAGCTGCGCCCCCTGACCCGCGAGGAGGGGGCGCCACGGCTGGCCGACGGGGCCACCATCGAGCAGGCCGTCGTCGTCCCCGACGTCGAGGACCTGGTCGCCTCGGGCACCGAGCTGTTCACCTCGATCAGCGCCTCGCAGCTGGCCGTGATCATCGAGGAGAGCGCCAACAGCATCGAGGGCCGGGCCCCCGACCTGGAGCTGCTGCTGACCCGGCTGGAGACGGTCACCGCCGGCTACGCCGACCGCACGGACACGATCACCCAGCTGATCGCCGACATCGACCAGCTGGCCGGCGACGTCAGCCCCTCGGCCCAGGCCCACGCCGACGCCGTCTCCAACCTGGCCGAGAGCACCGAGGTCCTCGACGAGGCCTCCGGCGACCTGCTCGACACGATCCGCTCGCTCACCCGGCTGGCCGACGAGGGCGCCGACGTGCTCCAGACCCACTTCGACCGGATCGACCTCGGCCTCCGGTCCCTCCGCTCGGCCACCCGTGCCGTCGCCTCCGAGCAGGCCGCGCTGGCCCGCATCCTCGTGTACCTGCCCCGCCACAACGAGCGGGTGCCGTCGATCCTCCAGGGCGACTTCGGCCAGGTCGTGGGCGACATCATCGTCTGCGGCCTCCCCGGGGGCGGCGAGGTCGACGGCGACCGCCTCAACGACTGCGATTCCTGATGGACCGCATCGACCGAGGGATGGGGCTGCCGCCCGGCCAGACCGGACCGAGGAGGTCACCTTCGTGACGCGCCGCCTGACGATCAACCTGATCACCTTCTTCACCATCGCCGCCCTGGTCATCGGGTACGGCTTCCTGAACCTGTTCGGCAACCCGTTCCGGGAGCCGGTCACGCTGGTGACCCGCATGCCCGAGACCGCCGGGCTCCGCCCCGGCTTCAGCGTCACCCTCGACGGCGTCGTGGTCGGCACGGTCGACGACGTCGAGCTGGTCGACGGCGGGGTCGACATCACCATCGCCCTCGACGACGGCGAGACCGTGCCGGGCGACGCCGAGGCCCGCATCGTCCGGGCCAGCGCCATCGGCGAGCAGCGGATCGACCTGTCGCCCACCGAGGGCGGCGACGCCCCGCCGTACCCCGACGGGTCCCGCGTCCCGGCCGCCGAGGACGCGGTGCCGCCCAACGTCGAGGAGGTCATCACCACGGTCCAGGACCTGCTCCAGGCCCTCCCGACCGACGACCTCAACACGGTGATCAGCGAGAGCGCCACCGCCCTGCGGGGCCGGGCCGACGACATCCACTCGCTCATCCGCTCGACCGAGATCATCACCACCGAGCTGCTCCGCCGCGACGACGACCTCCGGGCCCTGTTCGAGAGCGCCCCGCCGGTGCTCGACGACCTGACCGACGCCGGCGACGACATCCGGGCCGCGGTCGAGAACACCCGCCTGGTGACGGCGATCCTGGCCAACCGGCGGACCGACATCGTCGAGCTGCTCCGCAACGGCACGACCCTCTCGGAGCTGGCGAACCCGATCCTGCTCGAGAGCCGGGCCGACCTCGACTGCGTCATCGGCTCGCTCGGCAACCTGGTCACCGCCCTCGACGGGAAGCCCCTGGCCGACCTCGACCGGGGCCTGCATCTGTCCCGCACCTTCTTCGGGGTCATCGACGACGTCGCCGTCCAGGGCACGACCAAGGACATCGGCCACGGCGGCGGCCGTCGGGACGACCAGACCTGGCTCCGGACCCGGCTGCTGCTGCCGCCGCCGGGCCCGCCCGCGGTGGCCTACGACCCGAAGATCGCCACGCCGACCACCCGGCTCGGCGCGGCCTGCGACTCGCCCTTCGCGGGCGGCGCCGGCGCCCCCACCCAGGACGACCCGAGCCCCGTCGAGGCCGGGGGACGGGTCGTCGACGCCCAGGGCAACCCCGTCCCGGTCACCGACGAGGTCGCGGCCGGCCCGACCCCCGGGGCGGGGGAGCAGGACCCCGTCGGGCGCTCGTCGAACCCCCCTCTGATCCCGATCGTCGCCCTCGGCGTCGGGGGCGCGGTGCTCCTCTGGATCATCGGCCCCCGGGCCCGTCGCCCCCGGAGGACCCCCTCGTGAGCCCCACCGCTCCCACCACGCCCGCACCCACCCCCGGGACCCGCAAGGCCCGCGCCGCAGCCGGCTCGTCCTCCGAGGACGCAACCTCGGTTCCGTCGGCGTCGGCCTCGGCCTCGGCTTCGGCCTCGTCGGCGTCGACCAAGACCACGCCGACCCGGTCCCGGGCCGCCGGCCGGCCCACCCCCTCGGCCGGGACGGTGTGGAAGGTCCTGGCCGTGCTGGGCGTCGTCGGCACGATCGGCTTCGGGCTGGCCTGGCGGGCGGCCGACTCCCGGGCGGTGACCGAGGACGGGCTGTCCCCCCAGGTCGTCGACATGCGCACCGCCGGCCGCGAGTTCGCCATCGCCCTGACCAACTTCGACGCCAGCACGATCGACGCCGACTTCGACCGCATCGTCGACTTCGCCACCGGCGACTTCGCCGAGGAGGCCGAGCGCTTCTACGACGAGGAGATCCGCTCGCAGCTCCGCGACGCCCAGGCGACCAGCCGGAGCGAGATCCGGGACATCTACGTCCAGTCCTTCTCGGGCGACGCCGGCACCATCTTCTTCACCGCCGACCAGACCATCGCCAACAACCTCAGCCCCCGCCCGATCACCGACACCCTCCGGGTCGAGCTGGACATGGTGCGAGAGGGCGGCGACTGGAAGGTCCGCACGGTCGAGGTCCTGGAGGCGCCGGCCAGCGGCCAGCTGGGCGCATCGGGGCTGGCGGACGAGCCGGTCGAGGAGCCGGTCGAGGAGCCCGCCGAGGGCGGCGACGGCGGCTGAGACCGACGCCACGGCCGGGTGCGTTGCAACCGGCGGGGCGCGGCCTATGATCCGCCGCGTTCGCCCATCGAGCACCGCTCCCGAAGGAACCCATGGCTGACGAAGATCCGACCGCCGACGATGTCGACATCGAGGACGAGGAGGACCTCGACGAGGACGACGTCGACATCGACGACGACGACATCGACGAGGAGGACGACCTCGGGGTCGAGGACGACGAGGCCGTCATCGGCGACGAGGGCGACCTCGACGACGACGAGGACGAGGACGAGGAGCCCGCTCCCAGCCGGCCCAAGGCGGCCACCAGCGACGACGAGGACGAGGACGACGACGAGCCCGACCCCGACGACGTCGAGGAGGACCTCGACCAGATCCTGAAGGACCGGATCGCCGCCTCCGACGACGACGAGGACGACGACGAGGACGCCCCGGCCGTCGACACCACCCCGGCCGAGACCGGCGGGCGGGTCCAGCCCAAGCGCCCCGGCGAGTTCACCTGCCAGTCCTGCTTCCTGGTCAAGCCGCCGAGCCAGCTCGCCGACGCCGACAACATGTACTGCTTGGACTGCGTGTGACCGACGAGCGCAAGGACGCCGTCGAGGCCGCCCTCGACCTGTTCGTCTACGCACCGCTGGGCTTCGCCCTCGAGGCGCGGGGCCTGCTGCCCAAGTTCGTCGAGCGGGGCAAGAACCAGGTGACGATGGCCAAGATGGTCGGCCAGTTCGCCGTCCAGCAGGGCCAGGTCGAGGCCAGCAAGCGGCTCGGCCCGGTCCAGGAGCAGGTCGAGTCGGTCCTGGCCGACCTGGGCCTGGTGCCCCGGCCGGGGCCCTCGTCCTCCGCCTCGTCCGCTCCCGCACCGGCCTCGCCGGAGCCGGTCGCCGAGCCCGTCGAGGAGACGCCGGCGCCGGTCGTCGAGCTGGTCCCGGACCCCGAGCCCGAGCCGGCCCCCGACGTGGCCACCCTCGCCATCCCGGACTACGACAGCCTGGCCGCCAGCCAGGTCGTGCCCCGGCTGCGGGCCCTGGCCGACGACGAGCTCGAGGCCGTCCGGGCCTATGAGAGCGCCGGGCGGGGCCGCAAGACGATCCTGAACCGGATCGCCCAGCTCCAGGCCGGGTAGGCCCGTGGACGAGGTCCGGGTCGCCACCGAGGACGACCTGCCCGAGCTGGTGCGGCTGGCCGAGCTGGCCCGGGCCGAGCTGGGGGAGGAGCGGGGCGGGCCCAGGTGGCAGCTGCTCCACGGCCGCCCCGACCCGCTCCCGGCCACGCTGACGGCCGACCTCACCGAGGCGGCCACCGACGCCGGCGCCGTGCTCCTCGGCCTCTGGGCCGGGGCCCCGGCCGGCTACGCCGCCGCCCACCGCGAGCAGCTGGGCGACGGCACCGCCATCGCCGTGGTCAGCGACGTCTACGTCGAGCCCGGCTTCCGGGGCGTGGGCGTCGGCGACGCCCTGATGACGGCCCTGCTGGCCTGGGCCGCCGACCACGGCTGCCGGGGCATCGACGCCCTGGCCCTGCCGGGCATGCGCCAGAGCAAGAACTTCTTCGAGCGCTTCGGGCTGACCGCCCGGGCCATCCTCGTCCACCGCGACCTGGTGGCCCGTCCGCCGGACGATCCGGTCGACCCGGCGTGAACGGCCCTCTGCTGGGCGTGTCCGCCGTCGTCACCGATGGCGACGACCTGCTGCTCGTCCAGCGGGGCAAGGCCCCCTACGACGGGCTGTGGGCCCTGCCCGGCGGTGGCGTGGAGGCGGGGGAGACCCTCGCCGAGGCGGTGACCCGGGAGCTGCTGGAGGAGACGGCCCTGGAGGGCGCCTGCGGCGAGCTGCTGGCCGCCCGGGAGGACATCTCCGACGAGGGCCACTTCGTCGTGCTGGTCCACCGCGTCCACCTGATGGAGCGGGGCGAGCCGGTCGCCGGCGACGACGCCCGGGCGGCCCGCTGGGTCCACCTGGGCGACGTCGCCGATCAGGTCCTGGTGCCGGGCCTGGCCGAGCTCCTCCACGAGCACGGCATCATCCCCACCATCGCCTAGACCCAACTTTGAGCGATTCATCCACACATGTGTGGATGACTCGCTCAAAGTTCGGCTGCTACTTGCCC
>JBQGCF010000421.1:0-4377 GCA_052038315.1 Iamia sp.
CGGCGGAGGTGGCGGCGACGACGACGGCGGCGGCTCGGGCAGGTCGACGTCGGCGCCCAGCACGACCGTCTCGTCGGCTCCGGGGGTCCCGGCGGGGCCGCCGGTCCCGAGGGCCACGGTGTCGTCGTCGGTGGGATCGCCCTTCGGTCCCTCGGTCATGGTGCTCCTCGTCGCCCGCGACGGGGGCCGCCGCACGGCCGGGACGGTACTCCCGTCGACCCGGCGCGGGGAGCGATCCGGCGGTGGGTGCCGTCCCCGACCCCGTCATCCCCCTTCTGATCAGCCACGGGGCCAGAACTGGCACGAGGGCTGATCAGAACGGGGAAGGGGTCAGCCGGCGCGGCGGGAGGCGGGGGGCCGGGCGACGCGCTCGGCGACCTCGGCCCGCATCTCGGTCTCGCGGGCCCGCATGGCCTCCCGGCCCTCGGTCACCGCGTCGCGGACGGCCGGGGCGACCTTCTTGGCCTGCTGGGCCACCCGCTCCTGGACCTTCTCGGGCACGTAGCGCTCGACGGCCATCTTCACCCGGCGCTGCACCCACAGCGACGAGCCCAGCCCGGCGGCCGTCCCGGCCACGAAGTAGAAGGTGCGCTTGGGCATGGCTACTCCCTCCCCCGCAGCTTGCGGGCGGCGCGCTGGGCGCCGGTCGCCGCCGCCGCCGTCTTGATCACGGGCCGGGACAGGGCGACGTAGGCCGCCTTGGACGCCCCGTCGACCCGGGTCGACACCGCCTCGGCGGCGTCGAGGATCTGGCTCACCCGCTCGGTCTCCTCGCCGGCCCGGCGCACCGCGTCGGTGGCCTCCTGGAGCGCCGGCAGGGCCGTCTCGCGGATGTCGACCACCGCCTCGGCGACCGACGCCACCGTGCGGGCCAGCCGGGCGACCACCACGGCCAGCACGGCCGTGACGGCCAGGCAGGTGACGGTGACGAGCACCGCGGCCAGGTCGGCGGCGGTCATGGCTCGTCCTGCTGGCGGAGGCGCTCCATGCGCTGGCGGATCTCCCTCTCGTGGCCGTGCGGCGACGGGTCGTAGAACGTGCGGTCGGCGACCTCGTCGGGCAGGTGCTGCTGGGGCACCCAGCCACGGGGGTCGTCGTGAGGGTACTCGTAGCCCTTGCCGTGGCCGAGACCCTTGGCCCCCTGGTAGTGCGCGTCCCGCAGCGGTGCCGGCACCCGGCCGGTGGCACCCTCCCTGACCTGCGAGCGGGCGTTCCAGATCCCCAGCGCCGTGCGGTTCGACTTGGGGGCGGTGGCCAGGTGGACCACGGCCTGGGCCAGGTTGAGCTGGGCCTCGGGCAGGCCGACGTGGTCGACGGCGCGGGAGGCGGCCTCGGCGATCAGCAGCGACATCGGGTCGGCCATGCCGATGTCCTCGGAGGCCAGGATCACCAGGCGCCGGGCGATGAACCGGGCGTCCTCGCCGGCCTCGAGCATGGTGGCCAGCCACCACAGCCCGGCGTCGGGGTCCGAGCCGCGGATGCTCTTGATGAAGGCGCTGATGACGTCGTAGTGCTCGTCGCGCCCGTAGCGCAGGGCGTTGACGCCGAGGGCGGCCTCCATGTCGTCCCTGGTCACGAGGGTCGTGCCGCCCTCGGAGGCCGAGCGCGACCCGGCCAGGGCGATGGCCACCTCGAGGGCGGTGAGGGTCTGGCGCCCGTCGCCGCCGGCCCGCAGCACGAGGTGGTCGATCGCCTCGTCGTCGGCCGTGGCCCCCTCGGCGCCCAGGCCCCGGCGGACCAGCTCGCGCAGGGCGTCGGGGCCGAGCGGCTCGAGCCGGAACAGCGTCGAGCGGCTGAGCAGCGGCGGGTTGACGGAGAAGTACGGGTTCTCGGTGGTGGCGCCGATCAGCACGATCAGCCCCTCCTCGACCGCCGGGAGCAGGGCGTCCTGCTGCGACTTGGAGAAGCGGTGCACCTCGTCGAGGAACAGGATCGTGCCCTGGCCCCGCTCCCCCAGCCGCTGGCGGGACCGGGCGATCACCTCGCGGACGTCCTTGACCGACGCGTCGACCGCCGAGAGCTGGGCGAACTCCTTCTCGGTGGTCCGGGCGACGAGCCGGGCGAGGGTGGTCTTGCCGGTGCCGGCCGGGCCGAAGAGGATCGCCGAGCTCAGGCGGTCGGCCTCGATCAGCCGGCGCAGCGGGGCCCTCGGCCCGAGCAGGTGCTCCTGGCCGACCACCTCGTCGAGGCTGGTCGGGCGCAGCCGATCGGCCAGCGGGGCCCGGGCCGAGAGGCGCTCCGCCGCGGCTGCAGCGAAGAGGTCGTCCGGCATCCGACGACCCTAGACCCGACCAGCGGCCGACCGTTCGGTGTGGTAATCGTCACATGCAGGATCGGACAACACATCGACACAGGAGGGGACGATCCATGACCCACGAGACCTCTGACGACGCGCGCCCCGACACGGGGGAAGGAGGCCCGCCGACCGGCCGCCGGGCCTTCATGGCCGGGGCCGCGGGGCTGGCGGCGGGGGCGACGCTCCTCGGCGCCGCCTCCCCCGCCAGCGCCCTGGGCGTCACCGGCGAGTACACGCTGCCGCTCCAGTACATCGACATGAGCACCGGGAACCTCGCGCCGGTGAGCTGCGGCAGCACCGGGTTCGCCAAGGTGATCCTGTCCGCCTTCGGTGACATGGCCGCGGCGACCATCCGCGTCAAGCTGTCCGGGTCGGGCATCGACGCCGGCACCGGGCCCTGGGCGGTCGACGGCGCCGACATGCCGTCGGGCTTCGTCCCGGTGCCGTCCCCCGACGACATGACCCCGACGGGCACGGCCGCCTGGACCGGCAACGGCCAGATCCTCAACTTCCAGAACGCCTTCCAGAACGCGTACTCCCTGGGCTGCGCCTGGTCGAACTTCTCCGCCGTCGGCGGGCCCGACGCCACCCTGGTCTGGAGCTTCCCGGACAAGCACAACGACGGCTCCGGGTCGGTGCTGCTCAACCACCTCGGCCAGGTGCCCTACGGCGCCCCGCTGGGCGACGGCATCTTCCTCTACTCGACCCTCGTGTACCTCGTCGCCATGCCGGAGCCGCAGCCATGACCGATCGCAGGACCTTCATGGCCGGGGCCGCCGGCCTGGCCGCCGGGGCCGCCCTCCTCGGCACCGCCTCCCCCGCCGGGGCGGTCACCCTCGACGACCACGACTTCGACGGCGACCTCATGGCCGTCCTGGGCGGCACCACCCCGGTGCCGGTCGACCTCGGGACCGGGGGCGCGGCCCGGGCCGACTTCGTCGCCGAGGGCGACCTCGCGGCCATGACCTTCCGGCTGGTGCTGGGACCCGATGCCGACCCGGGCGGCGACTTCTGGGCCATCCTGGCCAGCTCGTTCCCGAGCCCGTACGAGCCCGAGCCGCTGTTCGACCCGGTGTCGCCGTCGCCGTTCCAGGTCGCCTTCGGGTGGCAGGGCAGCGGCCTGGTGGTCAACGGGGCCAACACCGCGGCCTCGCCGCTGATCCCGACCCTCGAGCGGTTCCCCGGGGGCCCGACCTTCCTGGGCTGGGCCATCGCCTCGTCCACGGGGATCGGCGGGCTCAACTCGGGCGGCACGGTGCCCTTCGTGCTCGACGAGGGGACGCAGGTCGCCAGCACGATCGTCTACCGGCGGGTGGTGCCGGAGTGATGGAGCGATCGATGGACGAGCACGCGCCGCCCGGTCGCCGGGCCTTCATGGCCGGGGCCGCCGGGCTGGCCGCCGGCGCCGCCCTCCTCGGAGGGTCGTCGTCCCCGGCCGGGGCGGCCACGACCGACGACGACATCGCCCCCTTCTGGGTCGACGAGGGGACGAACACCCTGACCCCGCTCGACCTGGGCACGGGCGGTTCGGCCACGGCCCGATGGGTCGCCGAGGGCGATCTGTGCGCCATGACCCTGCGGATCGTCGTGGGCGAGGAGGCCGACCTGGGCACCGGGTTCTGGGGCCTCGACGGGACGACCTTCCCCGTCGGGTACCGCCCCCTGATCGACCCGCCGCCCAGCCCGGCCGACATCGCCTACCAGTGGCTCGGGAGCGGGTTCATCCTCGACCTGACCCAGACGACGCAGGCCTCGTACAACGTCATCCCGATGTGGGCCGACTTCAGCGGCACCGGTGGGCCGACGGCCGGGATGCTCTGGTTCCCGGCCGGCCTGCCGGGGACGCCGGTCCGGCTCGGCGACGGGGGGACGGCGCCCTTCGGCACCGTGCCCAACGCCGGGACCCACCTGTTCAGCACCATGACCTACCGGCGGGTCGTGCCGGAGTGACCGGGTGAGGCGTCGCCGCCGGGCCCCGGTGGGCCCCGCGGCACCCCCGCACAGTAGTTGGTGGAGCTGTCCGAGCCGCAAACCCCGAGCAGGAGGATTACGCCGGCGACGAAGACCATGGCGCTGACCAC
>JBQGCF010000422.1:0-3639 GCA_052038315.1 Iamia sp.
TGGCGGAGGTGGCGGCCAGGGCCACACCAACGGCGGCGCGACCACGGCCGACAACGCCGGCGGCGCGGCCGGCCCGGACGTCGGCGGCGCCACCAACGGCAACGGCATGGGCGGGACCCCGCCCGTCGAGCCCGGCGAGAGCGGGGCCGGCGGCCGCGGCGCCAACGGCCGCAACGACATCACCGGTGGCGGTGGTGGCGGTGGCTACACCGGCGGCGGCGGTGGTGCCGGCGGCGAGGACGGCTCCTGCGCCGGTGGCAACTGGAACGGTGCCGGCGGCGGCGGCGCCGGTTCGTCGTGGGCCCGCAGCTCGGTCACCTCCCGCTCCTTCTCGACGGTCTCCGGCACCTTCTCGACCTGCAACGACACCCTCGGCTCGAACGTCGGCCGGGGCGCCAACGCCGGCAGCGGCGCCCGCGGCTGCCACGGCTACATCACGGTCACCTGGGTCAAGAACGCCCCGCCGACCGGCGCCTCCGCCTCCTACACGGTCAACAAGGGCACGCCGACCGCCGTCACCCTGGCCGCCAGCGACCCCGACGGCGACAACCCCGTCACCTGCGAGATCCTCGACACGCCCGACAAGGGCACCCTCGGTGGGAGCGGCTGCGCCCGCAGCTACACCGCCAACAACGGGACCTCGGGCGCCGACACGATGACCTACCGGGTCGTCGACTCGGGGAACGTGGCCAGCGCGACCTACACGATCACCTTCGACATCGTGAACCGGGCGCCCACCGGTGCGGCCCAGACCGTCTCGGTGACCAAGGGCGAGGCCAAGACGATCACCCTGGCGGCGACCGACCTCGACAACGAGACGGTGACCTGCTCGACCTCGAACGGCCCGTT
Source organism: Iamia sp. (assembly GCA_052038315.1). Lineage (GTDB taxonomy): Bacteria > Actinomycetota > Acidimicrobiia > Acidimicrobiales > Iamiaceae > Iamia. The sequence continues at coordinate 850 of JBQGCF010000422.1, forward strand.
CAAGGCGAGCCTCGGCGGGTCGGGCTGCTCCCGCACCTACACCGCCCCGGCCAACTCCACGGGCACCGACTCGTTCACCTACACCGTCTCCGACGGCATCGCGACCAACAGCTACACGGTCACCCTCACCATCGTGAACCGGACCCCGACCTCGGCCAACCAGGACGTGTACGTGGGCCCCGGCTCGGTGACGGCCATCGCCCTCCAGGGCGGCGACCTCGACGGTGACACCACGACCTGCTCGACCACGGCGCCCTCGGGCGGCTCGCTCCAGGGCGGGGCGTCGTGCACCCGCAACTACACCGCACCGACGACGCTCGGCATCTACACGTTCACCTACGTCCGCTCCGACGGCGCGGCCAACTCGCCCACCGCGACGGTGACCATCTACGTGCAGAGCCCCGACCTGACGGTCACCAAGAGCCACGTCGGCACGTTCAACAGCGGTGGCCAGGGCACGTACACGATCGGTGTCGAGAACATCGGCAACGCCCCGAGCAGCGGCACCATCACGGTGACCGACGCGCTGCCGTCGGGGATGACCTTCGTCTCGGCCGCCGCCGGCTCGTCGGGCTTCTCCTGCACCGCCAACGCCGGCGGCACGACGGTGACCTGCACCCGCGGCACCGCCCTGGCGCCCGCGACCCCGGTGAGCTTCACCATCACGGTGGCCATCACCGAGGCGGCGCCCTCGGGCACCAACACCGCCACGGTGGCCGCCACCCCGGACCACAACCCCGGGAACAACACGGCCACCGACCCGACGACGATCAACCGCCGCCCGACGGCGAACCCGGTCTCGGCCGAGACCGCCGTCGACACGCCGGTCGAGATCACCCTCTCGGGCTCTGACCCCGAGGGCGGCGCCCTGACCTACCAGGTCGGAACGCCCTCCAGCGGCGGGGTCACGGGCACCGGCCCCACGGTGACCTTCACGCCGGCCCCCGGCTCCGACGCCGAGGTGACCTTCACCTACACCGTCACCGACCCGAACGGGCACGTCTCGTTCGTGGCGACGGTGACCGTCACGGTGGCCCGGCCCGGCGTCAACGGCCGGGTGACCTCCGACGACACCGGCCAGGGCATCGGTGGCATCACCGTGCGCCTGTACCAGGACGGTGTGGGCTTCGCCCCCTTCTCCGCCACGACCGCCGCCGACGGGTCCTACGACCTCGGGCCGACGGTGCCGGCGGGTGAGTACCGGGTGATCTTCCGGGACCCGACCCAGGACTACGTCGACGAGTGGTACGACGACTCGCAGCTGCGGTCGACCTCCACGCCGATCACGGTCGACCCCAGCGAGGAGCTCGACGTCGACGCCGGCCTGGCGACCGGGGCCCAGCTCCAGGTGACGATCTCCAACGCCGGGTCCTTCACGGTGGCGCTGTACAACACCGCTCCGCTCGGGGCCTCGGCCTACCGGTCGGTGCCCAACGTCTCCGGCTCGACCACCCTGCGGGGCCTCCCCGCCGGCACCTACTACGTGTCGGTCACCGACCCGGCCGGCCTGCTCGTGCCCGAGTGGTCGGGCAACCAGACCCAGCGCGGCTCGGCCGTGGGCATCCCGGTCACGTCCTCGGCCACCGGCTCGGCGCCGTTCACCCTGGTGACCCGGAACACGATCGCCGGCACGATCATCGACTCCGAGGGTCCGGTGCCGCTGGTGACCGTCCAGGCCTACGGGGCCGTCTCGGGTGCCTTCGTGAAGTCGACCAAGACCGACGCCGAGGGCGAGTACGTGATCAAGGACCTGGCCGCCGGCCAGTACAAGCTGGTGTTCCGCGACACCAGCGGTGGCCACCAGGTCGTGTGGTACGGCGGCGGCGACGTCATCAGCCTGGCCGCCACGGTCGTCATGCCCAACGGCGGCGCCCTGACCGCCGACGCCGAGCTGACGAGGACGGCGTCCATCGCCGGCACCGTCACCGGCGGGGCGGCCGGCACCACGCCGCTGTCGGGGGCCAAGGTCACGCTCTACCGGGACGGCCTGGCCGTGAAGACGTACACGACCGACGCCGAGGGCGGCTACGTCGCCACCGGTCTCCTCGCCGGCGACTACACCGCCCTGTTCGCCGCCACCGGCCACCGGTCCGAGTACAACCTCGACCGGCCCCGCCGGGCCGACGCCGACGTCATCGGCGTCGAACCCGGTGACCAGCTGACCCTCGACGCCACGCTGCTCACGAGCTGAGCCGGCGATGACAGCACGAGGAGGGCGTGCCACGACGATCCGGGCGATCCTCGCCGCCGCGCTGGCGGCGGCGGGGGTCCTCGTCGGGCTGGGCGGGGCGCCACCCGCGCCGGTGGCCGCCACCGGCCAGCAGGTGGGATCCTTCGTCGGTCTGGGGTGCACCGCGACGACGTCGAGCAGCATCTCGCGGTGGGGTTCGGCGACGGCGCCGGCCAACGCCGTCGAGGCCCGGTTCACCGTCATCGGCGGCGGTGGCGCCGGGGGCCTCGACGCCTCCGGCGACGGTGGCCGGGGCGGGGCGGGTGGCGTCGTCCTGGGCCGGGTGCCGGTCACGCCGGGCCAGGTCCTGTGGGCCAAGCTCGGCTGTGGTGGCAGCACCTCCGGCGTGGTCCAGGCCGACGGGTGGGCCCGGGGCGGCCCGGGCGGTGCCCCGGGCGCCGGTGGCGGCGGCGGGGCGACCGCGCTGTGCCTCGGCACCCCCGTCACCGGGTGCGGCGGCGGCACGATGCTCGCCATCGCTGCGGGCGGTGGGGGTGGGGGCCGCGGCGGCGTCGCCTTCCCGCTGGGCTGCTCCTCGCCGGCCCACGCCGGTGCCGGCG
>JBQGCF010000423.1:0-5585 GCA_052038315.1 Iamia sp.
GAGTCCTGGATGCGGACGCCGTGGTGGACCTCGTAGCGCTCCTTGAGGCCACGGAGGATGGCGATGGTGTCCTCGACGCTGGGCTGGCCGACGAACACCTGCTGGAAGCGACGCTCGAGGGCGGCGTCGGTCTCGATGAACTTCCGGTACTCGTCGAGCGTGGTGGCGCCGATCAACCGCAGCTCGCCCCGGGCCAGCATCGGCTTGATCATGTTGCCGGCGTCCATGGCCCCCTCGGCCTTGCCGGCGCCGACGATGGTGTGGAGCTCGTCGATGAAGGTGATGACCTCGCCCTCGGCGTCGGTGATCTCCTTGAGCACGGCCTTGAGCCGCTCCTCGAACTCGCCGCGGTACTTGGCCCCGGCGACGAGGCCGCCCATGTCGAGGCTGATGACCCGGCGGTTCTTGAGCCCCTCGGGGACGTCGCCCTCGACGATGCGGCGGGCCAGGCCCTCGACGATGGCCGTCTTGCCCACGCCCGGCTCGCCGATCAGCACCGGGTTGTTCTTGGTGCGCCGGCTGAGGACCTGGATCGTGCGGCGGATCTCCTCGTCCCGCCCGATGACGGGGTCGAGCTTGCCCTGCCGGGCCGCCTCGGTGAGGTCCCGGCCGTACTGCTCGAGGGCCTGGTAGCTGGCCTCGGGGTTCTGGCTGGTGACCCGGTGGCTGCCCCGCACCTCGCGGAGGGCGGTCAGCAGGTCCTCCCGGCCGACGCCGAGCCGGTCGGCCAGCCCGAGCAGCAGGTGCTCGGTGGACAGGTACTCGTCGGTGAGCTCGGCGCGCGCCGTGTCGGCCGCATCCATCACCTGGGTGAGCTCGCGGCCGAGGCGGACCTCGCTGCCGTAGGCCTTGGGCAGCCGGGCCAGCCGGTCCTGGGCCGCGTTGCGCAGCGGGAGGGGCTGGAGGCCGACCTTCTCGACGATGGGGAGGACGACCCCCTCGGCCTGCCCGAGCAGGGCGATGAGCAGGTGGTCGGGGGTGACCTCGGGGTTGCTGGCGGTCCGGGCGGCCTCGGTGGCCGCGGTGAACGCCTCTTGGGTCTTCAGGGTCCAGCGGTTCGGGTCCAGCGCCATGACGGCAGGATACGGGCGCCTCCCAAACTTGCCAATCCCGTTGTCAAGTTTTCTCAGCGCCTACCGCGGGGTGAGGGCGACCTCGACGTCGGTGCCGTAGAGGGGCTCGAGGGCGATCGGCTCGGCGTCGGCCCGGCGGGTGGCGCCGCCGTGGTACTCGGGCACGAAGGCCTTGGCCGGGTCGCTGTAGCCGACCGTGTACTCGCCCGGCTCGAGGTTGGGCGCCACCCACGACCCGTCGGCGCCGGTGGTGACGATCTTGGCGGTCTGGCCCTCGTGGTAGACGGCGACCTTGATCCCGGCCAGGGGGGCGTCGCCGTCGGTCACCACTCCCGCCAGGTCCGAGGTGATCACCATCTCCTGGTCGAAGGTGTGGATGCTGCTCGGGTACAGGCACGGCCAGGCCACGTTGGTGATGACGTCGCCGTTCCCCCACCAGGAGGTCACGTGGGCCCCGGTCGGGTCCCGGAAGACCGGCTTGTAGCAGCCGACCGGGATCGACGTGATCCGGTACTCGCCGTTGGCATCGGTGCGGCCGGCCCGCACGTAGAGGCCGGTCCGGCTGTCGTAGACCTGCACGACGATGCCCTCGACCGGGCCCTCGCTGTCGATGACCGTGCCCTCGATCGTCCCGACGCCCGGGCCGGACACCGGCTGGCGGTAGGTCGAGGTGAAGGCCTGGCCGGCCGAGAGGGTGATCGGGAGGGCCTCGGCCCGGCTGTTGCGACCGGGGTACCAGAGGTCCTTGGCCACGCCGGCCGGGTCCTTGACCAGCACGTGGTAGGTCCCGGCGGCCAGCCCGGCGAACGAGAAGGTCCCGGTCTGGGCCTTGAGCACCTGGGTGGCCGAGGTGGTGGCCGGGTCGCCGGCGTACAGGTACACGTCGGCGACGCCGGGGGCGACGAGCGTGCCCGAGACCGAGCCGGCCCGGGCCAGGGCCACGTCGAGCTGCTGGTCGGCGGTGGCCACGGCGACCAGGGCGGACGCGCCCCGGGTCGGCGAGTCGGCCCACCACTCGGCCACGTGGGCGAGGGTCGGGTCGCTGGTGCTCACCCGGTACGACCCGGCCGGCACGCCCTCGATCGACCAGGTGCCGTCGGCGGCGGTGTCAGCGAAGTGCTCCAGGTAGCCGACGCCGTCCTGGTAGAGCCGCACCCGAGCACCGGCGATCGGTGCCCCGCCGGCGTCCGAGGTCACCGTGCCGCTCAGCCGGGCACCGCCCGCCGCACCGGCCACCGCCGGGGCCAGCCCGACCAGAGCCGAGGCCGCCACCAGCCCGGCGACGATCCGTCCCGCGACGGCTCGCCCCGTCACCTTCTGTCCCCACCGCATCACGACCCCCTGTGGCCACTCAGAGCGGTCACACCACCGCTCTGACTACGCATCGTACCTGCCCGAACGGGTGTGTCAACGGCGAGCGAGGGTGGCGGCCAGGTCCACCGCATCACCGGGTCCGAGGGCGATCGGGGTCGATCCGGCCAGCTTGGCCGCGTCCTGGTGGTACTCGGGGGCGAGGACCGCGGCCGGGTCGCTGTAGCCCACCTGGTAGGTGCCGGCGGCCAGGCCGGCGATGGCCCAGGCACCGTCGGGGCCGGTCAGCGCCGAGCGCACGCCCCTCCCGCCCTGGTGGACGATCACCCGGATGCCCGCCGCCGGTTGGCCGGCTGCGGTGATCGTGCCCCGCAGGGTGGCGGTGGCCACCAGCTCCTGGTCGACGGTGAGCACGCCACCGGTCGCCATGGTGAGCGTGCCCGCGCTGGCCAGGCTGTCCGCACCGCCGTGCCACGTCACGACGTGGGCGCCGGTGGCGTCCCGGAAGACGACCTTGTAGGTGCCGGCGACGACCGGCGTGAGGCGGTAGGCACCGGTGGCGTCGGTCTTGGTCGACCGGACGAAGGCGCCGGTGGCCGCGTCGTAGAGCTGGACCGTGACCCCGGCGACGGGCCCGGCGTGGTCGGTGACCAGGCCACCGATCGAGCTCTGCGGCGGGTGGGCGTAGGTCGCCGTAGCGGTCTGCCCCGCGACCAGCGGGATCGGGGTGGCCTCGGCCCGGGTCGTCCGGCCCGGCCCCCACAGGTCCTTGACCGCACCCGTCGGGTCCTTGACCAGCACGTGGTAGGTGCCGGCGGCCAGCCCGGTGAAGGAGAACGATCCGACCTGGCCCTTCAGGACCTTGCTGGCCGAGGTGGTGGCCGGGTCGCCGGCGTAGAGGTACACGTCGAAGCTCCCCGGCGCCGTGATCGTCCCCGCGACGGTGGCCCCCCGGGCGAGCACGACGTCCATCCCGGCTTGGTCGAGGCTCGTCGGCACGGTGACGGCCGTCGAGGCGCTGCGGACCGGGGTGTCGCCCCACCACTCGGCCACGTGGGCCAGGGTCGGGTCGCTGATGCTGATCCGGTACGACCCGGCGGGCATGCCCTGGATCGACCAGGTGCCGTCGGCCCCGGTGTCGGCGAAGTGCTCGAGGTAGCCGACGCCGTCGCGGTAGAGGCGGACGCGGGCGCCGGCGATCGGCGCCCCACCCGGATCCGCGGTGACCGTGCCGGCGATCCGCCGCCGGACGACGGCGACCGTGACCTCGTCGGTGGCCGTGCCGGCCGCCGGGTCGGTGGCGGTCACCGTGAAGGTGAGGGTCGTGGGCTCGGCCGGGGCCGTGAACGTCGGCGCCGGCGACGCCGGGTCGCTCAGGGCGACGGACGGGCCCGCGGTCTGCGTCCAGGCCAGGGTGAGCGGCTCGCCGTCGGGATCGGTGGCCGTCGCCCCGAGGGTGGCGAGGTGGCCGACGTGCACGGCCAGGTCGTCGCCGGCGACGACGGTCGGCACCGGGTTGGCCGCCACCGCCAGGGTCTGGACCACCGAGGTGGCCGCCGCCCAGGTGGCGTCGCCGGGCTGGCTGGCGGTGACCGTGCACGTGCCGGCGGGCCCGAGGGTCAGCGTCGTCCCCACCACGGTGCACGACCCACTCGCCGTGAAGGCGACGGGCAGGCCCGAGGTCGCCGTGCCGGCGAGGTCCCGCTGGTCGCCGGCGCGGCCCTCAGCCGGCGCCGGGAACGTCAGCGTCTGGGCCAGCCGGGCGAGCGCCGACGGCGCGGTCCGGTTGGTCGTGGCTGCCGAGCCGTCGCCGACCTGGCCGTAGATCGCCCACCCCCAGCAGAACCCGGTGCTGGCGGCGGAGGTGGCGCACGGGGCGTCGCCTCGGACCGAGATGGACGCCCACGTCACCCCTGCGGCGGTCACCACGGCCGACGGTGCGTGCTGGGTGCCGGTGATCGGCCCGTTGCCGAGGTTGCCGGCGCCGTCGTAGCCCCAGCAGAGGCCGGCCCCTGCCGTCGTCACGCCACACGTGACCCGGTCGCCGGTGTCGATCGTCGCCCACGCCACCCCGGCGGCCGTGACGACCGCACCCGGGGCGTGCTGGTCGGCGGTGACGGCGGCGCCGTTGCCGAGCTTGCCCTGGTCGTCACTGCCCCAGCACAGGGCGGCATCGGCGGTGGTGACCCCGCAGGCCGAGGTGGAGCCCACGTTGATCGAGCGCCACGCCGTGCCCGCCGGCGTCTCGACCGGCACTGGCGCCTGCTGGTCCGCCACGACCGTCGCCCCGTTGCCCAGCTGGCCCAGCGAGTCCGCCCCCCAGCAGTAGCCCACCCCGGTCGTCGACACGGCGCACGAGAAGTTCCCCCCGGAGGAGACGCTCACCCAGGTGACGCCGGCCGGCGCGGCGACCGGCGTCGGCGAGGTCCGGGTCCCCGACAGGGCGCCGTTGCCGAGGGCCCCCGAGATGTCGCTGCCCCAGCAGGAGATCGCCCCGGCGGCGGAGAGGGCGCAGGTGTGGTTCGAGCCGATGCTGACCGACCGCCACACCGTCCCGCCCGACGCGGTGACGACGCTCGGCGCGGCGACGAGGCCGCCGTTGACGTAGCCCCAGCAGTACACGGCGCCCGCCGTGGTCACCGCACAGGTCGAGGTCGACCCGGCGTCGATCGCCGCCCAGGTCACCCCGGCGGGCGTCGTGACCGGCGACGGGGCGATCTGGTTGGTCTGGACCGTGCCGTTGCCCAGCTGCTGGTTGCCGTCACTGCCCCAGCAGTAGGCGGCGCCGGTGGCGGTGATCCCGCACGAGTGGTTGCTGCCCCCGCTCACCTGGCGCCACCCGACGGGTGCGGGCACCGCGACGGGGCCGGCCGCCGTCGGCGCCGCAGGCATCCCGGCCGCGGCGCCGACGACAACCAGGACGAGGGCCGCCAGGGCACGGCGGATCCGAGTGCTGGTCATGTCTGGGTCTCCCACCCGGAGCAGCCCCGAGCGCTGCTCCTCCGTGCAGTGTCACGGACCCCGGGCTCCGTGGCGTCAGTACCGACCACTGCATTCGCGCTCGCCGTGACGGCACGTCAGCGCCTCTCGGCCACTCTCGGACGGCGCCGGACGGATGTCACCACTGAGTTCAGGGGGCGGCGGCGCCGAGGAGGGTCCGCAGCTCGGCCCGGTTGGCCACGGCGAGCTTGGCGTAGGTGC
>JBQGCF010000424.1:0-8609 GCA_052038315.1 Iamia sp.
GGCGCAGGGGGCGGTGATCGCCACCAGGCCGGCGAGCATGCCGTTGGCCATCATCCCGGGATCGGGCTTCTTGCCCCGGACGAACATGCAATAGAACATCGTGCTCACGGCGGCGAAGGCGCCGGCGATGGCCGTGTTGGCGGCGACGGTGGCGAACTGGATGTCGGTCGCCGCGAAGGTCGAGGCGGCGTTGAAGCCGAACCAGCCGAACAGCAGGATGAACGTGCCCAGCATGGCCATCGGGATGTGGTGGCCGGGGATGGTGTTGGGCGAGCCGTCCTCGTTGTACTTGCCGATGCGGGGGCCGAGCACGATGGCACCGGCCAGGCCGGCGACGCCACCGACGGCGTGGACGACGCCGGAGCCGGCGAAGTCGACGTAGCCGGCGCCGAGGCCCATGGTGTCCCACGTCTTCGACAGCCAGCCGCCGCCCCACGTCCAGGCCGCGAACAGCGGGTAGTAGAAGGCGCCGCAGAAGAGGCCCCAGCCCACGAAGCTGTTCCACTTCCAGCGCTCGGCCATGGAGCCGGTCGGGATCGTGGCCACGGTGTCCATGAAGGCGACCATGTAGAGGAACAGGCCGAGGACGCCGGGCGTGATCGCCGGGCCGGACAGGGCGAAGCCGCCCTTCCAGAGGAACACCCAGTTGCCGCTGCCGATCAGCGGGTCGCCCAGGGCGTTGTCGTAGCCCGGGACGTAGGCGCCGAAGCTGGCCCCGCCGAAGGCGAAGGCGTACCCGACGAGGAAGAAGCCGACGAACCCGAGGCCGAAGATGGCGAAGTTGGTGCTGACCACGTGGGCGGCGTGCTTGGCCCGGGTGAAGCCGGTCTCGACCAGGGCGAAGCCGGCCTGCATGAAGATGACCAGGACGGCTCCGATGATGATCCACAGCAGGTTCATCTGCTTGCCGAGCTCGGTCACCGGGTCGGGCGCCTCCTGGGCTCCGGCCGGCAGGCCGATGGCCATGGCGAAGGCCCCCCCGAGCACCAACGCGGTGGCGGTCTTGCGGGCGATCCGGGGCACGTTCCGCGGCGTCCGCAGGACCCGCAGGACCCTGGCCGGAACACCCCCCGCGTGCCCGTCGCGAACGTCGTCGCGCATGGAAGTCTCCTTTCCGAGGGCCGCCCCGATCGGCGGCCGGTCCGGAACGTAAGGAGGGGGTGTTTCGCCTCTGTGCGTCAGGTGTGAACGAGAACGGTCCACCTCGTGTGGTCAGGTTGACGCAACGTTTCCGTCCCGGTGTCACACACGGGCCGGGGCTACAGGGCGGCCGGCCCGTCCTCGCCGGTGCGGATGCGCACGACCTGGGCGAGCGGCGTGACCCACGCCTTCCCGTCCCCGAGCTTGCCGGTGCGGGCCGCCTCGGCCCGGGCGTCGAGGACCCGATCGACGTCGACCGCCTCGACGACGAGCTCCACCTTCACCTTGGGCACCAGCTCGATCTGGTACTCGGCGCCCCGGTAGGTCTCGAGGTGGCCGCCCTGGCGGCTGAAGCCGTGGACGTCGGTGACGGTGATGCCCATCCCCTCCAGGGCGTCGCGCACGTCGTCGATGCGGGACGGGCGGATGATCGCGGTCACGAGCTGGATCACGGGCGCGCAACCTACGGACGCAGTGTTTCGTGGGGATGAAGCCGGGCGCGACGGTGCCCCCGGGCGAACCCGGGGGCACCGTTCGCTCAGCTCATGGCTGCAGGGCGACTAGATCGCGTCGGTCCCCTGCTCGCCGGTGCGGATCCGGACCACGGCCTCGACCGGGCTGACCCAGACCTTGCCGTCGCCGATCTTGCCGGTGCCGGCCGACTTCACGATGACGTCGACGACCCGGTCCATGTCGATGTCGTCGATGACGACCTCGAGCTTGACCTTGGGGACGAAGTCGATCTGGTACTCGGTGCCCCGGTAGGTCTCGGTGTGGCCGCCCTGGCGACCGAACCCCTTGACCTCGGTGACGGTGATCCCCACGACGCCGGCCTCCTTGAGGGCGGTCTTCACGTCGTCGAGCTTGAACGGCTTGATGATGGCGGTGACGAGTCTCATGTCGTTGTCCTTCCGTCCCGCTCAGACCGTGGCGCTCGGAGCGGGGGCGGCGGCAGCCGCACCCGTGTCCTCCGAGACCTGGTAGCCGGGGCTGTCGTGGTAGGCGGTCTCGCTGTGCTCGGCGAGGTCGAGGCCAGCGTCCTCGACCTCCTCCGAGACTCGCACACCGATGGTGTACTTGAGGGCGAGCATGATCCCGACGGTCACGACGAACGAGTAGACGATCGTCACGATGTTGGCGACCAGCTGCTCGATCAGCAGGTCGGCGCCACCACCGAGGAGCAGGCCCTCGAGGAACTCGCCCTCGAAGTAGGCCGGGTCGGCGAACAGGCCGAGGAGGATCGAGCCGGTGAGGCCGCCGACGAAGTGGACGCCGACGACGTCGAGGGCGTCGTCGTAGCCCAGCTTGGTCTTGAGGCCGACGGCGAAGCAGCAGATCACGCCGGCGATCAGGCCGATGTAGATCGGCGACAGCCCGGCGACGAAGCCGGCGCACGGGGTGATCGCCACCAGGCCGGCGACGATGCCCGAGGCCGCGCCCAGGTTGGTGAAGTGACCGTCCCGGATGCGCTCGACGATGCACCAGGCGAGCCCGGCGGCGGCGGCGGCGAGGAAGGTGTTCAGGAAGGCCTGGACGGCCTGGCCGTTGGCGGCGAGGGCGGAGCCGGCGTTGAAGCCGAACCAGCCGAACCAGAGGATGCCGGTGCCGATCATGACCAGCGGCATCGAGTGGGGCGGGTGGCCCTCGCCCGGCCAGCCCTTGCGCTTGCCCAGCACCAGCACGCACGCCAGGGCGGCGATGCCGGCGTTGACGTGGATGGCGGTGCCGCCGGCGAAGTCGATCGAGCCGCCCTTGTCGGAGATGACGCCCTGGGCGAACCAGCCGCCGTAGACCCACTTGAACACGGGGACGAAGACGAGGAGCAGCCACACCGGGGCGAAGATCGCCCACGCCGAGAACTTCATGCGGTCGGCCACGGCACCGGAGATCAGCGCCGGGGTGATCGCCGCGAACATCCCGAGGAAGGCCAGGACCGCCAGGGTCATGCCCCCGTCGGAGATGTCGAGGTCCTTCAGGAACAGGTTGTCGAAGCTGCCGATGAAGTCGTTGTCGAACGGGGCCTGCGCCAGCGAGTAGCCGACCACGGCCCAGAGGACCGGGATGATCAGCAGGCACCAGAAGTTCATCATCAGCATGTTCAGGACGTTCCGGCTCCGGTCCATGCCTCCGTAGAAGAAGGCCAGGCCCGGTGTCATGAACAAGACGAGTGCGGCCGAGGTGAGGACCCAGGCCAGATTTCCTTCCATTGGTTCACCGTTCTCTTGGTCGGGGGCGCTGCGGCGCCCGGATCGAGGCGGAACGTAAGGACGCTCTGTTTCGTGAACGTTTCCTTGCCTTGACCACCGCGTGACCTTGGCGGTTCCGTCTCGTTTCCGTCCGTTCGGCCGGTCGCGGCCGCTCGACCTGCACATCGGCGCCAGGCCCAGGTCAGAAGGGCGAAAGAACCACGCCCTCGACCGTTCACACGCACGGCGCGGACGCGCAACGCCCGATCCGTACGTTCCGTCCCCGTGATCGACCGTGCCGCCGCCTCGTCGCGTGGGTCCGGACGTGACGCGGAGATCCTGCAGTGGCCGGCCGACGCCGAGCGCCGCGAGCTCCTGCGACGAGCCGGCATCCCCCGCCTCCTCGTGCTCGAGGCCGGCGAGGTCCCGCCGCCGCCGGCCGACGACCTCGAGGACTGGATCTGGCTGCCGACCGACGAGCGGGACCTCTTCTCCCGCCTGCGTGACCTCTCCGGTCGGGCCACCGGCTCCGCCCTCGGGGCCGGCACCGTCGTCGTGAGGGAGGATGGGACGGCGTGGATCGCCGGTCAGCCCCTCACCCTGCCCCCGGCCGAGGCCGCCCTGCTCCGCTGCCTGGCCGACCCGCCGGAGCGGCTCTGCACGCGCGAGGAGCTGGCCCGGGCCGCCTGGGGCGAGGTGCCCCACGAGCGCCGCTCGCTCGACAGCCGCATCTTCGTGCTGCGGCGCCGGCTGTCCGCCCACGGCCTCGCCATCCTCTCCGTGCGCGGCCGGGGCTTCGTCCTCACCGTGCCGGCTCGGGGGCCGGTCCCGTGACCGCCCCGGCCTCCCGCTTCCGGGCCCCGGCGCACATGCGCATCGAGCGCGGCCCGTTCCTGGTCTGCCACCTGCTCCTGGTGGTCACGGCCATCCTCTGGTTCCCCCTGGGGTGCCGGGACTCCACCGGCGTCTCCACCGTTCTCCCCGCTCTCCGGCCGATGGTCGACGTCACCCCGGCGGGAGCCGTCGCCGCCGCCGGCCGCGCCGGCGACCGCCGCTTCGCCCCTGCCGCCCTCGTCATGCCGGCGGTGCTGGCGGGCGTCGCCGTGGTCGCGGCCCGGCGCGCCGCCCTCCGCCCCGCGCCCGACGAGCACGCCCTCCGCCTCCACCTCGTCGCCGGCGGCCTCCGCAGCCGGGCTCCCCCGCTCGCCGCCTGACCCCACCGACCGCGCCCGCCGGGCGCGGGGTCACGACGGCGCGCCCGCCGGGCGCGCGGAGAGGACAGCCCTGAGCGCGGCACGCGCCCACGATCCGCCGTCCGCGGATCCCTCCGACGCCCCGTCCCCCGAGGACCCGGTCGTCGTCCTGCGTTGGCCCGACGAAGCCGACGCCCGCCACGCGCTGGCCGGTGCCGGCGTCCCCCGCCTGCTCGTCGTCACCGGCGACGCGCCCCCGCCCGTCGTCCGGGACGACCGGGAGGACTGGATCCGCGAGGGGGCCGGCCCGGCCGAGATCGACGCGCGCGTCGCCCGGCTGCGCGGCGCCCGGCCGGCCGACCCCGACCGGGCGGGCCGACCCGTGCTCGACACCGACGGCGTCCTGCACGCCGGCGGGGGCCGGGTCGTGGTCGTGCCGCCCATCGAGGCCGTCATCCTCGGCCGCCTCCTCGAACGGGCCCGGCACGTCGTGCACCGATCCGAGCTGCACGGCCTGGCCTGGCCCGGCGGCGAGCGCGACGAGCGGGCGGTCGACGGGCGCATCCGCGGACTGCGCCGGCGGACGGCGGGAACGGGCATCACCATCCACACCGTGCGGGGCGTCGGCTACCTCCTCGAGGTCGACGACGACTGAGGGGACCCTGCGCCCCGACCCGGCCCGATCCCCAGCACGGCCCGGCCCCCACCTTTATGCTCCCGGCCCATGGCCCGCCGTGAGACCTACCTCGACCACCTCGCCTCCGTGCCCCTCTTCTCGGCGTGCTCCAAGCGCGAGCTGGGGAAGGTGGCCAAGGCCGGCGACGAGCTGAAGGTGAAGCCCGGCCACGTGCTGACGACCCAGGGCGACGCCGGCCGCGAGGCCTACGTGATCGTCGAGGGGGCGGCCACGGTCAAGCGGGGCAACCGCAAGGTGGCCACCCTCGGCCCCGGCGACTGCGTCGGCGAGCTCGCCCTCCTCGACCACGGTCCCCGCACCGCCACGGTCGTGGCCGACGGCGACATGACCCTCTTCGTGCTCGGCGCCCGCCAGTTCGCCGCCGTGCTGGAGGACGTCCCCACCCTCTCCCGCAAGGTGATGGCCGCCCTCGCCGGCCGCATCCGCGAGCTCGACTCGAAGATGTACTCCTAGCCGGTCCCCCTCCGGCGGCGGCGCCGATCGGGAGTCGTCACCTAGACGAAACAGTCGAGAAACGTCGCCTCCGTACGGTCGGCGGCCATGGACGACGAGCAGTCCAACGGTGGACGGCCCGAGATCACCCTGGTCCGCTGGCCCGAGCAGGAGTCGACCCGTGCCGCGCTGAGGAGCGAGGGGCGGCCGCGGATGCTGCTGCTGAACCCGACCACGCCGGCCCCCGACCCGGGCGACGAGCTCGAGGACTGGGTCCGCATCCCCGTGGCCGAGGCCGACCTGCGGGCCCGCGTCCGCTGGCTCGCCCACCGGGTCGCCAACGGCCGGGCCCCCCGGACCGAGACCCGCCCGGTGCTCGACGACGACGGCCTGTTCCGGGTCGGCGACGAGTGGGTCGCCCTCCCGCCGGTCGAGCACCGTCTCGCCCGGGCCCTGCTCGACCGGCTCGGCACCGTCGTCACCCGTGACGCCCTGGCCACGGCGGGCTGGCCCGAGGGGGCTCCCGGCCGCAACGCCCTCGACGTCCACGTCCTGCGGCTCCGCCGCCGCCTCGCCCCGCTCAACCTCACGATCCACACGGTGCGGAGCCGGGGCTACCTCCTGGCCGTCAGCGGCCCCCGCACCGCCGCCAGCGGCTCCTAGCCCCCGGCCGCCCAGGAGGCGACGACCTCGCCGCTCGCCAGGTCGAGCAGGTGGGGCACGCCGGAGATCACGACCAGGGCCCGCCCGCCGTCGAGGATCTCCACCGACGCGACCGCTCCGCCGGGTACGTCGTCGGGCTCGCCGCGCAGGGCGACGACCGCGTCGGTCGTCGCCCCGGTGGCCGGGTCGACCGAGGTGATGCGGGCCCGGCGGCCGTCCTCGACCTCGACCGTCCGGATCAGGGCCTCGTCCCGGCCGGCCACCACGACGGGCGTGTCCGGGGTGATGCCGCTGCGGGCCGGCCCGACGAAGGCGGCCGGCCCGCCGATGCCGGGGAGCTCGACGTCGGCCCAGCGCGGCTCGCCGCCGTCGACCGCCAGGCCGGTCAACACCGGCCGGGCCCCGTCGTCGTCCACGTCGGCGGCGACGACCGAGCCGTCGACGACGAACACCGGCGCCACGTCCTCCGTCGGCAGCACCCGGGTCGCACCGTCGGCCAGGTCGGTCACGACGACGCCGTCGGCCCCGTCGAAGGCGACGTGGCCCTCGTCGAGCACGACGCTGCGGGGCGGCACGACGAGGTCCTCGTTCGCACCCGAGTCCTCGACGGTGGTCGTCGACCAGATCGCCGAACCGGCCGTCGTGCTCCACCGCTGGATGCACTGCGAGACGCTGCCGAAGACGATCACGGCGTCGCTGGTCCCGGGCACCACCCGCACGGTGGCGTAGGCCGAGGCCCGCTCGGGATCGGTGCCGGCGGCTCGGGGGCACTCGGGGGCGTAGGCCGGGCCCTCGGAGCCGTCGTCGACGGCGACGGCGACCAGCTCGACGCCGAACCGCTCCCGGGACCGGGTGACCAGGACGGTGTCGTCGTCGACGACCGAGATCGCCGGGGGCGCGGTCGAGGTGTTCTCCGGGTCGTCGAGCGCCCAGACCTCCTCTCCGGTCTGCAGGTCGTGGCCGGCGACGGCGCCGTCGTCACCCGGGACGACCAGCCGGTCGCCGACGACGCGAGCGCCCGCCGGCGCCTCGGACGCCGGGACCCGCCAGAGCTCGGCGCCGTCGTCGGAGTCGAGCCCGATGTAGGAGACCGTCGAGATGTCGAGGAGCACGACGATGCCGCGCTCGGCGGCGACGACCTCGATGGCGCCCGGGTCGGCCACGGCGCGGCGCCAGACGATCCGGCCGTCGAGGCTCACCCGGGCGAGCGTGCGCCAGGGGGCGAGCAGGTCGTGCTGGGGATCCTCGACCACGGCCACGATGTCGCCGACCCCGCCGCGGGGCTCGAGCAGGGCCGTCCCGCCGGACGGTTCGACCCGGATGGTGGTGCGATCGTCCGGGCCCGGCTCGGCGTCGGGCCGGGCCACCACGGCGGCCGCCGCCACCGCGACCAGGGCGACCACCACCAGCGTCCCCATCGCCCACCGACGCGCCCTCCGGGAGCGCCCCGCGCCCGAGGGAGCGGGGCCGGGGGCGAGCGGAGCGGGATCGGGCACGGTCGACCGCCTACCCGGTGGCGACCGCCACGACCCGGGGTGGGGCACCCAGGCCCGCGGGCCGCGGCCCCTGGCCAGCCCCGCTCGAAGTGGGCCGTACCTCGTACCCAGGAGTAACTTCCAGGCCACCATGACTGCCACCGATGAGGCTGCTTCGCCCACGACGAAGCGGGTCCGCCCTCACCACCTGGTCATCGGCCTCGGGGCCGGTGTCGCCGTGTTCACCGCCATCTCCGGCATCGTGCCGCTCATCACCGACTGGCACACCGAGGAGGAGGTCCACCGCACGGTCTTCGGGAACATCCCGAGCGCCGTGAAGCTGGCGTTCTACGTGGTCATCCCCGTGGTGATCCTGTTCGGCGCCTTCTCCTTCGCCAACCGCACCAAGAACTGGGAGCGGGGCGCGCCGGACGACCGGTCGACCACGCCGAAGAACGTCAAGCGCCGCATGGCCGACTTCCGGGCCGGCGTCTACATGAAGACGCTGCTGCGCGACCCCGCCGCCGGCGTCATGCACTCGCTCATCTACTTCAGCTTCCTGATCCTGCTGGGCGTCACCACGACGCTCGAGCTCGACCACCAGCTGCCCGAGAGCATCAAGTTCCTCCACGGCGACGTCTACCGGGGCTACTCGGCGGTGGGCGACGCCGCCGGCCTGGCCCTGTTCGTCGGCGTGATGTGGGCCATCGTCCGCCGCTACGTCCAGCGCCCGTACCGCATCCGCATCAAGTCCAAGCCCGAGCACGCCCTCGGCCTGGGCACGATCCTCGCCCTGGCCGTCACCGGCTTCGGCGCCGAGGCC
>JBQGCF010000425.1:0-3539 GCA_052038315.1 Iamia sp.
GGCAGCCGATCGCTGGGGTCGCCGCCGCTGCAGTCGGTCCTCGGCATCTACGGCGGGGTGGTCGGTCCGATCGCCGGCTTCGACCCGGGCCCGTCGTGGGCGGTCTGGTACCAGCGAGGCGCCGGCTCGGAGATCGACGGCCTGATCGCCCTCGACGTCCGCACCGGCGGCCCGCTCGACCGCTCGCTGCCCGCGCTGATGGCCGACGAGGTCGAGCCGGTGTCGGTCCGGGGTCACGACGCGGTCCTGGTCCGCACCCGGCTCGGCCAGCAGCAGCCGCCCGTCGACTGGTGGTCGCTGCGCTGGGAGGAGCGCCCCGGCGAGGTGGTCGAGATCCGGTCCTTCGGGGGCGACGAGGGAGATGACGGCCGAGGCCTGCTCGCCTGGGCCGAGGCCATGGAGCCGGTGGCCGCGGACGACGTCGACGACCTCCGCACCCAGGTCGCCGAGCGGGGCCTGGACGCCCCCGGGGTCACCGTGCTGGCCCGCGGCACCGCATCGGACGGGACCGACTGGATCCTCAGCCACGGCGCCCCCGACAGCGAGCTCGGCCTCACCTCGGGCATCGACCTGCGCTTCGGCGGGGTCGTCAGCGGCTACTCGGCCAACCTCGGCGGCTCGGGTGAGCTCATCGAGGGCGAGGGCGGTGAGGGCGAGGAGCCCGACGAGGAGGAGCCTCCCCCCGCCGGGCTCCAGGGCGAGTGGGCCACCGTCACCGCCGGATCGGTCTCGTGGGCCTTCGGCCCGGCGGCCCCCGAGGTCGCCGCGGTCGAGATCCGCACCGTCGACGACGTCCTCGTCGTCGAGGCGACCGTCTACGAGGTCGACGGCATCAAGGCCTGGCTGACCGAGCTGCCCCCGTCGGTCGACCCCTCCGAGGGCGATGCCGACGAGGTCCTGGTGGTCGCCCTCGACGCCGACGGCGACGAGGTCGACCGCCAGACGCTCTAGCGGCCGCCGAACGGGCTGTTGCCGGCGAAGCCCTGGCCGAACAGGTCGCCCAGGCTCTGCGGGACGCCCTGGGCGTTGGTGGCCACGGCGTTGAACGGCGGCAGCATCTCGGCCGGCTGGACGATGACCTGGCCCTCGCCGCTGAAGTTCATCTGCCAGCTCTCACCGGTGTTGGCCCGCATCGAGGTGACCGACGAGCTGGTGACGGCGGCCTGCATGCTGACCGCCAGCGACGAGCTCCAACCGAGGACGGCGTCGGCGTCGGCGAAGTAGTAGTTCGACGGGTCGACGTTCATCACCAGCGGGGCGCCCTGCGAGCAGCAGACGAAGTGGCCGTTGCCCGTGAGCTCGATGTTGAAGGCGTCCATCCCGCCGACCCGCTGGCCGCCGGTGTCGACCCGGACGACGTCCCAGCGCAGCCCGGTGCTGAAGGCGAGGAGGTTGTCCTTGTCGATGGTGAAGCTGTCGCCCTTGAGCTCGAGGATGAAGAGGTCCTGGGCCTGGTTGGCGAAGTAGACGGTGCCGGCGCCGGAGACCTTCATCAGCGGGAGCACCTGGCCGCTGAAGCGGGAGGTCTGCTGCTGGGCCCACGAGCGGGAGTTGCCGTCGAAGTTGACCCCGCCCTGGTAGGCGATCATCGAGCCCGACTTGGCGAACAGCTCCTTCATCCCCGACTGCTGGCCGAGGGTGACCTTGAGCATCTTCCCGTTCTGGAGGGCGAAGGCCTCGTTCGACTCGACCGGGGTGTTGCCGAAGAGCGTGTCGCGGCCGAAGCCGTCGGAGCCGGGGGCGCCGTAGACGTTGCCCATGCCGGGCGGCTGGCCGTAGCCGGGCTGGCCGTAGCCACCCTGCTGGGGCGGGTAGCCGCCCTGCTGCGGGGGATAGCCGCCCTGCTGGGGCGGGTAGCCGCCCGGGGCGCCGGGCTGCGGGGGGTAGCCACCGGGCTGGGGCGGGTAGCCGCCGGGGCCCTGCGGGGGGTAGCCGCCTTGGGGGGGATAGCCCATGGGTCTCTCTCCTCAGCCTCTCACGGAGAACTTGGACGTGGCGTCCTCGGCCGGCTGGACCACGACGAAGCCCTGGCCCTGGAACCCCAGCTGGAACGCCTCACCCGAGCCCCGGCCGGGGATCAGGCTGCTGAACTTGGCCGTGCGCCGGGGCGTGATCTGGAGACCCTCGGTGTAGGCGACGAGGGCGTCGGTGTCGACGAACGTCGGCGCCTCGCGGGTGTCGAGCACGGCGGGCGTGCCCCGGCTCGTCAGCGCCACCCAGCCCTGGCCGCGGAGCACGACGTTGAACATGCCCATGCCGGAGAAGGCCATCTTCACGTCCTTCACCCGCTCGATGCCCCACTGGAGGGTGTTCTCGAAGGCGAGGATGTTCGGGCCGTTGACCGACAGCGCCTCGTTGGAGAGCTGCATCACGACGACGTCGGCGCCGTAGTAGGCGAGGTAGAGCTCGCCCTGGCCGGTGCACTGCATCAGCTGGACGCCCTCGCCGGTGGCCCACGACCGGGCCATCTGGCCGAGCGACGGCGGGTTGGGGTTGAAGTCGATCAGGCCCTTGTAGGCCACCATCGAGCCCGACTTGGCCATCACGTCGACGCCCGGCTGCATGATGACCTTGGCCATCTTCGAGCCGTGGTTCGACATGCGATCGGCGATCGGCGTCGGCTGGTACTGCTGGGTCAGGAAGCCTTCCATCGGTCGTCTCCTCCTCGGCCTCAGACCTCGTAGGGCTGGACGACGACGAAGGCGTCGCCCATCCCCATGAAGTCGAGGCATCCGGTCTCGGCCGACTGGCCGGCGTACAGGTTGCGCTGGACCCGGACCTGCTGCGACACGCTGACGCGCATGCCGGCGGACCAGGCCACGGTGGCGTTGACGTCGGTGGAGGTGGGGCCCTGCACCGGGATCGTCATCGGGGTGCCGTGGGTCATCACGACCACCGTCCCCTGGCCGCCGACCTCGATGTGGAAGAAGCCGCCGCCGGGCAGGCCGGCGCTCTCCATCCGCTTGGTCTCGACCTGGAGGGTGGCGTCCATGCAGAGGACGTTGTTGGCGTTGATGTTGATCGTCCGGCCGTTGAGCTCGACGATGTGGAGGTCGGTCGAGTCCTCGGCCAGGAAGACCTCGCCCTGGCCCCGGCAGATCATCATGCTGAGGCCCTGGCCGGTCATCCGGTTCTCGAGCATCTTCTTGAGGCCGCCCGAGCCCTTGTGGTCGAACTCGATGTTGCCCTGGTAGGCGACCATCGAGCCCTTGCGGGTGAGGACCTCGGGGCCGAGGGTCACCTTGACCATCTTCGAGCTCTGCTGGGTGAAGCGACCGGTGGTCGGCTTCTCCTTGTACTGGGCCAGGCTGTTCATGGCCCCGGGCGGCGTCGGCTGGTACATCGTCGGCGTGTCGCCGTAGCCCTGGGCCGGCGCCTTCGACAGGTCGATCGTGCCGCCACCCATCGGCGGAGCCGCTGCGGCCGGGGCCTGCGGGGCCGGTGCCTGCTGCGGGGCGGGGGCCGGGCCACCGGGGGGAGCGCCGAACTGGGGGGCCGGCTGCTGGGGCGGGGGCGCCTGCTGTGGCGGTGCGGCCGGG
>JBQGCF010000426.1:0-13807 GCA_052038315.1 Iamia sp.
CCGGCCAGGAGCTTGCCGCCGAAGGGCAGCCACTTGGCGAACAGCCCCGGGTGGCGGACGAGGGTGGCGAAGATGTTGACCGTCGGCGTGTCCAGCCCGACCAGGCCCATCAGCTCCCGCTGGAAGTCGTCCATCTCCTCGACGGGCAGCGGGGCGATGCGGGGCGTCGACGGCCGGGGGCCGTGACCGGGAGGCGGTGTCGGGGCGGGCACGGTCGGAGTCTGCCGCACCGGCGGCGCCCGGCCCGGTGGACCCGTACGATCCGTCCGGTGATGACGGATCCCGGGCGTCACGCCGCGGCGGTGGCCGCGCTGCCCGACGACCTCGACGCGCTGGTCGCCGTGGTCCAGGGCGTGCTGGTCCACGAGCTGCTCGTCGCCGTCTACGGGATCGAGCTCGACGCCACGGCCCGGGAGGCGATCCACGACCGGCGGGTCGAGGCGGTGCTCGACCGGGTCGTCGCCCTCGACCCGGCCCCGCTCGACGTCCCCCGCCCGCCCGAGCGCCGGGTCGCCGGCAACTGCCGCCAGATCAGCGTCCTCCTGACCGCCCTGCTCCGCGCCCACGGCCGCCCGGCCCGGGCCCGCTGCGGGTTCGGCACCTACTTCGTCGAGGGCACCCACGAGGACCACTGGGCCTGCGAGACCGTGGTCGACGGGCGCTGGGTGCTGGTCGACGCCCAGATGGACGACGTCCAGCGCGACCTGTTCGGGATCGACTTCCCGGCCACCGACGTGCCCCGGGACGCCTTCGTCGTCGCCGGCGACGCCTGGACCCGGTACCGGGCCGGCGAGCTCGACGGCGACACCTGCGGGCTGACCGCCCTGCCCGAGTTCGGCGCCTGGTGGATCACCCAGAACCTGGTCCGCGACGCCGCCTCCCTCGCCGGCACCAAGATGCTGCCGTGGGACGTCTGGGGGGCGATGGCGGTCCCCGGCGTCGCCTTCACCGACGAGCAGGTCGCCTTCTTCGACCGGCTGGCCGAGCTCACCGCCGACCCCGACGCCCACGCCGACGAGCTGGCCCACCTCGCCGCCACCGACGACCGCCTGCGGGTCCCCGAGCAGGTCTTCAACGCCGGCCGGGGCTGCGTCGAGCCCGTCTGAGCCCGCTCTGGTAGCCCGGGGGGATGGACCTCCTCGAGGGCATGGCCACGACCCGGGCGATCCGGCGCTACCGCGACGAGCCGATCCCCGACGACGACCTGGGTCGCATCCTGTGGCACGCCACCCGGGCCCCGTCGGGCTCGAACCGCCAGCCGTTCCGCTTCCTCGTGCTGCGGGACGGGCCGGCGGCGGCCGAGGCCAAGGCGATCCTCGGTGCCGGCTTCCGCGCCTCGTGGGACGCCAAGGAGGCGGCGGACGGCTACCGCGCCGGATCGGGGGCCGAGGCCGACTCGCCCAAGGCCCGGATGGCGGCGACGATGCGCCACTTCGTCGACCACGTCGAGGATGTCCCCGTGATCGTCCTGGCCGTCTACGGCCGGCATCGCGCCTCGAACCCGGCCGAGGGGGCGTCGGTCTACCCGGCCTGCCAGAACCTGCTGCTGGCGGCCCGGGCCCTGGGCTACGGCGGGGTGATGACGATGTGGCACACCCGCGTCGAGGACGACCGGCGCGCCGCCGTGGGCCTGCGCGACGACGCCGTCTTCGGGGCCACGATCTGCCTCGGCAAGCCGGTCGGCGGCCACGGCCCGGTGCGACGCCGGCCGGTGCAGGAGCTGGTCTTCGACGACCGCTGGGGCGAGCCGGCGGCGTGGGCCACCGACCCGCCCGGCACCCGCTTCACCTCGGCCGGCCCCCCACGGGGACCCGATCGGTCGCGTTGACGGCGGCGCGGGCGGCGGTCACCGCGCTGGTGCAGCTCACCTCGGCCAGGTGGCCGGGGGACGCGACCCAGTCCCCGGCCAGCCAGAGGCCGTCGCCCCGGTCGACGGCGGGTCGGTCCCGCCAGGTGGCACCGGGGAGGTCGACCGCCCCGGTCGCCTCCTTCACCGCCGCCCGGCGCCGCCACTCGACCCGCGCCCGCCAGCCCGGCACCGCCGCGTCGAGCAGCGCCTCCAGCCGGGCCTCGGCCGCGTCGAGGGTCTCGTCGGGCGCCATGCCCACGCTGAGCTGGAGGAGCTCGGCCCCCTCCGGCGCCAGGCCGTCGAGCACGGCGCTGGGCCGGGTGGCGAAGATCGCCTCGTCGAGGTCGACGATCAGGTACGGGTCACGGGCCCGGGCCAGCCCGACGTCGAGCAGGGCGACCCGGCGCGGCGGGGCCGGGACCACGTCGTCCCCGAGCAGCCGCCGGGCGGCACCCGGCTCCACCGCCAGGACGACCGGGCCGTGGGCGCGCAGGTCGTCGAGCCCGGCGGCGTCGAGGGCGGCGTCGAGCTCGACGGCCACGCCGAGGCCCCGGGCGTGGGCCGCCACCCGGCCGACGAGGGCCGACCAGCCGCGGTCGATGTAGCGGGCGGCGACACCGGGCCGCAGGAAGATGCGCCGGATCCGCTCGACGACGAAGCCGGCCGACAGCCGGCCCGGGTCGTGGTCGAAGGTCAGGGCGCCGGCCACCCCGGCCAGGGCGGCGGCCGGGGCCGGTCCCCAGCGGTCGGTGGCCCACGTCCGCAGGTCGACGTCGACCGGCGCCTCGACGCCCCGCAGGCGCAGGGCCGGGAGCAGGGCCCGGGGCGGCGTGCGGCGGATCGAGCCCTGCCAGCGGAGGCGGACGTGCGGGCTGCGGGGCACGGCCACCGGGCCGGCCAGGTCCCGGGCCACCAACCAGTCCCACAGGGCGGTGCCGGTGTAGAGGGCGTGGGGGCCGAGGTTGGCCACGAACGGCCCCGGCGTCGACGTGGCCCGCCCGCCGAGCCGCCGCCGGGCCTCGAGCAGCCGGACGGGGGCGCCGGCCTCGGCCACCTCCACGGCGGCGATCAGCCCGGCCAGGCCACCGCCCACCACGGTCACCTCGGTGCGGTCGCTTCTCATGGGAACCTCCTGGTCGTGTCGTCCCCCACGAGAGGCGTGGAACCTCCGAGCGGTTCCGCGCCTCTTGGGGTGGTGGACGAGGTCACCGTCCGGCGCGCCCAGCGGGGCGACGCCGCCTCCCTGGAGGCGGTTCTGCGCGCCCTGACGCCCTACCTGGGGCGCATCTGCGGGGCCATCGCCCTCGACGCCGGCGACGACGCCCTGCAGGAGGCCATGGTGGCGATCTCACGGAACCTGCCCGCCCTGCGGGAGCCGGCGGCCCTGAGGGGCTGGGCCCGGCGCATCGCCGTGCGGGAGGCGGTGCGGGCGGCCCGCGGCGGCACGGGCGGCGGCCGCCTGGTACCCGTCGACCCGGCCGCCCTCGACCCCCGCACGGTCGTGCCGGACGGGACGACGGAGGTCGAGGTCCGGGCCGTGCTCGCCGCCCTGGCCCCCGAGCAGCGGGCGGTCCTCGTGCTGCGGCACCTCGACGGGCTCGACGAGAGCGAGATGGCCGAGGTCCTCGGCGTGGCCCGGGGCACGGTGAAGTCCCGGCTGCACCGGGCCCGGGCCGCCTTCCGGGAGCGGTGGACGGCATGACCTGGCCCACCGCCTCCCTCTCACCGACCGGCCGGGCCCGCGCCCTCGCCGCCGGCCTGCCCGGCGCCGTGCTCCAGGAGGGGACGATCGACGCTCCCTTCGCCGACGTCTGGGGGTTCGTCGCCGACCTGGAGCGCTCGGTGCCGACCTTCGACGACGTGGTCGCCCGGCTGCGGGTCGTCGACCGCGACGGCACCCGGCTGCGGGTCCACACCCGGGCGTCGTGGCGGATGGCCGGGCTGCCCCTCGACTTCGACGTCGACCTGGAGGAGGGCTGGTGCTGGATGGTCTCCCGGCCCCGGATCTACGTCGTGGCCATGGCCGCCGAGCCCGACCCGGCCGACCCCGGCCGCACCCGCTACGCCCACGTCGAGGGCCTCACCGTCCGGCCCCGGGTGCTGGCCCGGGCGACCCGCGGGCGGAGCCGGCGCCACGTGGCGTCCGACGTGGCCGGCATCGAGGCGGCCGTCCGGGAGATCCGTAGCCTGGGGCGATGAGGGCCCTCGTCGTCGCCGACACGCACCTCACGCCGGCCACCCTCGACCGCATGCCGGCCGAGGTGTGGGCCATGGCCGAGGCCGCCGACGCCGTCCTCCACGCCGGCGACGTCGTCTCCGAGCCGGTCCTCGACGCCCTGGCCGAGCGGGCCCCGCTCCACGCCGTGCTGGGCAACAACGACGAGGGCCTCCTGTCCCTGCCCGAGGTGGTGGAGCTCGACCTGGCCGGCCACCGCGTCGCCATGGTCCACGACTCGGGCCCGACGGCGGGCCGCCACCGCCGGATGGCCCGGCGCTTCCCCGATGCCGACGTGGTCGTCTTCGGCCACAGCCACGCGCCGCTGGTCGAGCGGGACGGCGACGGGCCGCTGCTGGTCAACCCGGGCTCGCCGACCCACCGCCGCCGCCAGCCCGTCCACACCGTCGCCTGGCTCGACCTCGCCCCCGACGTCCCGCCCACGGCGACCATCGTCGAGGTCGGGCCCTTGACCCGCCGGTGACCCGCGCCCCGGCCCGATGGGCCGGGCGGCGGAGTCAGCGGCCCTCGACCTGGCTTCCGTAGTAGCGCAGCTCGACCAGGTTGCCGGCGGGGTCCCGGATGTAGATGCCGCGGCCCGTGCCCCGGGCCCCGAAGAGGTCGGCGGGCCCGATCTCGACCTCGAAGCGACCGCTGGCGGCCAGCTCGTCGACGTCCTCGGCGACCACCACGGCCACGTGGTCCACGTTCTGGCCCGAGCGCTCGCCGGGCATGACGTCGATCAGCGTCGTCTCGCTGATCCGCAGCGACACGAACGGGACCTCGCCCCGGTCGAACTCCTCCTGGCGCTCGACGGCGAGACCGAGCTCGTCGCGGTACCAGGCGACCACGGCGGCCACGTCGGGCACCGGGAGGACGATGTGGTCGATGGCGGAGACGGTCAGCGGCACGCTCATGGGCCCCAGGCTCCCACTCCGAGCTGGATGAAGCGCTCGACCGCGGCGGTGACCCCCTCCCGGTCGCCGGTGGCCAGCAGGTCGAGGAGCAGGCCCCGGTAGACGGCGAGGCCGAGCCGGGCCTCGGCCCGGGCCACCGCCGGGTCGACGCCGGACGCCACGCCGATCTCGGCCAGCGGGGCGACCCAGTCGTCGACGATCCCCTCCAGGAACGGCAGGGCGCCGGGGTCGCCCTGGAGGGCCCGGGCGTAGAGCTCGAAGAAGAGCCGCTCGAAGGGCCACAGCGCCGGGTCGGACAGCCGGGCCCACATCGCCCGCATCACCTCGGCCGGCGAGCCGCTGACGTCGAGGTCGGCCAGGGCCTCGCGCTGCTGGCGCTCGACCTCGGCGGCGATGGCCACCAGCAGGCCGTCCCGCGACCCGAAGTGGTAGATGAGCATGCGGTGGCTGGTGCCGAGGGCGGTGGCCAGGCCCCGCAGGGTCAGGTCGCCCACTCCGTGGGTCGCCACATGGGTGACGGCTCCCTCCAAGAGGGCCTGTCGTCCCTTCATGACCGGAATGTACCATCTGGTACATGAGCCGGAAGCAGCAGCAGATCGACGTCCGGGCCGTCGTGCCCGCACCCCCCGCCGCCGTGTGGGCCGACCTGGCCGACGGGGCCACGTGGCCGACCTGGAGCCCCCTCGGCTCCTACGAGCTGGTCACCCCCGGCTCGGCCGGGCCCGACGCCCCGCTCGGGGAGGTCCGCATCTTCCGGACCAAGCAGGTCGTCGGCGAGACGGCGCCGCGCGAGGAGGTCGTCGAGGTCGTCCCCGAGCGCCACCTCGCCTACGTCCTCCTCGGCGGGATGCCCCTCGACGGCTACCGCGCCGACATCGACCTCACCCCGGTCGACGGCGGGACCGAGGTCCGCTGGCGCTCGACCTTCACCGCCCGCCGCCCCGGCGCCGGCTGGTTCTACCGCCGGGTCCTCGGCCTCTTCATCCAACGCTGCGTCGACGGCCTCGCCGCGAAGCACCAAAGCCAGGTCGCAGGCCGAGCCGCCTGACGATCGTCCCCTGCACCGGGCCCATCCCCGAACTTTGAGCGCCTTACCCCGGTATTCGGGGTGAGGCGCGCAAAGTTCGGGGGTCACGACTGCGGCTACGGCGCGAGCCACTCCCTGACCAGGGCACGGAGGCGGTCGATGTTGACGCCCTTGGCGGCGCTGACCCACACCACCTCGTTGGGGGCCAGGTCGAGCCCGGCGGCCAGCTCCTTCTTGCGCTTCTCGCGGACCGACGACTTCACCTTGTCGTGCTTGGTGGCGATCACGACGTGGGGCCGCTCGTGGTGGCGCAGCCAGTCGACCATCTGGACGTCGAGCGGCGTGGGCCCGATCTCGCCGTCGACCAGCACCAGGATCGCCACCAGCTCCTCCCGGCCGAGCAGGTAGCCCTCGATCATCCTCTGCCACCCGCCCCGCATCTGCTTGGGCGCCTTGGCGAAGCCGTAGCCGGGGCAGTCGACGAGGGTGGCGTCGCGGCCCAGGTCGGGCTCGTCGACCAGGAAGGCGTTGAGCAGCCGGGTGCGGCCCGGCGTCTTGGACGTGTGGGCGAGGCGGGTCTGGTTGGCCAGCGCGTTGAGCAGCGAAGACTTGCCGACGTTCGACCGCCCGACCACGGCCAGCTCGGCCCGGGTCGGCGGGAGCCGGTCGAGCCGATCGGCCGACGTGACGAACCGGAGCTGGAGCGGACCCTTCACCGAGCCATGATGCCCGAGTGCCCCGCATCGCCACCGTCTCGCTCCTCGTCCGCGACCTCGACGAGGCCATCGCCTTCTACCGCGACGCCGTCGGCTTCGACCTGGTCGAGGACACCGACCTCGGTGGCGGCAAGCGCTGGGTGCGGGTCCGCCCGCCCGGCAGCACCGGCCCCGACCTGCTGCTGGCCCTGCCCTCCGACGAGGCCCAGGCGGCCCGGGTCGGCGACCAGGCCGGCGGGCGGGTGTGGCTGTTCCTGGAGACCGACGACTTCGCCCGCGACCACGCCCGCATGACCGCGGCCGGCGTGGTGTTCCGGGAGGCGCCCCGCCACGAGCCCTACGGCACCGTCGCCGTCTGGGAGGACCTCCACGGCACCCCCTGGGACCTCATCCAGCCGGCATGAGCCCGTTCCGTGTGCGAGAACACGCCGCATCCGCACGAACCCGCACACGGAAGGGGGGTCAGGCGGGCGTGAGGGGGACGCGGGCGAAGCGGGCGTCGGCGGCCAGGGAGGGCGGGCCGACGACCACGGGGACGGGGTGGGCGAAGGCGGGGCCGTCGGTCACGAAGGTGTGAATCTCGCCGTTCTCGCCGCAGGGGTCGACACCCGCGGGCAGGTCGGCGAGGAACGAGCGGTCGTAGGCCCGACCCACGAACGAGGCGTCGAGCTGCGTGGTGTCGACGCAGGTCACGACCGGCGCCAGCCCGAGGTCGACGATGCGCCCGGCGACCCGGTCGACCGGCTCCTCCCACAGCGGGAAGACGGGCTCGAGCCCGCTGCCGGCCATGGCCTCCTCGCGGTAGGCGCGGACGTCGGCCAGGTGCAGGTCACCGAAGACGACGACGGTGACCCCGTCGGCCCGGGCCCCGTCGAGGGCGGCGCCCATCCGCCGCTGGTACTCGCCGTCGGGGCACGGCTGGGGCACCTCGACGACGTGGAGCGGGAGGTTCAACGCCTCCGCCTGCGCGGCCACCAGCGCTCGGGGGACGGCGTGCATGGTGACCGCCGCCGAGGCCTCGTCGAGCGTCGTCAGCAGCCCGACGACCTCCAGGGTGGGGTCGGCCAGGGCGTCGTGCAGGGCGAGGGCCGAGTCCTTCCCGCTGCTCCACGCCACCCAGGCCCGGCGCACGCCGACGCCGCTCACGGCGAGAACGGCCCCTTGCCCATCTGCTCCCGCACCGGGACGACCTCGGGGTTGGTGAGCGAGCGGCGCTGCCAGTTCGCCCCGTCGACGACGAGGGTGTGGCCGGAGACGAAGCGGGCGTAGGGCGAGGCGAGGAACGTCGCCGCCCAGCCCAGCTCGTGGCGCTGGCCGACCCGGAGGGCGGGCTGGCGGCCGTCCTTGTCGTCGAGGGCGCCGAGGTTGCCCTGGATGTCGGCGGTCATGTCCTCGTGGGGGAACAGCCCGGGGACGAGCCCGTTGACCTGGATGCCGTACGGCCCCCACTCGACCGCCAGCGTCTCGGTCAGGTTCTTGACCCCGGCCTTGGCCGCCGCCGAGTGGGCGAAGCCGGGCCCACCGGTCCAGGCGTAGGAGGCGCCCACGTTGACGATCGAGGCGGGCGTGCCGGCGGCGATGTGGCGCCGGCCCATCTCCCGGGAGCACAGGTACGTGCCGGTGAGGGTGATGTCGACGACGGTGCGCCAGGCGTTGGGCGACATGTCCTCGGCCGGCACCGGGAAGTTGGCCGCCGCGTTGTTGACCAGCACCCGGGGCAGGCCCCGCCAGGCGACGACCTGGTCGAAGCAGGCGGCGACGGCGTCGGCGTCGCGGATGTCGAGCTCGACGCCCAGGGCCGCGGCACCGATGCCCTCCAGCGCGGCGACCCCGGCGGCCCGGTGGTCGGCCGACCGGGAGGCGACGACCACGGCCGCGCCCAGGCGCCCGAACTCGAGGGCGATGGCCTTGCCCAGCCCGGTGCCGGCCCCGGTGACGAGGACGACGTCGCCGTCGTAGGTCCCGGCCGGCAGGGCGGTGGCGCCGACGGCGGGCGGCTCCGGCAGGCCCGGGAGGTCGCTCACCCTCAGCTCCCCGTGTAGCGCGGCGGGCGCTCCTCGGCGGCGGCGGCCCGGCGCTCGGCGGCGTCGTCGCTGCGGTTGATGAAGGTCTGGTACACCAGCTCGTCGGCCATCGACGCCCGGATCTGGGGCAGGGCCAGGTGGCGGATCACCTCGCGGGCCATCTTCACCGTCACCGCCGGGGCGGAGGCGATCTGCTCGGCCATCTCCCGCACGGTGTCGTCGAGGGCCTCGCGGGCCACGACCCGGCTGACGACGCCGTGGCGCAGGGCCTCCTCGGCGTCCATCACCCGGCCGGTCAGCACCATGTCGGTGACGACGCCGTGGCCGCACATCTCGTGGAGCACGGCGACGCCACCCGTGTCGGGGATGACGCCGTGGGTCACCTCCGGCAGCCGGAAGCGGGTGCCCTCGGCGGCGACCCGGACGTCGCACAGCAGCGCCCGCTGGAACGAGGCGCCGATCACCCAGCCGTGACAGGCGACGAGCACCGGGGCGTCGAGGTCCCACAGCTGCTGGATGCCGCGGTGGCCCCGCCGCATCAGCTCGTGGTGCGACAGGTCGACCTGCTGCCCGCCGATCGCCCGCACGTCGCGGCCCGACGAGAACGACCGGCCCTCGCCCCGCCAGACGACGGCCCGCACGTCGGTGCGCTGGCGCAGCTCGGCCAGGATCTCCCACAGCGTGGCGTCCATGGCGTCGTCGAAGGCGTTGTGGGTGTCGGGGGCGGCGTTGGTGATGGTGGCGACGGCCCCGTCGACCTCCAGGCGCACACGTGGGTCCATGCTCAGGCCGACGGGCGGGTCGTGGTCGTGGTGCTCGACGACGGCTCCGTCGTGGTCGTGGTGGACGACGACTGGGGCACGGTGGTGGTCGTCGACGACGCCGGCGGGTCGTCGGAGCGACCCTCGGGGGTGGTCGTCGTGGTGGGCGTCCCCTCGTCGCCGGGGTCGTCCCCGTCCCCCGGCGTCGTCGTGGTCGTCGTCCCCCCGCCGTCGCCGCCCTGGCGCCCGGCCAGGATGGCGAAGAGGCGCTCGGCCTCGTCGATGGCGTCCTGGTAGCCGGCCAGGTCCCCCTCGGCCAGGGCCGTCTCGGCCTCGTCGAAGGCGGCCTGGATCGCCGCGAACAGCTCGGTGTCGCTGCCGTCGAAGCTGTCGTCGGGCGGCTCCTCGTCGTCGGGCGTGTCGCCCGGCTCCGCGGGTTCGTCGGTCGGTTCCCCCTCGCCGTCGACCAGCTCCTCGAACGAGGTGTCGGGGGTGGCCTCGAGGGTCTCGGGGGCGGTGCCGAAGAGCTGGATCAGGGCGTCGCGCAGGGTGGCGTCGACCGTGACCTCCATGTCGTCGGGACCCTGCGGATCGGCCACGATCACCGCCCGGATGCGCGGCACGTTCCCCTGGAGCGACGTCACGTAGACCGACTGCACGTAGAGGACGGACTGCTCGATCGGCACCAGCAGCACGTTGCCGAAGGAGATCCGGTCGCGGTACTTGACGCCGAGGTCGGCCACCTCGGGGGCGTTCTGCATGGCCGCGGCCGCCACCTCCGGGCCGCCGGTGCGGGTCGACGAGACGGTGTAGCTGACGAGCCGGCCGCTCGGGTCGGCGGTGAGGAACGACGAGAGCTGGGGCCGGCCCCGCACCGTGAAGGGGCGCAGCAGCACGAACTGGGCCTCGTCCTCCCCGGGCAGCTGGATCTGCTGGTAGGTCGGCTCGATCCGGCCCTGCGACTCGGCCGCGTCCTCGACCGGCTCGGTGGTGGTCGAGGTGGTCGACGGGGCCGTCGTCGTCACCGCCGTGCTGGAGTCGGTGGTGCTGGCCGCCGCGGCCACGGTCCACCGGACGCCGTCGTTGTTGAGGAAGGTGTCGGCGTCGGTGACGTGGTAGCGGCCCCAGAACCCGGTCTGGACCCGGAACAGGTCCTCCGGGTAGCGGAAGTGCTCGACCAGCCCGGGCGGGGCGTCGGCCACGGGGGCGAACAGGTCGGGGAAGGCCCGCTC
The DNA here is from genome assembly GCA_052038315.1 of Iamia sp. Taxonomy (GTDB): domain Bacteria; phylum Actinomycetota; class Acidimicrobiia; order Acidimicrobiales; family Iamiaceae; genus Iamia. The sequence goes on from JBQGCF010000426.1 coordinate 10,742, forward strand.
GTAGGCCCGGACCAGCGGGTCCTCGTCGTCGGTGATGTAGAGGGTGACGGTGCCGTCGTAGGCGTCGACCACCGCCTTCACCGAGTTGCGGGCGTAGTTGAAGTCACGGCCCTTGAGCCCGCTGCCGCTCGGCAGGTCCTCGTCGAAGGTCGACCGCTGGGCGTTCGGGTAGCGGTCGGTCGTGGTGTAGGCGTCGATGACGTAGAGGATCCGGCCCTCGTCGTCGATGACCGGGTACGGGTCGGCGTCGAAGGCCAGGAAGGGGGCGAGGGCCTGGACCCGGCCCCGGACGTCACGCTCCATCAGGACCCGGCTGCTCGAGCGGATCGAGCCCGACGTCAGCGGCTCGACCTCCCCGAAGCGGAGGGCGAAGGCGGCCCGCCGCAGGACGCTGTCGAGGGGCACGCCGTCCCGGCCGGTGTAGCCGGTGGTCTCGTCGCCGACCTGGAGCTCGTCCCGGTCGGTGTCGACGATCTTGTAGCCCGACAGGTCCTCGCCGAAGTACATCCGTGGCTCCTCGACCACCGGGAAGCCGTCGTCGGACTCGATCGGGATGTCACCCACCGCGTAGGCCGGGGCGCCCTCCGGCGAGGTGGCGTTGGCCGGGGCCATCACCATGCCGTAGCCGTAGGTGTAGACGAGGCGGCTCGCCTCCCAACCGCTGCTGCCCGGCGGCAGGCCGCTGTCGTCGATCGTGCGCGGCGCCACCACGACCTGGCGGGTCTCGCCGTCGACGGTGTAGCGGTCGACGTCGACGTCGGGGATGTCGTAGTAGTCCTGGACGCCCTGGTCGTTGCGGAAGTCGCGCTGGCTCGGGACCGGGTCCCAGAGGCGGATGTTCTGGACCGTCTCGGCGTTGGCCATCAGGTCCCGGCCGGAGAGGTCGTAGCTGGCCTCGAAGTCCTGCTCCTCGATGCCGTCGAGGCCCATGGCGGCCCGGGTCGCCTCGATGTTCTGGGCGACGTAGGGGGCCTCCAGGGCCGACCGCTCGCCGTCGACCCGGAACCGCTGGACCAGCGCCGGCACCGCCTCGCCGGCCAGCACCGCGACCAGGCCCCAGATCCCCACCGCCATCACCGGCAGCACCCAGCCCCGGCGGCGGATGTTGACGAGGAACAGGAGCGTGGCGAAGACCGAGATCAGCACCAGCAGGTCGATGGCCCGGAGCTGGACGTTGACGTCGGTGTAGGCGGCGCCGTTGACCGGGCCCCGCCGGGAGAAGACCAGCTCGTAGCGGTCGAGCCAGTACTGCACGCCCCGCACCGCGGCGAGGGCGGCCAGCAGGACCGAGACGTGGGCCTTGACCGCCGGGCCGACCCGGTCCTGGGTGGCCTGCAGGCGGATGCCGCCGTTGAGGTAGTGCGCCACCACGGTGACGACGGTGACGACGACGAGGGCCGAGAACAGCCAGCCCACGGCGAAGCGCAGGAACGGCAGCTGGAAGACGTAGAAGCCGATGTCGTGGCCGAAGGTGGCGTCCTGCTCACCGAACTCGACGTGGTTGCGGAGCAGGATCCAGTTGTTCCACTGGCTGGCCGTGCCCCCGCCGGCGGCCAGGGCGACCAGCGCCGAGGTGGCGCCACGCACCAGCGCCGCCCGCCGGCCGACCAGCTCGCGGTACTTGAGGACGAGCTCGTCCTCGCTCGACCCGCCGAAGCGCAGCGTACGCCCGCTCAGCCGCTCGGCGATCAGCAGGTTGGCCCACATCAGGGCGAAGAAGCCCAGCGTGAACGATCCGGCCAGCAGGACCTTGGTGCCGAGCACCCCCCGCCAGACGCTCGTGAGGTCGAGCGACTCGAACCAGAGGTAGTCGGTGTAGAAGTGGGCGATCGTTCGCAGCGAGGTCGCCAGCACGAAGACGGCGACCAGGAGGACGATCAGGACGATCCGCCGCCTCCCCGCCGGGAACCGCAGGCGCCGCCGCCGGCGGGGCATGTCGGACGGGGGACGCATACCGGCGGCAGCCTACCGATGGCCCCCCGACCGACATGCGTCGGCCGGTCGTGATGTCGGGCTCAGCGCTAGCTGCTGGCGGCGAACACGACGGCGCCGAGGACGAAGCCGACGAGCATCCCGACGATCGAGACGATGAGCGCCGGCTTGCCCAACCGGTCGCCCTTGTTCATGGCGATGGCCGAGCAGACGATGCCCGCCGGGCCGAAGACGATCGGCAGGAACAGCACAGCGATGGCGCCGAACACGAAGCCGAGGACGGAGAGGACACGCCCGCTGGACGACGCGTGCACCTGGGGAGCCTGGGTTGCATGGGTCATGGCGCCCGCCCTGCCCACGGCCCCCGGGCCGCAACCCGATCAGGCGGGCGTGACGACCCGTTCGCCGACGACGAGGCAGCGGCAGCCGGGGTGGGCCGGCGGGTGGGCGTGGCCGGTGGGGACGGCCTCGCCCGAGGGGACCGCGCCGGCGAGGGCGTCGTCCTCGCAGTCGGGGCAGGCCGGGGCGGTGGGGTCGGGCACCCAGCGGACCGGCGCGCCGGCCGGGCGGACCGCGACCTGGCCCTGGCCGAAGGCGGCCAGCACGACGTGGCGGGTGGCCTCCACCAGCCGGTCGGTCTTCCACTCCCGGTAGGTCGCCCGGAGCCGGTCGGACACGTCGTCGGCATCCTCGACCCCGGCGAAGCAGCGCTCGACCCGGGGCCGGACCACCCCGGCCAGCTCGCGGGCCAGCTCCTCGGCCAGCGGCACGACCGACACCGACGCCGGCAGCGACGCCCCCTCGAAGGAGGCCCCTTCCTCGGCCGCGGCGACCAGGTCGTCGATCACCGCGGTGGCGTAGGCGGCCAGCTGGTCGCTCAGGGGGAGGATCGTGTCGAGGTCGGCCCGGCCCTTCTCCCGGCGGACGGCATCGAGGACCGTGCCCTGCTCGTCGGCCAGCACCCGCTTGAGCCGGCGGGCGACCCGGGCCTCGATGGGCTCGACGGCCCCGTCTCGCCGCTCCAGCAGGGTGAGCAGGGCCTCGTCGTCGAGCGCGCCGTCGTCGGCGGCCGCGGCGACCGGCTCGGCCTCGGCCTCGGTGGCGGCCGGATCTGGCTCCGGCTCGTCCTCGACG
>JBQGCF010000427.1:0-4578 GCA_052038315.1 Iamia sp.
CGGCGGCGACCAGGGTGGGCGTCTCGGCCGTGGGACCGGACCAGGTGACGGCGCCGGGCTCGGTGCTGGCCAGGCGGGCCCCGCCGTCGACCCGGAAGGCCAGGGCGGCGAGGGGCACGGCCTCGAACCCGCTCGCCTCGACCTGGGGGGCGACCACGGCGACCGGGCCCACCGGGGTGGTGACGGTCGTGGTGGTGAACGAGCCGGTGGCGAACAGCCCGAGCTGCTCGCGCAGGGCCGGGATGCGGCCGGCCAGGCCTCGCCAGTCGAGGACCGATCGGCGGGCGGCCGGGTCGAGCAGCTCCCACGTGGCCCCGACGTCGCCCTGGTCGACGGCGGCGACGAGGGCCCGGGTCGAGGCGAGCGGGTCGGCGGGGGCGGCCGGGGCGGCGGCTCCGGCGCCGGCGGCCAGCTGCACCCGGCGCATCGTGAACGAGGACGGGGCGCGGGGGTCGCCGGCCACCGCCACGGCCAGGGCCGGCCCGGCCGAGCCCGGGTCGATGCGCACCTCGAAGGGCGATCCCGGTGTCGGGGCCACCCCGATGCCCCGCCAGCGGCCCCGGTCGTGGACGCCGACGACGCCGGGCCGGCCGCTGGTGGTGACCCGGAGCGACCCGCTCGAGACCGCGGTGGGGACGACGAGACTCACCTCACCGGTGGCCTCGACGACGCTCCACGGCGTGGCGGCGTTGGGCGGGCTCGGCGTGGCGTGGGTGAGGGTCACGAGCGTCGACCCCTGCCCGCTGCGGATCTCGACGGTGGCGACCACGCCCCGGTCGTCGACCGAGCCGACCGATGCGCCGGTGAGCCCGACGACGTCGGAGGCGAAGCGGAGGGCGGTGTCGGCGGGCGTGCGGTAGCGACCGTCGCCCCGGCCCTCGTGATCGGCGACCTCCTGCCAGCTGACGTAGGGCCAGACACCGGGGTAGGGCTCGACCGGCTCGGGCTGCGGTGCGCTGCCGCTCGTCCCGGTGGTGCCGCCGGTGGTGGTCGACGGGTCCGAGGCGGTGCTGGTCGGGTCGCTCCCGACCCGGTCGGGCAGCGACCCGTCCTCGCCCTCGGTGGAAGACGACCCCGGCTGCTCCCGGCCGTCGATCCGGTCCGCCCGGCGGTCGGGCGTCGAGCGGGCGTCGTCGGTGTCCGAGGGGGCGATGCGGGCCCCCAGGGTGACCCCGGTGGTGTAGACGCCGGCCACCGCCCCGCCCAGGGCCAGCACCGTGCACAGGACCGCCAGGACCGAGACGTGCCGCGACCCTGCCCAGGAGCGACGCGGGCCGACCCGGGGGCGCCGTGGGCGGCCGCCGAGGGGGACGGGGGGTCGGGAGGAGGGGGTCATGGGGACGGTGGACGTGGTCACGTCCACGGAGATGACAGAACCGTAACGGATCCGTCACATTCGTTCCCCTGGGATCCCTCCCCCATGTCGTGACATCCGTCACCCTTCGCAGGGCCCCGCTCACGCTCCGTCGAAGATCCCGCGTTCCCCCGGGACGACCCGTGCTAGTCGGAGCCGGGGCGGCGGGTGTCCTCGGCCGACCCGGTGTCGGCGGCACCGGGCGGGAGGGCCCGGGCGATCTCCTCCGGCGTGGGCTCGCGGTCACGCCGGGCGGCGGCCGGGAGGAGGTCGACGATGGCGGCCATCATCCGCCTGGTGTCGGCGTCGAGGCTGCGGTGCTTCATGTCCACCGGCGGCCCGACCCGGACCCGCACGGTGGGCGGGTCGGTGATGTTGGTGACGTTCGGGACCCGGGCGTTGCGGGGCCACACCCGCTCGGTGCCCCACAGCCCGATCGGGATCACCGGGGCCCCGCTCAGCTTGGCCAGCTTGGCCGCGCCCCACCGGCCCTTGAGCTCCGGGTCGTAGAAGGCCCGGCCCCGGGGGATCGTGCCCTGGGGCATGATCGCCACGGCCTGGCCCGCCTCCAGCGCCTCGGCGGCCGCCTTGAGCGGCTCGTCGGATCCCGTCCCCCGGTCGACCCGGATCCCGCCCATGGCGGTGGCGATCTGGCCCACGACCGGGGCGTCGAACACCTCCTTCTTCCCGAGGAAGCGGAGGGGCCGGCCGACCCGGGCGATGGTGAAGCCGATCGCCAGCGGGTCGAAGTAGCTGCGGTGGTTGCCGACGAGGATCGCCGGGCCCTCCTTCGGGATCCGCTCGATCCCGTCGATGTCGAAGCGCACCCAGGGGAACAGCGCCGGCTGGGCCAGCAGCTGGAGGGCCATCTGGGGCTCGATCCCGGCCAGCTTGGGCACGCCGGCGGGCACGTCGAAGTGCATGCTGGGCCAGCGCCGGAGGGCGGCGACGACCCGCAGCCGGGGGTCCGGGTTGACGGCGGTGGCGTGGCGCACGGCCGACAGGAGGGGCAGGTCGTAGATGCTGTCGGAGTAGGCCCAGCTGCGGGCGACGTCGACGCCGTGGTCGGCCGCCCAGTCCCGCACGGCGGCCAGCTTCCCGGGGCCCCAGACGAAGGGGCCGTCGATCGTGCCGTCGTAGGCCCCGTCCCGCTCGCCGTAGCGGGTGGCGATGACGTCGTCGATGCCGAGGGCCTCGGCCAGCGGCCGGACCAGGTCGTAGGGCGAGGTGGTGGCCATGACGACCAGCCGGCCGGCGGCGTGGTGCTCGTCGATCAGCAACCGGGCGTAGGGCAGGACGTCGTCGGCCAGCCGCTCGGCGGCGACCTTGCCGGCCTCCTGCACGACCTCCCGGTTCCAGCCCGACGCCACCCGGGCGGCCTGGCGGGTGAGCAGCATCGACGGGAGGGTCTCGCCGACCACGTCGAACAGCCTGTAGACGAGGTTCTCGCCCGGGATGGGCCGGTCGGGGATGACCCCGGCGCCCCGCAGGGCCTCGGTGATGACCGGCCCGCTGGCCCCGCCCAGCAGGGTGCGGTCCAGGTCGAAGAAGGCAGCCTCACGCGATCCGGGCACGGGGCGACCGTAGCCCCGAAACGGCGACCCTGAGCGGGCCAGGGGCCCGGTCAGGGTCGCAGTTTCGGGGTTGGGCCAGACTCGGGGGCCCATGGACCTCCGCCAGCTCGCGGCCCTCGCCGCCGTCGCCGACCACCGGTCCTTCTCGGCCGCGGCCCGCGCCCTGCACACCGTGCAGTCGAACGTCTCCAGCCACGTCGCCAACCTGGAGCGGGAGCTGGGCGTCGAGCTGGTCGACCGGGCCACCGGCGACCTGACCGACGAGGGCCGCCTGGTGGTCGACCGGGCCCGCCGCATCCAGGTCGAGCTCGACGCCGTCGTCTCCGACCTGGCCGCCCACGCCGGCACGATCACCGGCCGGGTCCGCCTCGGGATGATCGGCACGGTCGGCGCCTGGGTCCTCCCCCACCTCATCCCGGCCCTGGCCGGCGCCTACCCGGGCATCCACCTGGTGATCGTCGACGCCACCACCACCTCCCTGCTCCCCCAGGTCGTGGCCGGCACCCTCGACGCCGCCGTGGTCAACCTGCCCGTCAGCGACCCCGACCTGCTGGCCGAGCCCCTGTTCGAGGAGGAGCGGGTCGTCCTCGCCCCGCCCGGCCACCCCCTGGCCCGGCGCAAGCGGGGTCGCATCGCCCTGGCCGAGCTGGCCCCGCACCCCCTGCTGCTCGAGCCGCCCGGCACCGCCTTCCGCGACGACCTCGACGCCGCCGCCGACCGGGCCGGCATCCGGCTCACCGCCCTGGCCGAGGTCGACGGCATGCGGGCCCTGGCCGCCCTGGCCCAGGAGGGCTTCGGCGCGGCCGTGCTCCCGGCCACCGCGGCCCCGATACCCCCACCCCAGGGCTGGCGCCGGCTGGAGATCACCGGGCTGGGCCCGCGGACCGTGGGCCTGGCCCTCAGCCGCCGGACCCGGCTGTCCGCCCCGGCCCAGGCCGTGGTCGACGCCGTGCGCCACCAGCTGGCGACCGAGGGCCCGGGACGTCCCGGTGTCCGGGTGCTGGCGCCGGGTGAACCGGAGGAGAACTAGGAAGAACCGGCCCGGAGGCGGTCACTGACGGCCCTGCTCGGCGGTATGTTGTCGGCGCAGACGACGAGAGAAGGACACTTCGTGGCCGAGAGCGTGACGATCACCGACAACCGGACCGGCGAGTCGATCGAGATCCCGATCGTCGACGGGGGGATCGACTCGGCGGAGTGGCGCAAGCTCCTCGGCAACACCTGGTTCTACGACCCGGCCTACACCCAGACGGCGGCCACGTCGTCGGCCATCACCGAGATCGACGGCGACGCCGGCATCCTCCGCTACCGGGGCTACCCCATCGAGGAGCTGGCCGAGAAGAGCAGCTACCTCGAGGTCGCCTACCTGCTGATCTTCGGCGAGCTGCCCACGGCCGAGGAGTTCGAGCCGTGGGTCCACGACATCACGTACCACACGTTCATCCACGAGAACGTCCGCAAGCGCTTCCTCGAGGGCTTCCACCACGACGCCCACCCGATGGGGATGCTCGTCTCCGCCATCGCCGCCCTGTCGACGTTCTACCCGGACGCCAAGGACATCGAGGACGAGGACAACCGCTACCGCCAGACGGTGCGGTTGATCGCCAAGATGCCGACCCTGGCCGCCGCCTGCCACCGCTTCTCGGTCGG
>JBQGCF010000428.1:0-11575 GCA_052038315.1 Iamia sp.
GTCGGTGCTCGGCTCGCCCGGTGGTCGCAGCGAGCTCTTCTCCTACCACGCCAGCGGGAACGGGAAGGGGCGGCTGGCCACCGCGACCGATCTCGCCGGACGGGTGACGACCTACGCCTACACACCTCGCGGCCAGCTGCAGAAGGTGACCACGCCGCAGGGGGTGGAGACCACCTTCGACTACGACGAGCACGGGCTCGTGGAGAGGACGACCCAGGTCTCCGACCAGTACCCGAGCGGCGTGGTCTCGACGATGGACTACGACGAGGTCGGGAACCTGATCGAGGCCGAAGGACCGGCGGTCGTCAACGCGGTCACGGGCATCGCGACGACCCCGCGCCGCACGTTCACCTACGACCCCAGCCGTCGCCTGACGTCGGAGACCCACCACGGCGACGCCGGCACCCCCGATCGCACCAGCACGATCACCCACTACGACGGCAACGATCGCCCGACCCGCGAGGTGGACGCCAGCGGTGGCGTCACCACGCGGACGTGGACCTGGCGGGGGCAGGAGCACGAGGTCACCAACCCGGCCGGCCTGACGCTCACCCGGACCTACACCGTCTCGGGCCTTCCCGCGCAGGTGCACGGGACCGACGAGCAGGCCCCGGGGTCGACCTCGCTGCTGTCGAACATGAGCTACGACCCGGCCGGACGGCTGGCGTCGTCGATCGACGCGGTGGGCACCGAGACCCGCTACTCCTACTGGGACGACGGCCGGGTCCGGAGGGTGTGGCTGCCCAGCTACCGGCTCGAGCCGGGAGCGTCGGCGGGGGTGCGGACCCTGGTCGACCTGACCTACGACCTGGCGGGCAACCCCGAGGAGGAGCACCGGCGCAACGGCACCCTCACGACCACATACACCTACAACCTGGCCAACGACCTCACGAGGGTCGACTCCGAGGGCCGCATCACCGAGACCACCTACCGCTCCGACGGCCAGGTGGGATCGACCCGGTCGGGGGACGGTTCGACCTGGGACACCACCACGTACGGCTACGGACCGGCGCCGGCGGTCGCGCTGACGACGCGGTCGGTGGACCCGGGGACGGGCGGCGGGGCCCTCGTCACGACCTACGAGCGGGACGATCGTGGCCTGCTGCGAGCGGTGATCGATCCGGGCGGGCGCCGCACCGAGATGGAGTACGACGCGGCCGCCCGCCTGATCCGCACCATCGAGCCGGCGGTCCAGGTGGAGGGCTTCGGCCTCGCTCCGACGACGCAGCACCCCACCACCGAGTACGGCTACGACGTCCTCGGCGACCTGACGCACCACCAGGCTCCGGACGGGGGCGTGACGACGACGGAGTTCGACCCCGTCGGGCGGCCGACGAGCGCCGTCATGCCGGCGTACACCCCGCCGGGGGGCAGCCCGCTGGTGCCGCGCACCGACATCGCGTACGACGACGAGGGGCGAACCCGCACCACCACCGACGATCTGCTCGGCACCACCGTGGTGGAGCACCTCGACGCACGGGGTCGGGTCGTCGAGGTCGTCGACCCGCCGGTCCAGGGGACCGGCCCGGGTGCGAGCACCACCTTCCAGTACGACGAGGTCGATCGCCTGAAGGCGGTCACCGCCTCGGACGGCGCTACCACGACCTACGTCTACGATTCGTTGGGCAACCTCCGCCGCGAGTCGGTCGTCGAGCGCCACGGGAACGCCGGCACCTTCTCGACGACCTACGGCTACGACGTCCAGCGGGACCTCACCTCGGTCGTCGACCCGACCGGGGCCACCACCACCTTCGCCCACAACGACCTCGGTGAGATGACGTCGAGGACCGAGCCCGCCGCCGGTGGCGGGGCGATCACGTCGACCTACGAGTACGACCACGTCGGCCGCCCGAGGAAGGAGACCGATGCGCTCGGTCGCTCGGTCGAGACCGTCTACGACCGGGCCGGTCGGACGACCGCCGTCCGCCAACGGGACGGGGCCACGCTGCTCGGCGAGACCACCTACGGCTACAACGCCAGCAGCGACCTCGTGTCGCTCGTCCGCCCGGGGCCGAACCCCGGATCCGGTCCGGTCACCACGACCTACGGCCGGGACGGCCGAGGGCTCCTGACCAGCGTCACCGAGCCCGGCGGCATCGTCACGAGCCAGGGCCACGACATCATGGGCCGCAGGGTCCGGGTCACCGACGGCAACGGCCGGGACACCTGGATCACCCACACCGAGTGGGGTGACCCCGAGACGATCGTCGATCCGGCGACCGCGGCCCACCCCGCGCCCGCCGACCGCACGTGGGAGCACGCGTGGAGCGCCCCCGGTCGCCCGGCGAGCGTGACCGCCCCCGGTGGGATCGCCCGCACCTACACCTACGACAACCACGGGAACACGATCGGGGAGAGCGGCACGGGTGGCGACGCCGGTGCGACCCGTTCGCTGCGCTACGACCAACGGGGTCGGCTCGTCGAGGCGTCCGGACCCGGTGGCCTGTCCACCTACACCTGGGACGACCGCGGCAACCTCCTCACGGCTGCCGGCGCGGGCGGGGTGGCCAGCTTCGGCTACAACGGCGCCGGGCGCATGGTCAGCCGGGACGACGCGGCCGGACCCTCGACGTTCAGCTATTGGCCCGGGGGCCAGCTCAGGACGATGACCGGTGGCGCCACCAGCGTCACCAGCACGTCGACCTACGACGCCGCCGGCCAGCTCAGGACGGTGGCCTACGGCGTCGGCACGACCAGGACCATCGGGTACGACGGTTGGGGCAACGTCGCGTCGGACACCCTCGCCACCGGGGCCACGACCCTCGCCTCGCAGACGTGGTCCTGGGGGGCGGACGGTGACCACCTGTCGTCCACCACGGTGGCGCCGGGGACCGTCGCCGGCGCGGGGACCGAGACGTACACCTACGACGCCGCCGGCCGGCTGGCCAGCACGGTCCGGGGCGGCACCACCACCACGACCACCTGGGACGATGCCGGCAACCGCCTGACGTCGGGGCCGGTGGTCGCCACCTACGACGAGCGGAACCGCCTGCTCACCTGGAACGACGGCACCGAGAGCTGGACACCCGAGTGGACGGCCCGGGGGACCCTCGACGAGGTGCAGTCGTCGACGGCGGGGACGACCGACTACCGGTTCGACGCCCTGGACCGCCTCGTCGAGGAGACGGGCGCGGGGGGCACGCGGACCTACCAGTGGGACGGCCTCGGACGGCTGGCCGCGGTGGACGGCGCCTCGGCCCACTTCGCCGGGGTCGAGCGGGACCCGGTGGCCATCGGCGGGCAGGTCTACGAGCGGGATCCGACGGGTGTGGCACGGGGGGTCGACAGCAGCTCCGGTCCCCTCGGCCTCCTCCGGACCAACCACCGGGGCGACGTGGCCGGCACATTCCTCCCGGGCGCCACGACCATGGCGAGCAGCCGGACGTACACGCCGTTCGGCGTGCCGACGGCGGTCGGTGCGGCCCAACCGGTCGCGGGCTTCCAGGGCGACTGGACCTCTCCCAGCGGCCTGGTCCACATGGACGCCCGCTTCTACGACCCGCGCAGCGGCGCCTTCCTGTCCCGGGACGACTGGACGCTGCCGGCCAGCACCGCGGCCGGGACGAACCGATACACCTACGGCGGGGCCGCCCCCACCGTCCTCACCGACCCGACCGGCCACGCGCCGAGAGGGTGCCCGGGAGCGGCCCTCGGCGCCGCCTTCGCGTCGGCGCTGAACTGGCTCGCACGCAGCGGCTGCATGTCCCACGGCGGGACCACCCACGGCGGCTCGAACAGCGGTGACCCGAACAAGTACGGGCCGACCGGTGACGGCGGCGGCGGTGGCGGCGGGGGTGGCGGCCCGAGCGGCCCGGGTCGCCCGGGCGGTGGGGGTGGCAACGGTGGGCCGACGACGCCCAAGCCGCCGGTCAAGCCGGTCGAGCCGTGGTGGACGGAGGCCGAGCCCACCCACGACCCGCCCCCCGGGCACATGGACGAGCCGGGCGGCGGTGGCCCCGCCGGGAACCGGCCCACCCCGTCGATCACCCAGTCGGTCATGGGCCCCGACACGGTGGCGACCCCCGAGTTCATCCCGGCCCAGACGGGCCCCATCCAGGTCGACCTCGTGCAGCAGGCCGGAGGCGGTGGGGCCGGCGGGCAGCCGGACCCGAGCGCGCCCTACGGAGGGCTCCCCGTCACCACCGAGGAGCAGGACGCCGAGGATGACTCCGGCATCTGCGACACGTCCGGCACCTGGTTGCCGGCCGTGCCCTTCCACGCAGCCGGATGTGCCCTGATCCAGGGTGCCCTGGCCGTGCCCCACGTCCCGACCCCGGTGACCGACCAGCTCCACCGTGAGATCGACCCGCAGGGCGAGGCGGACCGGAGGTGCGATTGGCTGGGCTCGTTCCTCTGCGAGGCGTTGGACGACTGGAAGGGCATCCCGCGTCAGGTGTGGGACGGGATCTGGCAGTCCGCACGGGACATCCTCCGCTGCGAGACGGGCACCTTCTCGACGTTGTGGAGCCGCAGCGGATCGACGGTCCGGGACAACGGGGAGGCATGCGGCCGGGCCTTCGTCGACGTCCTTCTCTACGTCCTCGGGCTCAGGTGGAGACGTGGCCGCGGCGGCTCGCCCGACGCGCCCGAGACCGGGGGGTCGATGACGGGCAGCGCGCTGGCCAACGCCGGGAAGGCGGCGGAGGAGTCGGTGAGCGCCCGCATCGGGATGGCGCGCAACGTGGGTCCCGGTCGCGTGACCGTCCCGGGCACCGGCCGTGGCGGCTACCGGATCCCGGACTTCGACCCCTACGGGTCGTCCGGCACGATCGCCACGCGCGGGACGGTCGTCGAGGTCAAGAACGTGGCCCGGCTGTCGGCCACCCCCCAGCTGCGCGACCTCGTGGAGTTCGCCAGGAGCAAGGGAGTTCCGCTCGAGATCTTCACGAACGGAGCGATCCCCCAGACCGGCGAGTTCGCCCGGTGGGTCCGGACGGGCCAGGTCGTAATCTCGCCGCTGTGAGGGAGCCGAGCGCCGTGCACGATCTCGACGCCGAGGTGGTCTTCGACCGCTTCCTCGGTGGTGACGACCTCGACCGGCTCCAGGAGGTCCTGGTGGCCGCGGCGCCGCGGTGGTGCCGGAAGCTCAGGGTCTGGAAGGGGCCTCGGGACCAGGTGCCCGTCGACGTGTCGGAGCCCGATGCGCTGGCGGCCGCGGTCCTGGCCGGGGCCGGCGAGCGGGGCGAGCTCTACCGGGCCCTGGTCACGGAGCACGGTCGGCCTCCGCTGGAGCGCTTCAGCGGCTCGGTCGAGCTTCGGGGCGCCGGTCCCGAGCTGACGGTCGTCGTGTCGGTCGACCAGCTCGTCCTCGCCCCGCTGGGCCCGAAGCGCATGCTCGGCAACGCGGTCGCCCTCCAGGTCCGCCGGGGCACGGTCGAGGGCCGTCCGGGGGTGGAGTGGGTGCGGACGACGTTCGCCGCGCTCTGCCGTGAGCTGTCCCCGGCCTGGGGCTCGGCGTGCCACCCCGACGAGTACTGGGCGAAGGTGATGAGCGACGCGCCGCGCGTCGAGGCGGTGGGGCGTGACTTCGGGAGGTACCTGCCCGGCGTGTTCTGGCTCAACTACTTCGGGCGCCCCTACGTGGACCTGGTGGGGGACCGGCTCCGGTCCGTCCGCGGTGGTGAGCCGGTGGGCGACGGTGTCCTCGTCCCGGTCGGTGACGATCCCCGGCGCTGGGACGATCCGGCGACGGTGCGCCACGAGTGGGACGTGCGCGAGCACCTCGGACCGGAGCTGTTCTTCAGCAAGGGCGAGCCGGACCAGCCCGGCGCCGTGCCCGACTGGGGCGGCCTCCGCTAGGATTAGAACACGTTCTAGTTTTGGAGGGCCGGATGGCCATCGAGGAGGCCCGGGCGCGGTACGCGGCCGAGCGGGCCAAGCGGCTGCGCGACGAGGGCCTGGACCAGTACGAGAGCCTCGGCGACCACGATCTCGACCGGGACCCGTGGGCCGATCCCGACTTCACCCGCGACCCGGTCACCGAGGAGGTCGACGTCGTCGTCCTGGGCGGTGGCTGGGCCGGGATGCTCACCGGCATCGGGCTGCGGAAGCGGGGCATCACCAGCTTCCGCATCATCGACAAGGCCGGCGACTTCGGCGGCACCTGGTACTGGAACCGCTACCCGGGTTGCATGTGCGACGTCGACGCCACCATCTACCTCCCGCTGCTGGAGGAGACCGGCTACATGCCCACCGAGACCTACGCCAGCGCGGCGGAGATCTTCGGCTACGCCCAGCGCCTCGGCCGGCACTTCGGGCTGTACGACCACGCCCTGTTCCAGACCGAGGTCGAGACGATGACGTGGGACGACGACGCGGCGCGCTGGGACCTGACGACCCAGCGCGGGGATCGCATCCGCACCCGGTTCTTCGTCTCCGCCGGCGGGCTGATGCACAAGGCCAAGCTGCCCGGCATCGACGGCATCGACCGCTTCGCCGGCAAGGCCTTCCACACGACCCGGTGGGACTACGGCTACACCGGCGGCAGCCCCACCGAGCCGATGGACGGGCTGGCCGACAAGGTCGTCGGCATCATCGGCACCGGCGCCACCGCGGTGCAGGTCGTGCCCCAGCTGGCCCGGTCGGCCAAGGAGGTCTACGTCTTCCAGCGCACCCCCTCGGCGGTCGGGGTGCGGGGCCAGAAGCCCACCGACGAGACCTGGTTCCGCTCGCTCCCCCCGGGCTGGCAGGCCGAGCGCACCCGCAACTTCACCGAGGTCGTCACCGGCGCCCAGCCCGACCGCGACCTCGTCGGCGACGGCTGGGGCGAGGCCCTGCGCGTCGACACCCAGCGGCAGCCCGCCTCCGAGGCGGAGCAGGCGGAGCTGGAGGCCATCGACTTCGCGGTCATGGAGCGCTTCCGGCGGCGGGTGGACGAGGTCGTCGACGACCCGGAGGTCGCAGCCCGGCTCAAGCCCTGGTACGGCAAGCACTGCAAGCGGCTCTGCTTCCACGACGAGTACCTCCAGTCGTTCAACCTCCCGAACGTGCACCTGGTCGACACCGACGGCCGGGGCGTGCGGGAGATGTCCGCTGCCGGCCCGGTCGTCGACGGCACCGAGTACCCCCTCGACCTGCTGGTGTTCGCGTCCGGCTTCGAGATCACCACCGGGCTGGTGAGCCGCCTGGGCTTCGACCCGGTCGGGCGGGGCGGGGTGCGGCTCAGCGAGCGCTGGCACGACGGCACCCACTCGCTCCACGGCATCCTCACCGCCGAGCTCCCCAACATGTTCGTCGTCAGCTTCGTCCAGGCCGGCTTCGGGCTGAACTTCGTCCACTTCCTGTCGGAGTCGACCGCCCACATCACCTGGCTGATCGACCACTGCCTGAGCGAGGGCATCGCCTCGATCGAGGCCACCCCCGAGGCCGAGGACGAGTGGCTGAACGTGCTCTGGAACGCCTCCGGCCCGCTCGCCCGGTACAACAAGGGTTGCACGCCCAGCTACGGCAACAGCGAGGGGGCCCGCACCATGCTCGCCGCCCGCAGCGCGGTGTTCCCCGGCTCGCTGATGGACTACGCCGCCCACCTCGAGCGCTGGCGCGACGCCGGCACCCTCGAGGGCACCCGCACGACCCGCGCCTAGGGCCGGCGTCGTGTCCTAGCCGGGCTGCTCCTGGGTGCCGACCGGCGTGCAGGGGAGCGGCGCGGCGGCCGGGTCGAGCCGGGCGTAGGCCTCGTCGTGGAGGTCGGCCAGGGCGGCGGTGACCTCCTCGTAGGGCCGGTCGTCGACGTCGACCAGGCCGAGGTTCTGGTCCTCGCCGTCGGCCCGCCCGGCGGCCGGCTGGTCGGCGTGGAGGAACCAGTGGGCGCCGACGACCTCCGGCGTGGCGAGCAGGCAGCGGACGTGGTTGCGGAGCGCGGCGGCCCGGTCGGCCTGGGTCGGCAGGGTGACGAAGATGGCGGGCGTCGTGTTGGGCAGGCCGGCGTCGGCGGCTCGGTAGCCGTACTCGCTGACCAGCACCGGCTTCCCGGCCGACCGGAAGCCGGCGAGGGTGTCGCGGGTGCCGGCCAGCGGGATCCCCTCCGACAGGTCGATCACCGCGGCGTCGAACTCCGGCGTCATCTCGTAGAAGTTGACCGAGACGACGTCGACCGACCGGGCCGCCACCTCCACCACCGGCCGGGGCGTGGCCACGGCGACGAACCGGACGCCGAGGTCGAGGTGGTGGGGATCGGCCTCCTCCAGGGCGGGCCCGACCACCGAGAAGTAGCGCTCGGCCGCCGCCGTGGCCCACGCCACCTGGGTGGCCCTGCCGCCCGGGGTCGTGGCCAGCTGGATCGGCGGCTGCGGCGCGGCCAGGTCCTCCCACGTCTCGACGGCCAGGGCGGGGAGGTCGGCCACCAGCCGGCCCAGGTCGTCGTCGTAGCGCTGGCGGAGGAAGGCGAGCAGGGCCTGCTTCCCGGGGGCGCCGGCCGGCCGGGCCAGGTCGAGGTCGAACATCGTCGTCAGCCCGTCGCCCGAGATGCCCATGCCCCACGGCATCTCGTTGTCGGTGAACCAGCCGACCAGCCAGGGGTCGTCCCGCCGGGCGGCCGTGGCCTCGCCGATCGTGGCCCGGGCGTCGGCGGCCCAGGCCTCGTCCCACAGGTCGGCCCAGGTGAACCGGCCCTGCGCGTCGACGTCGCGGGCCAGGTCGAGCACCTGGGTGTACGGGAACCGGCCGTCGAAGAGCGGCTGGGCCTCCTCGCCCCAGCCCCCCAGCGTGGTCACGCCCCAGCGCCCGAACCGCTCGAGCTGGGCGTCGGCCCAGGCCCGGTCGTCGGCGTAGGCGGCCTCGACCGTGTCGGCGTAGGGGGCGTTCCCGTCCCGGTCCGCGGTCCCGGTCGGGCGCACGCCGTTGACCCCGGCCGACCAGAACGGGTGCCCGTCCGGGGTCACCAGCCACCACCGCCCGTCGACCTGCTCGGTCCGGAACCAGCCCGTCGCCTCCAGCACCCGGTCGGTCGATCCGCCGTAGGCGTCGAAGGGCGCCACCTTCGGGCGCTCGTCGGGGGCCCCGCAGGCCCCCAGGGCCAGGGCGACCACGGCCACCAGCGGCCCGACCCCTCGCAGCCCTCCCGGCATGGCGGGTGGGTCGCGGCGCCGGGACCCGGGGGCCCCGGCGCCGCTCGGACGTCCGTCTAGAGGATCAGACGAACGTGACGTTCATGTTCGTGAACGTCAGCGTCTTGCCGTTCAGCGCCGAGAACGGCGCCACGCAGCCGGCGGCCTGGATGCCGCCCGAGCCGCTCACCACAGCCGTCCCAGTCAGGTTCGGCGGGCTGAAGCTGTGGCCGGCCGGGAAAGTGCCGTGCAGGTTCAGCGGCGCCGTCGTCGTGTTCAGGCGAACGCCACCGCACAGCGGAGCGTTCGTGTTCGGGACGCAGCTGCCCGGGAACGTCTCGGGGTAGAGGTTGCCGACCGTCGAGCTGAAGGGGCCCACAGTAAACGCAGTCGTGGTGTGGTTGATCGTCCCAGTGGCATGCGAAGTGATGCCGTTCAGGAAGTACGTCGCACCGCTGTAGGCGAACCCGCCGTTGGTGATGTGCAGAGTGACGTGGACGCTAGTGGGGGCGGTCGACGTCGCATCGAGGGCGAGCGCCGCCACATTGGGGCACGGACCCGTGTTTGGGGTGAGGTCCGTAGTAAGGGCGGGCGTCATGTTGACGCCGAGGTGGCCGCTGTTGACCGTGCCCGCGCTGGCCCCGCTGGGCTGGACCAACAGGAACAGCATGGCGAAGCCGGAGAGCACCGAGACGAGGGCCTTGGTGTGTCGTTGCATGGGAACGACTCCTTCTGAGTGTGTGTATCGGGAAAGTGCCGACCCGATCTGGTGCCCGTGGTGCGGGCTCCCTCCGGGCCGGCGCCGACGACTCTGGCGAGGTGACCGTTTCCATCGGATGTCACTCCCATCGCCCCGCCAACTGACACTCACTGGAAACAGTCACTCCGCGATGGTTCCGGCGCCGATGCGCTTCTCCGCATGGAGCGGACCGGCGTCCATTCCCTGACATCCACGAAGGAGTTGCTCTCATGCAACGACGACACACCAGAGCCCTGGTCTCGGTGCTCTCCGGCTTCGCCCTGCTGTTCTTCCTGGTGCAGCCCAGCGCGGCCAGCACCGGCACGATCAACAGCGGCCACCTCGGCGTCAACCTCACCCCCGCCCTGACTTCGGACCTGACGCCGGGTACGGGTACTTGCCCGAACTGGCCGCCGCCCGGTACTCACCCGACCTTGCAGCTCAACGCGACGTCGGCGGCGCCCAACCTCGTCCACGTCACTCTGCACGTCACTTATGCGGCGTTCACCTACAACAACACGCACTACTTCCTGAGCGGCATTACTGGACACGGTACTGGGACGATCAACGCCGCTACTGGCTTCACGGTTGGTCCGTTCACCTCGTCGGTCGGCAACATCTACGCTGCGAGTGCCGGTAATCCGTGCATCCCGGACACTAATGCTCCCCTGTGTGGTGGGGTCCGGCTCAACACGACGACGGCACCCCTGAACGTGACGGGCAACTTCCCGGGCGGGCACACGTTCGCCCCGCCGGCGATCACGGGCACGGCTGTCATCAACGGTTCGGGTGGCATCCAGGCTGCTGGGTGCCTGCCGCCCTTCGCGGCTCTGAACGGCAAGACGCTCACGCTCACCAACGTGAACGTCACGCTCGTCTGAGCCTCGACACACCCAAGCAACGCTGAGCGGCGCCGGGCCCAGGGCCCGGCGCCGCACCGCGTCCAGGCCCCCAGACCCTGCATGGCAGCCGATGGCAACAGGCGGAGGAGGACCGTCAGGTCGTCGGTGAAGGACGCCGGCCCATGAACCACACGAAGGAGTCGTCCACATGCAGCGAAACACCAAGGCTCTGGTCTCGGTGCTCTCCGGGGTCGCCATGCTGTTCCTCATGGTGCAGCCCGGCTCGGCGAGCACGGGCACCGTCAACAGCGGCCACCTCGGCGTCAACCTGATCCCCGCCCTCACTTCGGACCTCACCCCGGGTACGGGACCGTGTGATCACGTGTGGCCCCCGCCGGGCACTCATCGCCCCCTGGCGATGGACGCGACGTCGAGCGGCGCAGTCGCTGTCCATGCCACTCTGCACGTCACTTACCATTCCTTCATCTACGGAAGCACGGTGTACTTCCTGAGTGGCATCACTGCTCACGGGACTGGAACTATGAACTCCACTACTCAGTTCACTATTGGGCCGTTCACCTCAACGATCGGCAACATCTATCCGGAGACATTTTCGGGGAGCTGCATCCCGGACACTACGAGGCCACTCTGTGCAGGAGTTCGTCTGAACACGACGACGGCGCCGCTGAACATCCATGGCAGCTTCCCGGCTGGCCACACCATCTCCGGACCTGCGCTCACGGGAACGGCCGTCTTCAGTGGCTCGGGCGGCGTCCAGGCCGCAACTTGCCTCCCCCCGTTCTCCGCGCTCAACGGCAAGACGATCACGCTGAACGTGAACCTCACGCTCGTCTGAGCCTCGACCTGTCGGATGACGCGAAGCGGGGCCCGGGCCCGGGGGCCCGCGGCCCGGGGGGTGGGGGGGGGTTGACTAAGTCGAACGGGGGGTT
>JBQGCF010000429.1:0-22935 GCA_052038315.1 Iamia sp.
GTCGAGGACCGCTCGGCCGAGTCGCCCTTCGAGGTGGCCGCCACCGCCCTGCTGCCCGAGGAGATCAACCGTCTCCTCGCCCCGCTCGACGATCGCGAGCGCGAGATCCTCAAGCTCCGCTTCGGCCTCGACCGGGGCGAGCCCCGGACGCTCGAGGAGGTGGGCGAGCACTTCAACCTCACCCGCGAGCGCATCCGCCAGATCGAGGCCCGGGCCATGTCGAAGCTCCGGCACCCGTCCTCGGACACCGGCGCCCGCGACCTCCTCGCCGTCTAGGCCTCCACCAGACCATCGACCTCCGACCGAGGCCGTCGCCCCCACCGGGGCGGCGGCCTCGGTCGCGTCCGGACCCGTGTCCGAGCGGTGTGCGAGGTCAGTCGAACCGGTTCCCGTAGGCGGTCGTGCCCCGCAGGGCCCCGGCGATGCCCTCGAGCGGGGTGCCGGCCTTGATCGCCCCGACCATCAGCCCGAAGTCGACCTTGGCCGGGATTGTCTTCAGCATCCCGAGGTGGACCAGGACCACCTCGACCTGCGGGGCCAGGAACCGCCGCCCCTCGGCCGACTCCGAGAACCCGACCATCACCGAGCCCCGGGTCGTCCGCTTGGCGTCGAGCTCGCCCTTCCAGTACGCCACCTCGTCGGGGTACGGGTCCCGCTGCAGGACGTTCTGGTACACGAGGGTCACGAAGGCGCTGTTCGAGAGGGCGCCGTACTTGGTCGTGAACTCCTGTGACTGGGCGAACTGCCCGGCGATGGTGTGGAGCCCCTTGCCCCCGGCCTTCTGGGCCACCCAGTAGTCGAGCCCGGCCTTGTCGGGGGTGCGCAGGAAGAAGGCCCAGTAGAGACGGGTGACCGGGGCCCGGTGTCCGGACCAGGTCGAGCCGCGGGCGAGGGTCGTGACGACCTGGTCGGGCGACATCTCGCCGTGGCGCAGCCGCTGGCGCATCTCGGTGGCCTCGACGGTCGTGGGGGCCCGGCCGAGGAAGTCGGCGAACTGCTGGGCCACCAGCGCGTCGAAGGAGCCGAAGGGGGCGTGGCCGACGTCGGTGTCGCGCACGAAGGCGTCGAGCAGGCCGTTGGTGTCCCCGCGGACGAGGTCCGGGGCGTTGGAGGAGAAGGCCACCGCGGTGCCGTCGCCCGACATCGAGGGCCACTCGCCGCTGGCGGTGGCGCTGGTGGCGGCGGACTCGACCCGGCGGCTGGCGAGGGCGGTCAGGCCCAGCTGGCGGTCACGCACGAAGACGTCGGCGACGCCGTTGCCGTCGAGGGGGTAGAGGTTGGTGGCGGCCGAGCCGAAGGCCACGAAGCGCCCGTCGGTCGACAGCGAGGGCAACGACGACTCCTCGTCGGCCGGGACCTCGGTGGACGAGACCGACACCCGGGTCTTGATCAGGGTGTCGACCTGCGGGAGCACGACGTGGACGTCCGGGTTGGGGCTGCTGTCCGGCTCGGCCGGGTTGAGGTCCTGGGCGTAGGAGGTGAAGGCGACCACCTGGCCGTTCCCGGAGATCGCCGGCTGGACCGACGGCCTGGTCGGCATCTGGCCCCCGGCCCGGCGGCTGAGGGTGTGGGTGCTCTGGGTCGACAGCCGGCGGAGGAAGACGTCGCTCATGCCGTTGGTGTCGTCGCTCACGACCGGGGCGGTGGAGGTGAAGACGACCATGCTCCCGTCGTCGGAGATCTGCGGATCGCCCGACGGGCCGTCGATCTCGCCCTCGTCGTCGGCGACGCTGATCCGGATGGTCGTGGCCGCCGTGCGGTCCCGGCGGTACACGTCGGGGGAGTCGTTGCCGTCGGCGACGAAGCCGGTGCCGGCGCTCACGAAGGCGATGTAGCGGCCGTCGAGCGAGACGTCGCAGCGGTCGTAGTACGAGACGCCGCTGTCCCCGTTCGGCATCACGGACGGCAGGCCGCCGGCGCCGACGCTCACCAGCGTCGTGGTCCCCGCAGCCCGGTCCCGCAGGTAGATCTGGCCGTTGCCGCCGCCGGGGAGGTTGCCGGCGTTCGACCAGAAGGCGACGTAGCGGAGGTCGCCGCTCGCCCCGCACAGCTGGCTCGGACCCCAGAGCTGCGTCTCGCTGTCGCTGAGGCTCACCCGGGTCGTGGTGCCGGTCAGGCGGTCGCGGACGAAGACGTCGGGGAAGCCGTTCGTGTCCGCCGGGTCGTAGGCGCCGGTCCCGGTGAAGGCGACGAGCCGGCCCGTCGTGTCCGTGAGGACCTGGTCCGCCACCCCCGCCGCCGCCTGCGTCCCATCGGTCCCCACGCTGGCCCGCGCCGTCACGGCCGCGAAGGCGGCCGCCCCCGCAGGCTCCGCCACACCGACCCCCACGACCACCCCCGCCCCCAGCGCCATCCCGAGCACCAGCACCATCCCCACCCCGCGCCGTCGCGGTGACCGCCGTGGCCGCGGTGGTCGCCGGGGTCGCACCGGGGGTCGAGGGGGGGACCCCGGGCGCGCCCGGGGAAGGTGGATGTCGCCCGTCGTGTCCATGGGCGCCAGTGTCCGCGGTCGGGCCCGACGCATGGCGCGGAAGATCCGTCTTCCACCTGCGGCCGACCGTCGCATCCACGGTCAGACGGCTGATCGGCACAGGAAAGGCCGGTCCGACCGGACTCGCGACCGTCCATCGAGGGGCGGGCCGTCGTCCGAACGGCGATGCGGACGCCGTCCGCCGGCTCACCCTACGGTGTCCCGTCCATGGGGGAGACACCTTCTGCTCACCGTCCGTTCACCCTCGTCGCGATGGTCGTGGCCGTGCTCCTCGCCGTCGCCGGCTGCTCCGACGACGGGGATGCCGACCGGTCCGGTGACGGCGATGCGTCGACCACCACGGCGGCCGGCGACAGCCCCGAGGGCGAGGAGCCCCAGGGCGAGACCTTCACCCTCCTGACCTACAACGTGGCCGGGCTGCCCCAGGAGGTCTCGGACGAGACGCCCTCGGTCAACATCCCGCTGATCAGCCCGCTGCTCGAGCCCTACGACGTGGTGCTGACCCAGGAGGACTTCGACTGGTGGAAGCCGGGAGGCCTGGTCGACGCCAACCGGCTCGACTTCGTCAACTACCACGACAGGCTGAGGGCGGCGACGACCCACGAGTTCGTCACGCCGCCGCACCCCGGACCCGAGGCTGCGGGCATCGATCCCGCCGAGCGGCCCACCATGGAGATCGGTGACGGCATCGGGATCATGGCCCGCTTCCCGCTCGACGGCTTCGAGACCCGGGCCTGGACGGGGTGCTTCGGGAGCCTCGACACCAGCGACGGCGGGGCCGCCGACTGCGCCGCCATCAAGGGCTTCCGGGTGGCGACGATGGACCTCGGCGGCGTGCCCGTCGACGTGTACTCGCTCCACGGCGAGGCCGGCGGCACGGACGAGGACCAGGCGCTGCAGGTCGACGACTTCGCCGAGCTGGCCGCCTTCATCGCCGAGCACAGCGCCGACCGGGCGGTCATCGTCGGCGGCGACACCAACCTCCACACCGACCCCTCGCACCCCGATGCCGAGGGCGAGGCCGACACCGAGATCTGGGACGCCTTCCTCGCCGAGGCCGGTCTCATCGACGCCTGCACCGAGACGTCCTGCCCCGAGGTGGGCCGGATCGACAAGGTCGCCTACCGCAGCAGCGACGCCCTCACCCTGGCCGCCACCGCCCACGAGCTCCCCGAGGGGTTCGTCGACGAGGCCGGCGAGCAGCTCAGCGACCACGAGCCGGTGGCCGTCACCTTCACCTGGGCGCCCGCCGACGGCTGATCGTCGCCCGCCTCCGTCGGGGACGTCGCAGACGCCACCCAACACACGGGCGTCGTCGTGACTTGGGCGGGCGTGGAGGAGGACTTCGAGGTCTGGTACCTGCGGGAGCACGGCCGGGTGGTGTCGACCGTCGTGGCCGTGACCGGCCGGCCGTCGATCGCCGGGGAGTGCGCCGACGAGGCCTTCACCCGGGCCTGCGAGCGATGGGAGCGGGTCCGGGTCATGGACTCGCCGGGCGGCTGGGTGACCACAGTGGCCCTCAACGAGGCTCGTCGACGCCTGCGCCGCTCGGGCCACGAGCGCCGGCTGCTGGTGTGGGTGGCCAGCACCGCTCCGGCCGAGGCACCGCCGCCGGCCTGGTCGCCCGAGGTGTGGGAGGCGCTCGCCGCCCTGCCGCCCCGCGAGCGGGAGGCCGTCGCCCTCCGCTACGTCGGAGACCTCCCGGTGCACTAGATCGCCTCGATCTTGGGCTTCGTCCCCGGCACGGCCGCCTCGTCCCTCCACTCGGCGCGTGCGCGTCTGGCCCGGGTCCTCGCCCCCGAACCTCCCACCGGCCCCGACGCCCCACCCGACCCGCCCGCCTTCAGCGGCCCCGCCGCCACCCCCGCCGCCCGCACCGACCCCGCCGCCACCCGCGCCGACCCCGCCGCCCCGCCCGCCGTCAGCGGCACCGCCGGGTCCGCCGTCAGATCGGCGCCCGTCGATCCCGCTGTCCCACCCGCCGTCCGATCGGCGCCCGTCGGTCCCGCTGCGGACCCTGCTGGCGGCCCGCTGACCGATCCAGCCGCCGGTCCGGCCGCCGGACCCGCCGCTGGTCGGGTCGTCGGCCCGGCCGCCGGCCCTGCCCCTCACGAGGAGAGCACCGATGTCTGCCGTCGATGAGCTGCTGGCCGACCTGGCCGCCCACCCCCCGCTGCCGCCCACGCCCGTGACCGAGATCCGCGGCCGGGCGCGGCGCCGGACCCGACGCCGGCGAGCGCTGGTCGCCACCACCGCGCTGGTGGCCGCCGTCCTGCTCGGCGCCGGGCTGGTCGTGGCCGTGGGGGTCGACGACCCGGGCGACGAGGTCACCGCCGACGGCGGCACGACGACACCACCGACGGTGGACGCTCCGAACGGCCCCTCCTCCGTGCCGGGCTCCACCGACGAGGTCCCGACGACGACCGGCGGGCCGGTCGCCACCGAGCCACCGACGATGACCCTCGACCCGGCGACCGGGCACGAGGACGGGACGGTCGTGACCATGGCCCTGGACGAGCCGGCGAGCGGCCCAGCGCTGGTCGCCCAGTGCTCCGCCGAGGCCGAGGCCTACGGGGACGGCTCCACCGAGATCGCCAGCTGGTGCACCGGCCTGGTCGAGATGCAGGCGGAGGACCTCCGGCCCTTCACCCTGACGCGGACCATCTCGACGCCCGTCGGCGTCGTCGACTGCGCCGAGGCCGTCGGCCGCTGCACGCTCGGCGTGCGGGTCGGCGGGACGACGTCGACCGACGATCGCTTCGCCCCCCTCGCCTTCCGCGAGGACCTCCCGGCGCTGGCCGAGCCGACCGTCGAGGTCGACGGCGACGAGGGCACCGTCGGCGACGGCGACGCCCTGCTGGTCACCGTCCGGGGGGTGAGCACGGGGGAGGGCATCACGGTCCAGCAGTGCCGGAGCGATGCCGCCGACGCCTTCGCCCTCTCGGCGGGGGACGGCTGCGACCACGTCCGGTCCCTCCGGGCCGTCGTCCAGGACGGCCCCGAGACCCAGCTGACCTTCACCGCCTTCCACGACGTCTTCCTCGACGTCGATCCCAGCGAGAGCTACGAGCCGGGGTGGGTGCGCTGCGAGCCGTGCGAGGTCGTGGTGTGGGTGGACGGCGACGTCCTGGCCACCCGCCTGTCGCTGGACATGGAGCCGACCGATGCACCGATCCGACCGACGATCGCAGTCGAGCCGGCCGGGCCCCACACCTGGGGCGAGCGGGTCACGGTCAGGGCGACCGGCCTCCAACCCCGCGACACCGTGCCCATCGGCTGGTGCCCGACCACGCCGCCGCAGGGTGGCGGGGCGACCGCCTGCTGGAGCGAGCGGGCGGAGTGGCCCGAGGAGCACCCGGTGGGTGACGACGGCACCGTCGTGATCGGGGACTTCGCCCTCCCGGGCCCCGACGACTTCGTGGGCACCGACTGCGCCGTGCCCGGAGCCTGCGGCGTGGGCATCGACGTGATGGACGGATCGTGGACCATGGCCATCGCCCCGCTCGACCTCAGCGGCTGAGTCCGCCGATGCCGCCGACGCAGCCGAGGCGTCCGAGGGGGCGGGGGAGAGCGGTCGGGATGTCCGGTGGCGGGACCGGGTGGCGGGGCGCGGGCGGTCGCCGTGCCGCCTGGCCGCGGGGAGCGGTCAGGCGGTGCGGTCGGCCCGGTCGAGGTGCGTGGCATCGCCGAGGGCGCACAGCGACCAGATGTGGGCGCCGGCGAGCGGTTGGGTGCGGAGGACGGCCACGGAGGCGTGGCCCATGACGAAGCGGTACCAGTCCAACGGCTCCTTCTCCACCCCGAGCAGGTGGGCGATCAGCGTGCTGTTGGTGCCCCCGTGGGCGACGGCGACCACGCGCCCGGGGGCCTCCCCGGACACCTCCCAGAGGGCGTGGTCACCGGCCGGGGTGATCCCGAGCGTGGCGAGGAAGCGGTCGAGCCCGCCGGCCACCCGGTCGTGGAAGTCCCGCATGGTCTCGGCCCCGGGCAGACCGTCCCACCACTCGACCCGGGGCCTGTCCCGCTGCTCGGCGAAGGCGGTCTCGACCAACTCGATGGGCTGGTCCTCCCAGGCGTCGGGCATGCCCATCTCGACCAGCCACGGGTGGGTCACCGGCTCCAGGCCGAGGGCGGCGGCGATGGGCGCGCACGTCTCCTGGGCTCGCCGGGCCGGGCTGACGAGCAGGAGGTCGACCGGGCCGTCGGCCGGCTCGTGCTCGGGATCGGCCAGCCGGGCGGCGACGCGCGCGGCCTGGGCGTGGCCCCGCTCGGTCAGCTCGGGGTCGTTGCGGTTCTTGCCGTCGACGACCCACCGGGGCTCGCCGTGGCGGACGAGGATCAGCTCCACGGGACGACCGTATCCACCCCCTGTGACAGCGAAGGCGGGAATCGGTCGGCGCCGGCCCTCGTTGGGTCCTCCCATGGGCTACACGCAGGCTCCCGACGGCTGGTGGCAGGACTTCCTGTCCGCCCTCCCCGCCCACACGGCCAAGCTGGCGGTGGTGCGGAAGGACGGCAGCCCGCACGTGGCGCCGGTGTGGATCGACGTCGACGGCGACGAGGTCGTGTTCATGACCTCGGCCGACACCATCAAGGGCAAGGCGATCCTGCGCGACGGGCGGGTCAGCCTGTGCGTCGACGACGAGGCGCCACCGTTCTCCTTCGTCACCATCGCCGGCACCACGACCACGTCGACCGACCCCGCCGAGCTCCTCCACTGGGCCACGCGCATCGCCGCCCGCTACATGGGCGAGGAGCAGGCCGAGGCGTACGGGCGCCGCAACGCGGTCGCGCCCGAGATGGTCGTGCGGGTGAGGCCGACCAAGGTCACCGCCGTCGTCGGCGTCTCCGACTAGTCCCCCCGGGCGAGGGTGTTGGCTACGGTTGCGGGATGGCCAAGAAGCTCATCCTCCTCCTGATCGTCGCCGCCCTCGGGGGCATCGCCTTCAAGAAGCTCCGCGCCGTCTGACCGACGCTCAGCTCCGACCGAGGCGCCCGCGCCCCGGCGCCGACCGGCGTCGTGGGGGCGGGCGTCGACGCGTCCCGGCGGCTGTCGCACCTCTGGCCGCCGCGCCCCGCGTGGCGAGGCCCCCGACCGTCCGGGCGATCGGGCCCGACCACTCCTGGAGCAGCCGGGCCAGGCCCGCCGCCTGCCGGGCCGTCTCCCGGGCGCTGCGCTCGCGCCGCAGCCACAGGTAGGCCGCCGCCCCGGCCGCGCCCGACGCCAGCAGCCCCCCGCCCACCGCGGCCGTCGGACCCGGGCTCGGCATCGCCACCCGCTGGCGCAGGGGCACCTTGCGGGTGAACCACCGCACCTCCCAGCCCCGGTCGGCGGCGACCCGGGCCAGGTCCCGATCGGGGTTGACCGCCACCGGGTGGCCCACGACCTCGAGCATGGGCACGTCGGTGATCGAATCCGAGTAGGCGTAGCTGGCGGCCAGGTCGATGCCCCGCTGCTCGGCGATCTCGGCCATCCGCTCGGCCTTGTGCGGGCCGTAGGCGTAGAACTCGACGGCACCGGTGTAGCGGCCCTCGTCGTCGATGGCGGCCCGGGTGGCGATGGCCTCGTCGACCCGCAGGTGGCGGGCCAGCGGCAGCACGATCTCCTCGGGTGAGGCCGAGATGATGAAGACCCGGCGCCCGGCGGCCTGGTGCTCGGCGATGAGGTCGACGGCCTCGTCGAAGACGATCGGGTCGATGACCTCCTCGAGGGTCTCGGCCACGATGTCCCGGACGTGGGCCTGGTCCCAGCCGGCGGTGAGGGCGAGGACCTTGGTCCGCATGCGGGCCATGCGCTCCTCGTCGGCGCCCAGGTAGAGGTACACGAGCTGGCCGTAGAGGGCCCGCAGCAGGAGCCACCGGTTGAGCAGCCCGGCCCGGTACAGCGGCCGGCCGAAGGCGACCATCGAGGCCTTGGCGATCACCGTCTTGTCCAGGTCGAAGAAGGCGGCCTCCACCCGTCCACCCTAGAAGTCCCGATCATCCGGGTTTCGAGTCGGTGCCGACGGGGGACGGTGGGCCACCAGCTTCCCCCGCTCGATCCCTTCGATCCCCGCGCCCGGGAGGCTCCCATGCTCATCACCTGCTGGTCGGTGAAGGGCGGTGTCGGCACCACCGTCGTGTCCGTCGCCCTCGCCACCACCCTTGCCCGCGTCCACGCCCAGGAGGGCGGCGCCCTCCTCGTCGACCTCGACGGCGACGTCCCCGCCACCCTCGGTCTGCCCGACCCGCGCGACCCCGGTCTCACCGGCTGGACGTCGGCCGGCCCGGAGGTGGCGGCCGACGCCCTGGCCCGGCTCGAGCTCTCGGTCGGTCCCGCCCTCGCCCTCCTGCCCCGTGGTCGCGGACGTCCCGGTCCGGCCGCTCGCCACGAGGTCCTGGCCCGCCTGCTGGCAGCCGAGGAGCGCCCGGTCGTGGTCGACGCCGGCGTCGTCGTGGCGGACAGCCCCGGCCTGCCGCTCGTGGCCGAGGCGACCCGGTCGCTGCTCGTGACCCGGGCCTGCTACCTCGCCCTGCGCCGGGCCATCGACCTGCCGATCCGGCCGTCGGGGGTCGTGCTGGTGCACGAGCCGGGGCGGACGATGGGACGGGACGACGTCGAGCACGTCGTCGGCGCACCCGTGGTCGTCGACGTCCCCTTCGACCCGGCGGTGGCCCGTGCCGTCGATGCGGGCGTCCTCGGCCACCGCATGCCGCGGGCGCTGGCCCGACCGATCCGGGCGGCGGCGTGAGCGCCCCGCCCGCACCGCCCGCTCCGCTCGTCGAGCGCCCGCACCCCTCGGAGCTCGATGTCGAGGTCGAGGCCCACCGCCGGGTCCTGGCCGCGCCGTCGATCCCGGCGGCCGTCGCCACGGGCGCCATCGAGGCCCAGGTGCGCGACGTCGCGCCCCACCTGCCGCCCGACGTGGTCGTCGCCGTGGCCGCTCGGGTCCGGGCCCGGGCCACCGGCCTGGGCGTGATCGAGCCGCTGCTCGCCGACCCGACCGTCACCGAGGTGATGGTCAACGGCCCGGGGCCGGTGTGGGTCGAGCGGGCCGGCCGGCTGGTGCGGACCGAGGTCCGGGTCGACCGGCCCACCGTCGACCGGCTGGTCGCCCGCGTCCTCATGCCGACGGGCGGGCGGGCCGACCGATCCCGGCCGCTGGCCGACGCCCGGCTCCCCGACGGCTCCCGGGTCCACGTCGTCGTGCCACCGCTCGCCGTGGACGGCCCGTGCATCACCATCCGCCGCTTCGGGGCCCGCGCCGTCGACCTCGACGTGGTGGCCGGGCCGGCTGTGGCCGACCTCCTCCGGCGGGCCGTGGCCGAGCGGCGCCAGGTGCTGGTCAGCGGGGGAGCGGGGGCGGGCAAGACGACCCTGTTGAACGCCCTGGCCGGCCACATCGATCCCGACGAGCGCATCGTCACGGTCGAGGACGCCGCTGAGCTGCGGCTGCCCGGTCGCCACGTCGTCCGGCTCGAGGCCCGCCCGGCGTCGGTCGAGGGCCTGGGCGAGGTGACGATCCGCGACCTGGTCCGGGCCGCGCTGCGGATGCGGCCCGACCGGATCGTCGTGGGCGAGGTCCGGGGCGCCGAGGCGCTCGACATGTTGCAGGCCATGAACACCGGCCACGACGGGTCGTTGAGCACCCTGCACGCCAGCTCGCCGGTCGACGCCCTCCGCCGGCTGGAGACCATGGTCCTCACCGGGGCCGACCTCCCGCTGCGGGCCGTCCGGGAGCAGATCGCCAGCGCCGTCGACCTCGTGGTCCAGATCGCCCGTCGCCCCGACGGCAGCCGCCGGGTGGTCGCCGTGGCCGAGGTCGCCCCCGACCCCGACGCCCCGGTCCGCACCACGCCCCTGGCCTCCGGCTCCGAGGTCGTCGCCACCCCGACCCGCCCCTCCCGGGCCCCGACCCCATGACCCCCGCACCCCCACCTCCGCCGTCGGCCGCCCCGCCCGTCGCCCGTCCAGCTCCACCCCCCACAGCGCCCACCGCAACCCCAACACCGTCGTCGTCGTCGTCGTCGCCGTCGTCGCCGTTGTCGCCGTTGTCGTCGCCTCCGCCGTCGTTGTCGCTGGCGCTGCCCTTCCGCGTCTCGGTGTCCTCGTCGACCGTGCTGCCCGGTGCGGTCCCGTGGTCTCGCCCGGGTCGGGCGTCGGTCCGGTGATCACGGTGATCTCACCGATCGTGGGAACGATGACCGTCGTGGTCGGCGGGCTGGCCGCCGTCGCCTGCACGGCCGTGGCCGCTCGGACGGCGCCCGAGCACCGGGAGCGGGCCGTGGGCGCCGGGCGGTCCCCCGGGCCGATCCATGCGTGGTGGGCCGGAGCGCTGGCCGACTCCGGGGTCGAGGGCGACCCCGTCGGCTGGGCCCGTGTCGCCACCGGCGGCGCCGCCCTCCTGGCCGTCGTCAGCGCGGCTCGGGCCGGTCCCGTCGGCTCGGGCGTGGCGCTGGTCGTCGCCGCGGTCGGGCTGGCGGTGGCCCGGCAGGCGACACGGGGCCGCGGCTCCCGGCTGGCCGACGCCCGGCTGCCCGACCTGGTCGAGCACGTGGCCCGGGCGCTCCGGGCGGGCGACGACCTCCGGAGCGCAGCGCTGGGCGCGGGGCGGCTGGTCGGAGGGGTGCACGGCCGGGCCGTGGACGCCGTCGTGGGCCGGGTCGATGGAGGGTCCGCCTGGGACGACGCCCTGAGGGTGTGGTCCGACGCCCATCCCCGGCGGACCGTGCAGCTCGTGGCCGGGGCGCTGGCGGTGGCCGATGCCGCCGGTGGCCGGGCCGGCACGGCCCTCGACGGCGTGGCGGCCACCCTGCGGGCGCGCGCGGGCGTGGCCGACGAGGCCCGGGACCTCGCCAGCCAGGCCCGGGCGTCGGCGGCGGTGCTCGTCGGGCTCCCCGTGGTGGTCGCCGTCGGCGGGGCGGCCGCCGACCCCAAGGTCGCCCACGCGCTGCTGGGCACGCCGTGGGGGCTCGGTTGCATCGCCCTGGCCGTGCTGCTCGACGGCGTCGGTGCCCTCTGGATGCACCGCGTCGTCACCGGAGCCGAACCATGACCGGTCTCGTCCCGATCCTCCTGGCCGTGGCCTGGTCGATGTTGCTGGCCGTCGCCCTCGCGGCCGGTCGGCCCCGCCGGCGGCCGCCGCTGCCCGGACCCCCCGGATCGGCCCGTCGGCCGGACGGTCGACCGCTGGGCGCCCACGGCGCCGTCGTGCGCCGGTCCCTCGCCCGGATCGTGGGCCGCACCCGCGACCCGCCGGTCCCGGCGGAGGTGCCCGACCCGGCCACCGATGCGTGGGTCGGGGCCGCGGCGATCGCGGCGCTGGCCGCCCTGGTCCTGGTGCCCGTGCTCGTCCCGCTGCCATTGGTGGCCGGGGCGGTCGGGCCCCGGCTGGCACGTCGTCGGGCCGACGAGGCTCGCCGCCGGGCATGGGCCGACGCCCTGCCCGATGCCGTCGACCTCCTGGCCGTCGGGCTGGGCAGCGGCCTGGCGATCGTCTCGGCCCTCGCCCTCGTGGCGCCCCGCACCCCGGCACCGCTCGGCCCGGCGCTGGCCCGGGCCCACGACCGGGTCCGCCACGGCGCGCCGCTCGCCGAGGCGCTGGACGCCATCGCCGACGAGGGCCCCGCCAGCCGACCGCTCGTCGCGCTGCTCGTCGCCGCCCATCGCGACGGCGCCCCCGTCGTCGAGCCGCTGGGCCGCCTGGCCACCGATCTGCGCGCCGAGCGACGACGGGCGGTCGAGGCGCGGGCCCGCCAGGTCCCCATCCGCCTGCTGTTCCCGCTCGTCCTCTGCTCCCTGCCAGCCTTCGTCCTCCTGGCCATCGTCCCCCCGGTCGTGGCCGCCCTCACCGACCTGCAGACCTGAACCCGTCGACCCGTCGGGCCTGAACCCCGTCAGCCCGTCAGCCCGTCGGGCCGTGTGCCGGCCGGGCCGGGACCCCTCGCGGCTCCCCGCCGCCGCCTCGTGGCCATGCGGCCACCGTCCGCTCCATCCCGCGCGCCCGGGCCCAGGTCCGCCGGCGCCGTCCCCCCGAGGTCCCCGTGATCCCCATGCAGCTCCTGCCCCTCCTGACGAGCCTCCGCCTGGCTCGTGATCGACTCCTCGCCCGGCTCCGCCGCTCACACCCCGTCGAGGCCGGCCAGGCCACCGCCGAGTACGCGCTGGTGCTCCTCGGCGCCGCTGTCATCGCCATCGCCCTGATCACGTGGGCGACCGGGTCCGGTCGCATCGGCGATCTCTTCGACGCCGTGTTCGACGAGCTCCAGAGCCGGATGTGACCCGGTGGGCGCCGCTGCGATCGGGGGAGGAGGGCGGCCAGGCCACGGTGGAGCTCGCCCTCGCCCTCCCGGCGGTGCTGCTCGCCCTCCTGGCGATCGTCCAGGCCGGCCTGGTCGTGGCCGACCACGTCCGCACGGTCCACGTGGCCCGGGAGGCGGCCCGGGCGGTGGCCGTGGACGGTCGTCCGGGAGCGGCCGACACGGCGATCGCCGACGCCGGCGGCGAGGGGTGCAGCGCCGCGGTGGACCGGCCGGCGGAGGTCGGCGCCGTCCTCGTCGTGACGGTCAGCTGCCCCAGCGCGACGGAGGTCCCGCTCGTCGGCGCCCTGGTCCCGGACGTGGAGGTGAGGAGCCGGGCGCACATGCGGGTCGAGCGATGAGGCAGAGCCGGCGAAAAACGATCGTTCAACAGGGAGGACATCGGTCACAGGCGGTGAACACCGACGGCCATGTCAGCGATCCCCCGTGCCCTCGTCGCCCTCGCGGTGGCGTCAACCTTCTCCCTCGTGGGCTCACCAGGTGGGGCCCAGGAGGACGGCGGGGTCGTGGTCCCCCGCGCCGAGGCCCAGGCCTCCGCCCTGCGCGTCAGCCTCTTCGGCAACGAGCTGATCGTCGGTGACACCGACAGCGCGGCCAGCTCCGGCCCCTCCGCCACCGCCAACGGCACCGGTGCCGCGCTGGCCACCACCGCCTTCGGCGAGTCGTCGGCCACGGCCGATGCGAGCACGCCCACGGCCGGCAGCGACACGCCCGTCTGCAGCGACCTCACCCTGCCGGCGGACGTGCCGCTCCCGATCACGGTCAGCGCGGCCTGCAGCACCTCGCAGGCCACCGCGGCCGAGGGCGCCGGCAGCGGCAGCGCCCAGGCCGACGGCTTCGAGATCGTGGTCAACCTCGGCGCGTCGCCCATCGACCTCGGTGAGATCACCGACTCGGTCGTCGACCCGATCCTCGAGCTGCTCGGCTCGGCCCCGCTCCCCGCCGACGACCTCGATCAGCTGGAGATCCTCCTCGATCTGGCCCTCGACGGCACCGTGCCCGTGCTCCGCATCGCCAGTGGCAGCACCGATGCCACCTCCACGGCGTCGGCCACGGCGGCCTCGGCCACGAGCAGTGCCGAGGGGGCCACCATCGAGATCCTGGGCGGGATCGCCGCCACCATCAACATCGGTCGCTCCGTCGCCACCGCGACCTACGAGGGCGACGAGCTGACCGCCGAGCACGTCGTCGCCCCGGTGACGATCACCCCCGGCGCCGCCCTGGTCCAGGCCCTGGGCCTGCCGGCGACGCCCATCCCGGTGCCGCCGGGCCAGACCGTCGACCTGCCGCTGCCGGACCCGCTGACGTCCCGCATCACGGTCGCCGACGGCGAGGACGCGATCAGCGACACGACGGCGACCTCGACGGCCGCCAACGTCCGTCTCGATCTGGGCACCGGCCTGCCCGACGGCGGCGTGGTGTTCGCCGTGGCCGACGCCGCCGCCGCCGTCGAGCGCCCGGCCGCCCAGCCGGCGCCCACGCCGCCCCCGGCCGACCCGCCCGTCGTCTCGCCCGCCTCGACCCCGCCGGCCCGCCAGGCGCTGCCCCGCACGGGTGGCGACGGCCGCTGGCTGTCGATCGGCGTGCTGCTGGCGGTGGGCGCCTCGGTCACCTTCCTGGCCCTCCGCCGGACCCGTCGCCCCCACGGCATCTGACCGATCCGGCGCCGGACCGGCTCGACCACCGATCCCGGTCCGGCGCCATGACGGCCCAACGGGGTGACGCCCTGGCCCCGGCTCCGGCCCGAGCCGTGGCCTCGATCCGCTCCCGGAGCCCGGAGCCAGCGCCCCGCGCGCCGGAGGCTCACCCGGGCCTGGGCCTGGCCGGCCGCACCAGTGGCGCCACGTCCCCACGACCCCGCACCAGACCGCTGAACCAGGACCCCGATCGATGACCACGTCCCGAGCCCTCGCTCGATGCCAGCCGCCGGAGCGACCGTGAGCACCACGTCGCTGCTGATCGTCGTCGCCGCCGGGTTGAGCGCGTCGGCGCTGGTGGCGCTGGTGCTCGGTCCGGGGCGCCTGCCGGCTCGCAGCGCCGAGCCACCCGAACCCGTGGCGGCAGCACCGGCAGCGACGCGGGTGAAGCCCCCGTGGGGCGAGCGCATGGGCCGATCCCGGGCCGTGCGGCGCTCGCTGGGCGCGCTGACGGCGATCCTGGTGGTGGCGGCCGGGGTCAGCATCACCTGGCCGTTCTGGACCGACCAGTACCAGGCCCGTCTCCAGGTCCGGCTGCGGGACCAGCTGGAGGAGCAGATCGAGAGCCCGCAGGCGGCGGAGGACTTCGTCGCCGGCCGGGTCGAGTCGGGCGACAGCCTGACCCGGTTGAAGGCGCCGTCGATCGGTGTCGAGGTCGTCGTCGTCGAGGGCACGACCCAGGCCGCCCTGCGCGCCGGGGCCGGCCACTACCCCGAGACGGCCCTGCCCTGCGGCTCGGGGAACGTGGCCATCGCCGGGCACCGGACCACCTTCGGGAAGCCGTTCAACCGTTTGGACGAAGTTCAGCCAGGCGACGAGATCACGTTGGAGACGCCACTGGGCACGTGCAGATATAAGGTGAGGGCGGCTGCCTTCGTGGTCACCCCCGACGATGTCGAGGTGGTGGCCCCAACCGACGTTCCACAACTCACGCTCACGACCTGCCACCCCAAGGGGTCGGCCCGAGAGCGGCTGGTGCTCCAGGCCGACCTGGTCGGGACACCGTTGCTCGAGGACCGTGGTGGCCAGACCCCGCCCGACATCCGAGGTGAAGCATGAACTGCCGCCCACTGCTCTGGAGCGCCGCCGCTGCGGTGGTCCTCGGCGTGTCCGCGGCGTCGGCGCCAGCCGGTGCGGCCGATCTCCCCTGGCACGTCACGATCGACACCCCGACCGAGGGCACCGTGAGCGGGACCCAGCTCCTGCTGGTCGAGGGCGATGCCGCCTACCCGCTCTTCGAGCCCGAGTCGGTGACCATCACCGCGGTGCCGACCTCCACCGTCCCGCTGCCCGCGTCGTGCGGTGAGCCGCTGAGCCAGACGGTGCCCGTCGAGGACGGTCGCTACGCGGCCGAGCTCGACGTGGTGTGCAACGGGCCGTACCGGCTCGAGGCCGTGGCCCGGAACGCCGGCGGCGACTCGGGCTCGCCCACCACCCGCAACATCGCGGTGGCCGAGGCGCCTCCCGCCCCGCCGCGGCCCGACATCGACCCGGTGACGCAGGAGCAGATCAACCTCACCTGGGCCCCCTCGACGGATCCGGGGGCGTCGGGCTGGGTCGTCGTCATGAACTATGACGAGGTCCTCCTGCCGATCGAGGACCTCGGCATGGCCATCCCGACGGAGCACACCCACTCCCCCCTGATGATGAGGTCCGTGCGGTGGGGTGCCGAGGGGCCGGGCGGTTCGACCATCGTGTCGCCCCTGTCCAACGGCGTGATCTGGGCCGAGTACCGCCAGCCCAACACGCCGCCCACCCCGCCGCCCGCCACCGAGCCTCCGGCGACCGAGCCCCCGGCCACCGACCCGCCGCCGCCGTCCAGCACGACGCCACCGCCCGGTACCACGGGCGACACCGGTCCGAGCCGGGGCTCGGGCTCGCCCGCGCCGCTGCCCGATGGCTACACCGAGAAGCTGCCCTACGGAGTCTCGGACAAGGCCTTCGTCCCCGGTGAGGAGCACCGGCGGGCGGCGGCGTCGAGCGACGGCACCGAGACGGCGTCGGCCACCTCACCCGTGGCCGGCTTCGTCGAGACCAGCGAGCAGCGCTCACCGGGTCTGGTGGCGCCCTTCGCCATCGCCGTGCTGATGCTCACCGTCGCCGCCCACATCGGCTGGTACCTCCGCCGCTCCCGTCCGGGAAGCGCTGGGCAGGTGTCGCTGCACTGACGTCGAACACCCTCGCCAGACGGGTGCCGCGGGCGCGACGCGGCGTCCGGCCCGAGCGGGGGGCGGGCCGGACGTCCCGCCGCTGACCAGGGCCGGAACGACTGCAGTCGGCGGCTGACGAACGCCGGAGGGCGCGTCGAGACGGGTTCCCCCCGATGGGTTCTCCCGACGCCGGTCGGTCCCGCCGATCGGTCCCGCCGGACGTCGGCGGGTCCCGACGGCCCGAGTGGAGACGCTTCGGGCGGGATCGTGCACGCTGTCCCCGTGTCGGCTCGAGGGCCGGATCGCGTCGGTCCCCGGGCGACGTCCGTTCCGTTCGGGCGGCGACAGGGTCCGACCGGGACGCTGTCGGCCGGTCCGTCGGATGATCCGACGGAACCGGTGGCGGTCGGCCGCCGGACCATCGGCCGGAGCGGGTGACGGTGGGGCGACCGCAGAGGTCCGGCCGGGCGGGTGGCTGTGGGCGCCCGGGGGTCAGGCGGAGCGGGGCGTGGCGGCGGGGTCGCTGGTGGGGACGCCGGCGATCGATCCCGCGGCGCCGGGGGTGCCGGGGGCGGCGGGCTGGACACCGGGGGTGGGGGTGGGCGGCGTGGAGGTGGCGGGCAGGCGGAGGGCTTCGAGGAGGGCGATGGCGCCGGCCTTGTCGAGGGGCTCGTTGAGGTTGCCGCACTTGGGGGACTGGACGCAGGAGGGGCAGCCGTCGGTGCACGGGCAGCGCTGCAGGGTCTCGAGGGTGGCGGCCAGGTGGCGGTGGCCGGCGTCGTAGCCCAGCTCGGCGATGCCGGCGCCGCCGGGATAGCCGTCGTAGACGAAGATCGCCGGGCTGCTCAGGTCGGTGCACCACGGGGTGGAGACGCCGCCGACGTCCCAGCGGTCGCAGATCGTGAACAGCGGGAGCATGCCGATGGCGGTGTGCTCGGCGGCGTGGAGGGTGCCCGGCCAGGCCGCCGGGGCCAGCCCGGCCCGGCGCAGCAGCCCGGTGGGGATCTCGTACCAGAAGGCCCGGGTGACGAGGCGGGACGGGGGCAGGTCGACCTCGACCACGCCCAGCACCTCGCCGCTGGCCACGTCGCGCCGCTGGTAGCCGGTGACCTGCGAGGTGACCTCGACCGTGCCGAGGGCCAGCTGGGCCCGCCCGACCGGCCGGGTCCGCTCGCAGTCGAGCACGGAGATGTGGATCTGCGAGCGGGCCTGGGTCGACTCGGAGCCGTCGGAGCGGGCGACCACGGCGCAGCCGTCCTCCAGGTCGAGCGACGCCACCCGCCAGGCGACCCCCTGGTGCAGGTAGACGGCGCCGGGGTGGACGACCTCGGGGGCCCGGCCCTCGTCGACGGTGCCGACCAGGGTGCCGTCGGCCCGGACGATGCGGACCTCCCGCCCCCCGCCGGAGCGCAGGCCGACGCCGTGGGACGGGAAGCCCCGGGCCGACCAGACGGCGCGGGGGCCGGCGCCGCCGAAGCGGGTCAGCCGGGTGGCGCTGCGGATCTTGAGGCGATCGCCCACCACCAGCCGGCGCACCCCGTCGGCCAGCACCTCCTCGCCCCACCAGCGGGCGTCCTCGGGGGCGAGCGGGGTCTCGTAGGCGGCGCAGGCCAGGTGGGCGTCGAGGACGAAGGGGTTGTCCGGGTTGACCACGGCCGGCTCGGGGGCCCGGGAGAAGACCTCGGACGGGTGGGCCATCAGGTACTGGTCGAGGGCGTCGTCACCGGCCACCAGGACGGCCAGCGACCGCTGC
This sequence comes from Iamia sp., assembly GCA_052038315.1. Taxonomy (GTDB): domain Bacteria; phylum Actinomycetota; class Acidimicrobiia; order Acidimicrobiales; family Iamiaceae; genus Iamia. Next base: position 18,391 of record JBQGCF010000429.1, read on the forward strand.
TGGGCCCGCCCGGCCCGCCCGGCCCGCTGCCACAGCGAGGCGATGGTGCCCGGGAAGCCGTCGAGCACGCAGGCGTCGAGCCCGCCCACGTCGACCCCCAGCTCCAGCGCCGAGGTGGCCACGACGCCGCGCAGCCGCCCCGAGAACAGCTCCGCCTCGATCTCCCGCCGCTCGCCGGCGAGGTACCCGCCCCGGTAGGGCCGCACCGCACCGGCGTAGGAGGAGTCGAGCGATCCGAGCCGGCGCTGGGCGTCGGCCGCCACCACCTCGGTGCCCCGCCGGCTCCGGCAGAAGGCGATGGTGCGGTGGTCGGCCGCCACCAGGTCGGCGAGCAGGGCGGCGGTGACCTTGTGGGCCGAGACCCGGGCCCCCGAGCCGGCGTCGACCAGCGGCGGGTTCCAGAGGGCGACGAGCCGCTCGCCGCGGGGCGAGCCGTCGTCGGTGACCTCGGCGACCGGGGCCCCGATCAGGGCCGATGCCAGCCCGGACGGGTCGCCGATGGTGGCCGAGGCGAACACGAAGGTGGGGTCGGAGCCGTAGCGGTCGCAGAGCCGCCGCAGCCGGCGCAGGACGTGGGCGACGTGGCTGCCGAAGACGCCCCGGAAGGTGTGGAGCTCGTCGACGACGACGTAGCGGAGCCGGTGGAAGAAGGTGGCCCAGCGCTCGTGGTGGGGGAGCAGCCCGCAGTGGAGCATCTCGGGGTTGGTGAGGATGACGTTGGCGTTGGCCCGCGCCCAGGTCCGGGCCTCGGGGGTGGAGTCGCCGTCGTAGGTGGTGGCGACCAGGCCGGGCACGTCGAGGGCGGCGAGGGCCCGCAGCTGGTCCTGGGCCAGCGCCTTGGTCGGCCCGATCAGCAGGGCGGTGCCGCCCGCGATGGGCTCGGTGACGGCCTCGGCGATCGGGAGCTGGAAGCAGAGCGACTTGCCCGAGGCGGTCCCGGTGGCCACCGCGACGTGGGTGCCGGCCCGGGCGTGGGCGATGGCCTCGGCCTGGTGGACCCACAGCCGGGCGTGGGGCACGACGCCCGCCAGCCGCTCGGGCAGGGGCGGGACCAGCTCGGCGAAGCGGGCCGGCCGGGGCGGGATGCGCTCGACGTGGACCAGCCCCTCGGCGCGCTGGTCGAGCACCTCGAGCAGGCGGTCGGGGGCGGCGTCGGTGAGGAGCGTCATGGCTGTCTTGCGGGGGCGGGCCGGGGCGACGTCGGGCGGCGGGGCGAACGGGTGTCCGCCCGGCGCCATGCTAACGACATCCCCGTAACTCCACAGGTGGCATCCCCTCACGGTGGGTGGCGGCACCGTCAGCAGGGAGGAGGCGCCTCGCGGTGTACCGTGCAGGGGCGTTGCCTGCGGTGGCCGACCGATGCCTGAGGAGCTGGACGTGATCGAACTGGGGTTGGAGCTCACCGAGCGGGATGGCTGGGCCGTCCTGGCGGTCTCGGGCGAGGTCGACGTGGCCACGGCGCCCCGCTTGCGGGAGCGGCTGGTGGGCCTGGTCGGCGAGGGCCGCACCCGGATCGTGGTCGACCTGGAGAAGGTCGACTTCATCGACTCCACCGGGCTCGGCGTGCTGGTCGGGGCGCTGAAGCGGGTCCGCACCAACGAGGGCGACCTCGCCCTCGTCTGCACCGGGCCCCGCATCCTCAAGGTGTTCGAGATCACCGGTCTGACCAAGGTGTTCGCGATCCACCGCAGCGTCGACGAGGCCACCGTCCCCTCCTGATGAAGGACGACGTGGTCCACCTCCGCGTCCCGGCCCAGCCCGAGTACCTGGCGCTCGTGCGCATGGTCATCGCCGGCACGGCCCGGATCGACCCGTTGCTGGACGACGAGCGCGTCGACGATCTCCGCGTGATCGTGTCCGAGGCCTGCACCAACGCCATCGAGGCGTTGCGGGTGCGGGCCCAGGACCAGGGCGTCGACCCCGCCGACCTCGACTCGACCATCGCCATCGAGTGCCACCTCAGCTCGTCGCGGGTCGAGGTGATCATCGACGACGAGGGCGGCGGCTTCGACCCCGAGGACCTCAGCGCCCTCCCGCCGGTGACCGACCCGTCCCGGCTGCGGATCGAGCGGGGCCTGGGCATCCCGCTGATCAAGGCCCTGTCCGACGAGGCCGAGATCACCTCGGGCCCCGACGGCACGCGGGTGCGGGTCGTCCTCGACGCCGAGGCGCCGGCCGCCACCTGACGGCCGTGGCCGACGACCTCCCCGTGGAGGACGGCCTGGCCATCCCCGGGTGGGAGCTGGTCGAGACCTTCACGCCCTCGGGTGGTCCCGGCGGCCAGCACGCCAACAAGGCCAGCACCCGGGTCGAGCTGCGGTTCTCGGTCGAGCACAGCTCGGTGCTGCGGCCCGAGCAGAAGCGCCGGGTGACGGCCCGGCTCGGGCCCGAGGTCCGCATCGTCGCCGACGACGAGCGCAGCCAGGCCCGCAACCGCGACATCGCCAGGGACCGGCTCGCCGCCGCCCTCCGCCAGGCCCTGGTCCCACCCCGCCCACGGGTGCGGACCCGGCCGAGCCGCGGGTCCAAGGAGCGTCGCCTCCAGGCCAAGCGGGAGACGTCCGAGAAGAAGCAGCAGCGCCGGAGGCCCGGCACCGACGACTAGAGGTCGGTGGGGGGCTCGAGCTCGAAGACCCAGGGGGCCCACTGGCGGAAGGCCTGGCCGATCTGGCCCCACTCCCACTCGGGCTCGAAGGTGCCGATCGGGATGATGCGGTCCCAGCCCCGGGCCTGGACCTGGCGGCGCATGGCCGGGTCGACCGCCCAGTGGAGGTGGCCCTCGGCCAGGACCAGGGCCTCGACCCGCCCGTCGGGGAGGTCGACCTCGCCGAGGGCGTCGACGTCGGCCCAGGCGCAGCGGAGGTGGAACCGGCCCGGCTCGTAGGACAGGCCGTCGGGCGACAGCCGCAGGACCGGCCGGTGGCGGCGCCGGAGCCCGAACCACAGGAAGAGGGTCTGGGCGGCGACGTAGAGGAGCGCGACCCCCGGCCCGACGATCAGCCAGACCACCGCGGCGACGGGCAGGGCGGCCACCACGAACAGGGCCAGCATGCGGGTCTCCCGCTTCCGGCGGACCGATGCGGGCACCTCGACGACGATCTCGTCGGGGTGCGGTCGGGGCACCGGCATGGTCGATTCCTAGCCGAAAAGGGGGGCCCGAGGACGCACCCGACCACGGCGCGTGCTTGACACAACGGCCGGGACCGCCTTTACCCTTCACCGCGATATGGCCAGATCGCTCGTGATCGTCGAGTCGCCCGCCAAGGCGCGCACCATCGAGGGGATCCTCGGCGACGACTTCGTCGTCGAGTCCTCGGTCGGTCACATCCGCGACCTCCCGGCCAAGGGCCTGGGCGTCGACGTCGACGGGGGCTTCGCCCCCACCTACGAGGTCAACGCCAACAAGAAGGACGTCATCAGACGGCTCAAGGCGCTGCTCAAGGACGTCGACGAGCTCTACCTCGCGACCGATGAGGATCGCGAGGGCGAGGCCATCTCCTGGCACCTGCTGGAGGAGCTCAAGCCCCGCGTCCCGGTCAAGCGGATGGTGTTCCACGAGATCACCCGCCCCGCCATCGAGCGGGCGGTCGACGAGTGGCGCGACATCGACATGGGCCTGGTCAACGCCCAGGAGTCCCGGCGCATCGTCGATCGCCTCTTCGGCTACCCGGTGTCGAGCGTCCTCTGGCGCAAGGTCAACCAGGGCCTCTCGGCCGGCCGGGTGCAGAGCCCGGCGGTGCGGCTGGTCGTCGAGCGCGAGCGCGAGCGGATGGCCTTCGTCCCCGCCGGCTACTGGGACCTGAGCGCCGCCTTCGCCACCGACCCGGCCTTCTCCAGCGCGCTGATCGGCATCGACGGCAGCCGCGTCGCCCAGGGCCGTGACTTCGGCGCCGACGGCGAGACCAACAAGCAGGGCGTCGTCGTCCTCGACCAGGCCCGGGCCGAGGCCCTCCGGGACGGCCTGGCCGACGCCACCTTCACGGTCACGAGCGTGGAGGAGAAGCCCTTCACCTCCCGGCCCAAGGCGCCGTTCATGACCTCGACCCTCCAGCAGGAGGGCGGGCGGAAGCTGCGGATGACGGCCGCCGGCGTGATGCGGGTCGCCCAGGAGCTCTACCAGGGTGGCTACATCACCTACATGCGGACCGACAGCACCAACCTGTCGGAGACGGCGATCACCGCCGCCCGCAGCCAGATCTCCCAGATGTACGGGCCCGAGTACCTGCCCGACGCCCCCCGCACCTACGCCCGCAAGGTCAAGAACGCCCAGGAGGCCCACGAGGCCATCCGCCCGGCGGGCGAGACCTTCCGCACCCCCGACTCGCTCCGGGGCGAGCTGCGGGGCGACAGCCTCGCCCTCTACGACCTGATCTGGAAGCGCACGATCGCCTGCCAGATGGCCGACGCCCGCGGCCGCACCCTGTCGGTCCGCTTCGCCGCCCCGGCCGCCGAGGCCGGTCGCCCCGAGCCGACGCCCACGGAGTGGAGCGCCTCGGGCCGGACGATCACCTTCCCCGGCTACATGCGGGCCTACGTCGAGGGTGC
>JBQGCF010000430.1:0-19805 GCA_052038315.1 Iamia sp.
GGGAACCCGTGGTGCTCGCCCCCACCGAGTTCAAGCTGCTCCGGTACTTCCTGCTCAACCCCGACATCGTCTTGAGCAAGGGCCGCATCGCCGAGCACATCTGGCAGTACGACTTCGGAGGCGACCCCAACGTGGTGGAGACCTACGTCTCCTACCTCCGCAAGAAGCTGGGCGAGCCCCGGGTGATCCAGACGGTGCGGGGCGTGGGCTACGTGCTGCGGGACGGGACGGAGTAGCGGTGCGGCGCGTCCACGCCCCCCGCCTGCCCACCCGGTGGCGCATCACCGCCTGGATCGTCGGCTCGGTGCTGCTCGTGACCGTCCTGGTGGGCATCGTCGCCGGGATCCAGGTCAAGGCCCGCTTCACCGCCGAGATCGACGAGGAGCTGCGGGACCAGTCGGGCGCCCTCGCCGCCGCCCTCGAGATCATCGAGCTCGACGAGCTCAAGGGGCTGGCCGAGGACGAGTCCGCCTCGCTCGGCGACGCGACCTACGGCATCACCCTCGTCGGCGTCGACGGCGAGGTCACCCTCGTCGCCTCGGGGGCGCCCGACGACCCCGACCCGCCGATCGCCACCGACCGCCGGGCCGTCGCCGCCCTGCGGGGCCGGGCCGGCGACCCCTTCGACCTTGCCAGCGCCGACGGCTCGGTCGAGTACCGGGCGCTGGTGACCCAGATCGACGACGGCAGCCTGGTGATCGTCACCCGCTCGCTGGCCGACCGGGAGGAGGTCATGCGGACCGTCGGCACCGTCCTGCTCGTCGCCGCCGCCGCTGCCGCCCTGCTGATCAGCGTCACCGTCGCCGTCGTCAGCGGGCTGGTCACCCGGCCTCTCGACGCCATGATCGACACCGCCGAGGCGATCGGCGAGGGCGACCTGACCTCCCGCGTGTCCACCGACGGCGTCGAGGACGTGGCCCGGCTGGCCGCCGCCCTCAACGGGATGCTCGACCGCCTGGAGCGGGCCTTCGCCGACACGGCCGCGTCCGAGGAGGCCCTGCGCCGGTTCGTGGCCGACGCCTCCCACGAGCTGCGCACCCCGCTGGCCGCCGTCCTCGGCTACGCCGAGCTCCACCAGTCGGGCATGGCCGGCTCGCCCGAGCAGGTCGACCGGGCCATGGCCCGCATCCAGGCCGAGGGTGAGCGGATGCGGCTGATCGTCGAGGAGCTGCTCACCCTGGCCCGGCTCGACGAGGGCCGGCCGATGGAGCACCTCGACGTCGACCTGGCCGAGATCGCCCGGCTGGCCGTGGCCGACGCCGGCGCCATCGACCCGGGCCGGCCGCTCTCGCTGGTCGTGCCCGACGCTCCCGTCGTCGTCTCGGGCGATGCCATGTCGCTCCGCCAGGCGGTCGACAACCTGCTGGCCAACGTCCGGGCCCACACCCCGCCCGACGCCGCCGTCTCGGTGTCGGTCGCGGTGGACGGGGGCCGGGCGGTCGTCGCCGTCGCCGACACCGGCCCGGGCATGGACGCCGAGGTGGCCGAGCGGGTCTTCGACCGCTTCTACCGGGCCGACCGCTCCCGCTCCCGCTCGGGCCCCGGGCCGGGCGGCTCGGGGCTGGGCCTGGCCATCGTGGCCGCCATCGTCGAGGCCCACGGCGGCACCGCCACGGTGACGTCCACCCCCGGCGAGGGCTCGACCTTCACCCTGGCCCTTCCCCTCCCCCTCCCCGCCTGAGCCTCGGCCCGCTCAGCCGGAGGGGAGGTGCTGGCGGGGGAGGTCGGCCCGGTCGGCGGCCTGGCGGCCGGCGTACCAGCCGAGGCGGTCGGTGGGGGTCGAGGCGTGCTTGGTGCGCAGGCGGGGGTGCATCTCGGCGACGTGGAGGTCGACCGCCTCCCGCCGCTCGGCCATCACCGGGACGAGGGCGCCACCGCTCTGCCGGTCGAGGTCGGCCACCGTCTCCCGGCCGGCGGTGTGCAGGCGATCGCCGATGCGCTGGGCGAAGCCCCGGAGGAACGACGAGCGGAAGCCGCGGGTGCGCTCGCGGGAGCCGGGCTCGGCGTCGCGGGCCAGCTGGTCGAGGGCGCCCTGGGCCTGGACGAGCAACGAGGTGTAGAGGACGTCGACCTCGGCCAGGTCCGACGGGAAGCCGACCAGGGTGACCATCTGGAGCCCCCCGAGCAGCACGGCGGTGGCACGGCAGGCATCGGCGATCACCGCCACGAGGTGGGTCTTGGCCTCGGCGTAGGGGTCGTCGACGCACAGCCGCCGGGCGACCGGACGGTCGTGGGCGGCCGGGCCGGACGGCACCAGGGCGTGCTCGAGGGCGTGGCGGGTCATCAGCTCGTGGGCCTTGGCCGTGAAAGCCTGGGCCTCGGCCTCGAAGGTGCTCGACTCGGCCTTGGCCAGCAGGGCCCGGACCCGCTCGAGGACCTTGGCGTCGATGCCGTCGACCTCGCCACCGGCGGCGGCCGCCGAGGCCACCGGGACGTCGGGCCGGCCCGGGACCGGCAGCAGGACCTCGATCGGCGGCAGCCCCAGCAGCACCCCGACCAGGTCGACCCCGCCGACGACCGACGTCAGCCAGCCCGCCGTGGGGGCGCCGGCGGCCGGCAGGACGACGCCGAGCTCGTCGAGCTGGGCCCGCCAGGCGGGGTGGACGGCGTCGGCGGGCCAGCGGACGGCAGCCAGTCCGACGGCCGCGGTGGCGGCCGCGCCGGCAGCGACGGTCCGGCGGCGGGCCTGCCACACGACCTCGGCCGGCTGCCAGCCCGTCGCCCACAGCTCGTCGAGCACCTCGGTGGCGAAGGCCTCGGCCACCGGCTGGACGTCCTCGGCCGGCGCGGCCAACAGGGCCCGCCGGGCGGCCTGGGCCGCCTCCCGCCGCCCTCGCCCGACGAGGAGGAGCAGCTGGCGCACGTCGCCCGCCCCCAGCGGCGCGCCGGTCGATGCCTGCGGGCCGACCGGGGACGGGTCGCCCCACCCGGCGCGGCCGGGCCGCCGGTGCTGCTGCTTCCGTCTGCGGCTCATGTCCGCACCCTACGCACGGGGTGCGACAGCGAACCGCGGTCAGGCCTGGGCGAGGAGGCGCTTGAGGTCGTCCAGGGCGGGGGTGGGCCCGGGGTCGATGCCCTCCTGGGCGGCCAGCTCCAGGCTGACCATGTCGCCCTGGAGCACCAGGTCGAGCAGCTGGGCCAGGGCCCCCTCGCCCTCGGCCTCGACGGTGTGGATGCCCCCGACGACCTCGTCGAGCATGGCCTCGAGGGCGGCGAAGCGGGCGCTGTGCTGCGGGTGCTCCTCCTCGTGGCGGAGGAACACCATCTGGAAGACCTGGCGGGTCAGGTCGCCGTGCTGGCCCCAACCCACGACCTCGTTGTGGCCCACCTCGGGGAGGGCGCCGGCGAAGGCCGGGGTCTTGGCGTTCTCGTTGACCTGCGTCTTCCAGCGGGTGGCGGCGACCCGGCCGACCGTGCCGGCGCCGTAGACGATCGGCAGGGTCCGGCCCAGCCGGCGGGCCAGGGCGGCGGCCGGCGAACCGTCGGCCGAGAGCTGGTCGGCCCGGCGCCGGAGCTGGTCGACGGCGGCCTGGATCCAGCCGTGGGCGCCGGGGAAGATGCCCATCCGCTCCAGGGCGATCAGGACGGGGACGGCCATGGCCCCGACCGCGGCCCGGGGAGCGGGGAAGGTGGCCGGCACCGGGACGACCGAGGCGCCCCAGCCGGGGGCCAGGCGGGCCAGCTCGCCCCCGGAGGTGACGACGAGCAGCCGGCCCCCCGAGGCGGCGGCCTCCTCGGCGGCCTGGATCGTCTCCTCGGTCTCGCCCGAGTAGGACACGACGACCACGAGGGTGTCGTCGCCCACGAAGCTGGGGGCGTCGTAGCCCTTGGCCACGACGAGGGGGATGGGGACGAACAGCTCGCCCATGGTGCCGAGCACGTCGCCGACGCTGCCGCTGGCCCCCATGCCCAGGACGAGGACGTTGGCGATCTCCTCGCCGCTCGGCAGGCCGCCGACGGCCTCGCCCACGGCGACGGCCTCGGCCACCTGGTCGCCCAGGGCGAGGGTCGCGTCGCGCAGGCCCAGGGTGTCGATGCCCCGCCGGGTGGGGCTGCTGTCCCCGCTCATCGAGAAGGTGCTCAGGCCTCGAAGGTCGGCTTCACGCCGTCGGCCTCGGCCTTGGCCAGCAGCCGGTCGTGCTCGGCGTCGTCGACCGTCTCGGCCTCGTCGACCAGCATCACCGGGATGTCGTCCTCGATCCGGTAGCGCCGCTTGAGCCGGGGGTTGTAGAGGGCCGACTCGTCCTGGAAGTAGAGGAGCGGGCCCTTGTCCTCGGGGCAGGCCAGGATGTCGAGCAGCTGGGGGTCGAGCGCCATGGCGCGTCCTCCGGTGGTCAGGGAGCGGCGGGCGCCGATCCGGTGATGAGGCCGAGCACCTCGGCCACGTGGGCGTCGGTCTCGTCCTTGGTCGGAGACTCGAGGTTGAGGCGCAGCAGCGGCTCGGTGTTCGACGGGCGCAGGTTGAACCACCAGGTGCCGAGGTCGACGGTGAGCCCGTCGAGGCGGTCCTGGTCGCCGTCGGGGAAGGCGGCCGCGACCCGCTCGATGACGGCCAGCGGATCGTCGACCGTCGTGTTGATCTCGCCCGACATGGCGTAGCGGTCGAAGGGCGTGCGCATCTCCGACAGGGGCACGCCGGCCTTGCTGCGGGCCTCGATGACGTGCATGGCGGCGATCAGCCCGCTGTCGGCCCGCCAGTTGTCACGGAAGTAGTAGTGGGCCGAGTGCTCGCCCCCGAAGGCGGCGCCGGTCTCGGCCATGACCGCCTTGATCAGCGAGTGGCCGACCTGCGTGCGGATCGGCGTGCCGCCGTTCTCGCTGATGATCTCGGGGACGGCCTTCGAGCAGATCAGGTTGTGGAGGATCGTCGCCCCCGGCTCCTTCTCCAGCACGCCCACCGCCACCATGGCCGTGGTGGTCGAACCGGAGATGGGCTCGCCCTTGTCGTCGACCACGAACACCCGGTCGGCGTCGCCGTCGAAGGCCAGCCCGATGTCGGCGCCCGTCTCCAGGACCCGCTTGATGAGGTCCTGCTGGTTCTCGACCTGGATGGGGTCGGCCGGGTGGTTCGGGAAGGTGCCGTCGAGCTCCGGGTAGAGGACCTCGAGCTCGACCGGCAGGCCCTCGAAGGCGGCCGGGACGACCAGACCGCCCATGCCGTTGGCCGTGTCGGCCACGATCTTCAGCGGGGCGAAGGCGGCGGTGTCGACGAACGAGCGGACGTGGTCGACGAAGGCGCCCAGCAGGTCCTGCTGGCTCAGCCGGCCGGGCTCGCCGGGGTGGTCCGGCACGCCGTCGCGGACCGTGGCCTTGATGCGGTCGAGCCCGGTGTCCTTGCCCACCGCCTTGGCCGAGCCCAGGCAGAACTTGATGCCGTTGTAGGAGGCCGGGTTGTGGCTGGCCGTGAACATGGCGCCCGGCGCACCGAGGTGGCCGGAGGCGAAGTACACCGTGTCGGTCGAGCACAGCCCGATGTCGATCACGTCGACGCCCTGGGCCTGCGCCCCCTCGGCGAAGGCGGCCGCGAACTGCACCCCGCTGGGCCGCATGTCGCGCCCGACGAGGATCCGCTCGGCCCCCTCCGCCTCCTTGGCGAAGCGGGCGAAGGCGCCGCCGATGGCGTGGCAGACGGCGGCGTCGATCTGGTCGCCGACCAGCCCGCGGACGTCGTAGGCCTTGAAGATGGCATCGAGGTCGGCCATGGCCGACCGACCCTAGCCGTCGGTCGTCCGGCGGCCGATCTCGGTGGCCCGCCTGGCCAGGAACCGTCGCTCGGCGTCGTTGGCGGCGTGGTCGTGGGCCCGCCCGAAGGCGGCGGCGGCCTCGTCGGACCGGCCCAGACGGTCGAGCAGCTCGCCCCGGGTGGCGTGGAAGAGGTGGTACCGCTCCAGCGCGCCGGCCAGCCGGTCGACCTCGGCCAGGGCCGCCTCGGGCCCGTGGACCTCGGCCACCGCGACGGCCCGGTTGAGGTGCACCACCGGGCTCGGGCTCATGGCGGCGAGCATGTCGTAGCTCTGGAGGATCTGGTCCCACGCCGTGGCCTCGGCGGTGGCCGCCTGGCTGTGCACGCCGGCGATGGCCGCCTGGAGCTGGTACGGGCCGGGGGCGCCCCGGCGGATGCAGCGGTGGACGAGCGCCCGCCCCTCCCCCGCCATCTCGTGGTCCCAGCGCGACCGGTCCTGGTCGGCCAGGAGGACGACGTCGCCGGCCGCGTCGGTGCGGGCCGGGCGCCGGGCCTCGGTCAGCAGGAGCAGGGCGAGCAGCCCGAGGACCTCGGGCTCGTCCGGCATCAGGTCGACCAGGACCCGGGCCAGGCGGATCGCCTCGGCGGTCAGGTCGGTGCGGTGGAGGTCCGCACCCGCCGTCGCCGTGTACCCCTCGTTGAACACGAGGTAGACGACGGCGAGGACGCTGGCCAGCCGGTCGGGCAGCTCGGCGTCACGGGGGATCCGGTACGGGATGCCGGCGTCGCGGATCTTGCGCTTGGCCCGGACGATGCGCTGGGCCATGGTCGCCTCGGGGACGAGGAAGGCCCGGGCGATCTCGGGCGTCTCCAGCCCGCCGAGCAGGCGCAGGGTCAGCGCCACCTGGGCCCGGCGGTCGAGCGCCGGGTGGCAGCAGGTGAAGATCAGCCGCAGTCGGTCGTCGCGCACCGGTCCCACCTCCTCGGGCTCCGGGTCGTGGTCGGTCAGGGCGTAGGCCTGCTCGTAGCGGTCCTGCCGGGTCGCCTCGCGGCGGACCCGATCGATCGCCCGGTTGCGGGCGGTGGTGACGATCCAGCCGCCCGGGTTGGGCGGGACGCCCCGCTCCGGCCACACCCGGGCGGCCTGGAGGTACGCGTCCTGGACCGCCTCCTCGGCGCGGTCGATGTCGCCGAGGAGGCGGATCAGGGTGGCGACGACGGCGCCCCGCTCCTCCCGGAAGATCCGGTCGAGGACCGCGTGCGGGTCCTCCTGCGTCGGGCCGCTCAGTCCTCCGTCTCCTCCTGGAGGGGCCGGACCTCGATCGGGCCGCCCTGCAGCGCGTCGGCCGCCTTGCGGGCCCACTCGAGGGCGGCGTCGAGGTCGGGGGCCTTGAAGATCCAGAACCCGCCGAGGAACTCCTTGGTCTCGGCGTAGGGGCCGTCGGTGAGCAGCATCTCGCCGTCCTCGGTGCGGACGACCGTGGCCGTGTCGGGCGGCATCAGCCCGCCGCCGAAGACCATGGCGCCGGCGGCGATGGCCTCCTCGTTGAAGGCGGCCACGCCCTCGTACATGGCCTGCATCTCCTCCGGGCTCATCTCCGGAGCGTCACCCTCGTAGAAGGTCGGATCGTGGTGGACGCTGAGCATGTACTGCTTCATGGGGTTCTCTCTCCTGGGTCTCGGGGCCGGACCGTACCGTCCCTCCCCCATCCCACGAACGCCGTCCCGCCCGATCGACACATCCCCCGAGAAATCTCGAACAACCCCCTGACCAGGGGCATCACACCTCGGCGACCAGACGGTCGAAGCCGCTGGGCGCCACCAGGCGCACCCCCGCCCGGGCGCAGGCCCGATCCCAACGACCCGGCGTGACCTCGACGCTCGTCGCCAGCACCGGGACGACGTGGTGGCCGGCCGCTTCCAGCGAGGCGGCGTCGTCGACGACCTGGCCCAACCCGAGCCGGACCTGGTGCGCCTCGTTCAGCCTGGTGATCGACTTCACCTCGACCACGACGAGCCGTCCTCCGGACCACCAGCTGATGTCGACGAGGGGTCACCGCCGTACAGCGGTTCGAGGCCGGCTCCGCACACGAGGCCGTCGAGAACGGCCACGGTGTCCTCGTGGTCCTTCAGCCCCTGGCGAGTCGACTCGCCGTCGACCAACCTCCCGACGGGCTCCGGGTCCGTCATGGGGCGGAAGGGACGGGGGAGGCCCAGTCGGACCGGCGCATCGCCTGCGGAGGCATCGTTGGACCGCCGGCGCGAAGGCTGACGGGCCGTGCGGGTCGTCGACCAGTAGGGCTCGATGGCGTCGTGCAGGGCGATGACCCGATCGGCCGACCAGATCGCGGCCTCGCTCATCCCCGTGTCGATCTGCAGGTCCGGGCGAGGTCGGTGGACGGCGATGACGCCCTTCCGGAGCGGGCCTTGTCGTCCTGGCGATCCCGGCTCCCTCACGTCGAAGGGCTCCGGCAGCGCGGCCCGGCGCTCGATGGCATCGAGGTGCGGGCGGAGGTCCCAGAAGGTCTCGGGGTGCCCCTGCACGGTCGCGCACTCGACGGTGAGCAGATCGCCCCGCTGCAGGCTGACGTACAGGTCGAGGAAGGTGCGCTCCCGGTCGTGGAAGTACATGTAGCTCGGCCGAAGGTTGACGGCGAAGCGTCCCGGCCTCGCCAGGTCGACGCGCGACCGCACCTCCTCGAACAGCTCGGCCCGGCGCTCGGTCACGACGTGCGCTCGGGGGCTGCGGTCGGATCGTCGGTGGGGAGGTCGTAGGCGCCGGCGCGGCCGTCGCGGATGATCCTGGCCAGGTCCCTCACGATGCGGAGGCCGTCGCGGACGACGTGGACGCTGGAGCGCTCGGCGTTGGCGACCCGGACGGGGACCTCGCGGAGCGAGAGGCGGTCGCGCTCGGCGAGGTGGAAGAGCTCGACGTCGAAGGCGAAGCCGTCGACCCGGGTGCGGGCGAACAGCGAGCGGGCCACGTCGGAGCGGAAGGCCTTGAGCCCGCACTGGGTGTCCCGGTGAGCGCCGAGGAGGACGGCGTGGGTCGTCAGGTTGATCAGCCGGCCGCCCAGCTCCCGCACCGCCCGGGCCCTGACGAGGGTCGACGTCTCGGTGTGGACCCTGCTCCCGACGACCACGTCCCAGCCGGCCTCGACCTCGGCCAGCAGGTCGGCGATCTGGCCCGGCGGGTAGGAGAGGTCGGCGTCGGTGAAGGCGATCGTCCGGCCCCGGGCGGCCAGCACCCCGGCCCGCACGGCGGCGCCCTTGCCCCGGTTGGCCGGGAGGACGACGACCTGGTCGGCGCCGGCGGCCCGGGCGGCGGCGTCGGTGCCGTCGGCCGAGCCGTCGTCGACCACCACGACCTCGAGCTCGCGCCCCGGGGCGACGGGGGCCAGCTCGGCCCGGACCCGCTCGACGGTGGCGCCGATCCGGTCGGCCTCCCGGTAGGCGGGGACGACCACGCTCAGCCGGGCCGACCCGGGCGCCGGCGGGCGCTCGACCCGCTCGGCCAGCTCGGCCCGGACCACGCCGAAGAGCACGAACCGGTAGGCGACGAACCGCACCGCCGAGGCGACCGCGATGGCGGGCACCTTGGCCGCCACCAGGGCGGGGGCCGAGTCCCACCCGGTCAGCTCGACCAGGGTGCGCAGGACGACGACGTCGACCGCCCCGGCGACCACGGCCGTGACCACGAAGGCGAGGGGCCGGTGCACCCAGCGCACCGCCGGGTCGCCGGCGAAGGTGATCTGGCGGTGGAGCCAGAAGCTGGTCAGGGCGGCGACCACGAGGGCCGCGGCGTCGGCCGCCACCACGATCAGGCCGACCACCCGCGCCGCCAGGAGCAGGACCCCGACGTCGACCAGCGTGGCGATCACCCCGATCGAGGCGAACCGGCGCAACCGCTCCCTCACGGCAGGGGATCACCCGCTGGGGGCGGCTCGGGTTCGGGGGGACCGAGGATCGGGGGGAGCCCGGCGTCGGGATCGTCGGGCCCGGGGCCCGGGGCGGCGGGGTGGACGGCGGCGGCCGCGGCCCGGGCCTCGGCCCGCTCGCGGCGCCGGCGGTCGAGGATCCCCTCGGGGATGGGGACCGGGCCGAAGCGCCAGAAGCCGACCAGGGCGATGATGCCGAGGACCGTCAGGAGGTAGGCCGCCCAGTCGAGCGTCGTGCGCCCGTAGGTCATCACCACCTCCTCCGAGGTGGGCACCACGACCATCAGGTTGGGCGAGATGCGGTACGGGCCGTCGGCGCCGGAGACCTTCCAGTTCGGGAAGTACGACACCTTGACCAGCACCGGGGTGCCGGGCTCGTCGACCCGGAACGAGAGCTTCTCGGCCTCGACCTCGACATCGCTGACCCGGGCGGCCCGCACCTCCTCGCTCGGGAGCTCGGGCAGCTCCCGGTCGCCGAAGCGCCGGACCGTGCCGTCGTCGTTCTCCGCCGGCAGCGTGGGCAGGTCGACCCGGGGCCAGTCCGACGGCCCGTCGATGGCGAACGGCGTCGACCACAGGTCCGGGTCGTTGAACCAGGCGATCGCCGGGTCGAGCCAGCTGTCCTGGGTCGGCTCGACGCCGTCGAGGATGACCGGCAGGTGGTCGAGCCCGACGACCATGGCCGTCTCGACCGGGTCCAGCTCGTAGACGTGCCAGGGCCCGGAGACGGCGACCTCGGTCAGCCGCTCGTCACGGGACGCGGCGTCGACCGCGGTCTGCGAGGCGGCCAGGTAGTACTTCACGCCCATCAGCTCGAGCTGGTCGATGCCCGTGTCGATGTCGAACGACGTGTAGGCCAGGTCCCGCTGCGAGCACGACCCGGCCTGGGACAGCTTGCACTGGGTGATGAAGTGGTACGGCGTGGTGGCCGAGGACTCGAAGTAGAGGCCCTCCATCGAGCCGATGCAGCCCTCGGTGAAGTACGGCAGCATCATCGGCGCCATCGTCGTGCCGTAGGACTGGATGCGGTCCCGGTCGAACTCCCAGAAGGCCCGGCCGCAGCCGTGCGCCGGGTCGTCGCCGAGGGTCTGCATGGTGTCGACCATGGCCCGGAACTCGGGCCACCCGCCCTGGCCGTTCGGCACCGTCGCCCCGTCGGGCTGGCCCTGCTTGGCCTGCTGGCCCTCCAGGCCCTTGAAGTTGAACTCGGCCCACCCCGACCCCGGGTTGGTGTAGGTCCGGGTGATGCCGGCCAGGTTGGGCTGGCCCTGGTCGTTGACGACCTCGATCCGGTCGGGCAGCTGGTCGAGCATCAGCGGCCCGCCCAGGAAGATCAGCACGGCGAGCGTCGCCGGCACCGCGGCGGCCACCCCGATCCACGGCGTCGGCCGCTCGGGCCGCCGGGAGACGAGGATCGACACGGCCCGGATCACCTCGGCCACGCCCAGGGCGGCCAGGAGGAACAGGGCGAGGTAGTAGAGGGGCAGCAGCCGGGCGTTCCACAGCCGGCCGTCGGGGACGACGACGAAGCCGACCGCGCCACCCGCCGCCATGGCCGCCAGCAGGTAGGCCAGCCGCTGCTGGAAGACGATGCCGACGACCAGGCCGACCCCCGCCACCAGCAACGGCAGGTGCAGGGCGCCGCTCGACGGGAGGAGGTAGCTCCAGATCGTCTGGGCGCCGTCGTCGCCGACGGTGGTCTGCTCGGGGCCCAGCCCGGCCTCGACCGCGGTGACCTGGCCCAGGACGTAGACGGTCGCCAGGCCGCCGGCGAGCAACCCGCTGGCCCCGGCGAGGGGCACGCCGATCGCCCGGAGCACACCGGCCGAGGCCGGGATCAGCGACCGGGCCAGCAGGGTGGCCCCGGCGGCCAGCACCAGCCCGACGGCGAGCAGGGCGACCAGCTTCCCGCTGGTGTCGAGGTACTCCCACACCGGGCGGGTGTCGCCCCCGTTGACGTGGGGCAGGGGCTCCCAGCCCATGTCGTTCACGTAGGCGTGGCGGCCGGCGAAGGGGATCACCCAGAAGGCGCTGAGCAGCCCGGCGACCGGGCCGATCGGGAGGAACCACCGGAGTCGGGCCTTGCCCGGCCACACCGCCAGCGCCACCGCGGTGGCCCCGAGGGCGTAGAAGGCGGGGATGATGTGGCACAGCCCACACAGGGCGAGCAGCACGGCGGTGGTGCCCCGGCCCTTGCCCGTCCGCAGCCCGCGGATCAGGCAGCCGAGGTAGAGCAGGGCGAGGGTCAGGCTGATCGAGAAGCTGAACTCCCCGGCCATCGTCGAGGTCAGGTTGCCGCCGATGATGTTGCCGGTGCCGGAGTTGAGCGTCGGCTCCAGGTTGTAGATGAAGAACAGCGAGCCCAGGGCCAGCGCCGGGGGGATCGGGAACGGCGCGCCGGACAGGCGGCCGAGGGCCCAGGCGGCGACGGGCATGCCGACCAGCCCCGACACCGCGACCAGCTTGAAGGCGACCCCGTAGGGCACCGGCACGACCAGGACGGTGAGGAAGATCCCGAGCCCGAACAGGCCCCAGCGGAACCGGTGGAGCCTCGGTACGAACCAGCCGAGCGGGATCAGCGCCAGCATCGCCGGGAGCGACAGCACGATCAGCGGGTTCCGCACGCCGACGTGGACCACCACGATCAGCAGCATCGGGACGACCATGTAGAACTGGTAGGCGGGGAAGCCGGCGTACCAGTCGGGGGCCCAGGCGGTGAGCTGGCCGTGCGGGAGCGCCTCCCGCATCAGGAACATCGGGCCCCACACGTGCGAGCCCATGTCTCCGCCGGTCGGCGTGTTGTCGGTGAAGACCAGCTTCGGGTGGACCGTGTAGAAGACGAACACGGCGCTGGCGACGACCACCACGCCGGTGGCGATCGTCTCCCACGACGTGCCGCCGATCCGTCGCAGGGCGATCAGCAGGACGTTGCGGACGTGCTCCCACCCCGAGGGCGGGGTCGTCGGGTCCTCGACCGGCTCCACGTGCTTCTCGAGGTCGACGGTCACCCGGCGAGACCCCCGAGGCGGCCGAGCACGTCACCGCACTGGTCGTCGATCGAGGAGGAGAGGACCACCAGGCTGACCACCGTCGTCGCGTTGAAGGCCATGTGGGCGACGATGCTGGCGCCCAGCCGGTCGGTGCGGTGCCGCAGCAGCCCGAGGACCAGCCCGAAGGCGATCAGGGCCGGGGCCTGCAGCACCTGGAAGTGGATCAGCCCGAACAGGACCGCCGTCAGCACCAGGCCGAAGCCGGTGCCGAGGCGCCGGGCCGTGCGGGCCGCCTGCTCGTCGTCGAGCGGGAGGCCGCGGGTGAAGGTGGCCACCGCGGCCCGCTGCACGAAGCCCCGGAAGAACAGCTCCTCGACGAAGGGCGCCCCGATCACGGTGATCAGGACGAGCAGGACCACGCCGAGCGACGAGCCGTCGGCCTTCTCGGCCAGCCGGCAGGCCGGCTCCTTGAGCTCGTCGGAGGACTCGCCCAGCAGCGCCGTCCAGGGGGCGGAGATGAGGGGCACCAGCACCAGCTGGCTCAGCACGCCGACCACGATCCCGATCGGCACGTCGACGGCCCGGAACCGCAGCCCCAGATCGGCGAGGGTCGCCCCCCGCCGGCGCAGGACGAGGGCCACCGAGCCGACCATCCCCACCCACAGGGTGGCCTGGACGAAGGCGATGGCGACCAGCGAGGCGTCCTCCGCGTCCTCGGCCCCGGCGATGCCGAGGATGATCCCGCCCAGGATGGCGCTGATGACCAGGGTCGCCACCGCGGCGATGGCCACCTCCCCCATGCCCCAGGACGGAGGGTCCGTGACCGGGTCGGTGCGGGTGGGGACGGGCGCGGTCACGAGGGGGCGAGACTACCCATCGCGCCCGTGGCGGCCCTGTCGGGAGGGCTAGCTGGCCAGAGCGCTGCCGCCGAACAGCGGCAGCGGGACGACGTCGCGGCGGTCGCGCAGCTGCCAGCCCCGGGGCACCGACATGCGGTCGGCGTGGGCCTCGCACATGTCGTGGGTCATGGGGTGGGCCTCGTCGGTGAGGTGGGTGAGCCAGACGGTGGACGTCTCGTACTCGTAGGCCAGCGTCGTCGTCGCCACCTGGGAGCAGTCGGGACGGGCACAGCGGCGGGCCATGGGGCAAGGGTACCGGCCCCCGATCACCTGATCAGTGATGGCCGCGAGCCGTGTCAAGCCCCCTACCATGGCGCCATGTCCCAGCAGGGCCCACCGTCTCCCCCGTCGCCCCCCGAAGGCTCCGGCCCCGGCGGGCGCGGCTCCAGCCCCTCCTCCCCCGGGTGGCCGAAGTGGTCGCTCTACGTGCTCGTCGCCGCCTTCGTCGGCATCATCATCCTGGCGGTCTCGTCCGGGGGCGGCACCGGTGACGAGATCTCCTACTCCGAGTTCCGCGACAAGGTGCGGGCCGACGAGGTCAAGTCGATCGAGTTCGACAACGCCTCGGCCAAGATCACCGGCGAGCTGACCAACGGCAAGAAGTTCCGCTCCACCGGCTTCCGCGAGGCGCCGCAGGAGGTCATCAGCCTGGCCTCCGAGCACGACGTCGACCTCAAGCCCAAGACGCGGGGCCCGAGCTTCGTCGAGACCTGGCTCCCCCTGCTGCTCCCCTTCGGCTTCTTCGCCTTCCTGCTGTGGATGCTCAACCGCCGGGCGTCGGGCCAGATGGGCAACATCATGTCGATCGGCCGGAGCAAGGCGAAGACCTACTCCACCGAGCGCCCGGGCACCACGTTCGCCGACGTGGCCGGCTACGAGGGCGTCAAGGTCGAGATCACCGAGGTCGTCGACTTCCTCAAGCACCCCGAGAAGTTCGGCCAGATCGGCGCTCGCATCCCCAAGGGCATCCTGCTGGTCGGCCCCCCGGGCACGGGCAAGACGCTGATCGCCCGGGCCGTCGCCGGCGAGGCCGGCGTGCCCTTCCTCTCGGTCTCGGGCTCGGACTTCATGGAGATGTTCGTCGGCGTCGGCGCCAGCCGGGTCCGCGACCTGTTCCAGACGGCCAAGAAGATGGGCCGGGCGATCATCTTCATCGACGAGATCGACTCGATCGGCCGCAAGCGTGGTGCCGGCCTCGGCGGTGGCCACGACGAGCGCGAGCAGACGCTCAACCAGATGCTCAACGAGATGGACGGCTTCGAGGCCACCGAGGGCATCGTCATGATGGCGGCCACCAACCGGCCCGACATCCTCGACCCGGCCCTGCTCCGCCCGGGCCGCTTCGACCGCCAGGTCGTCGTGCCCCTGCCGGAGATGTCCGAGCGGCTGGCCATCCTCGGCGTCCACACCAAGGGCAAGAGCCTCTCGCCCGACCTCGACCTCAACGTCGTGGCCCGCGGCACCCCCGGCATGAGCGGCGCCGAGCTGTCGAACCTGGTCAACGAGGCCGCCCTCCACGCCGTGCGCCAGGGCCGCCAGTCGATCGGCAACGAGGACTTCGAGTACGCCCGCGACCGCGTCCTGATGGGCGCCCGCCGCGAGTCGATGGCGCTGTCGGACGCCGAGAAGGAGCTGACCGCCTACCACGAGGCCGGGCACGCGGTGTGCTCGGTCCTGCTCGAGCACACCGACCCGCTGCACAAGGTCACGATCCTCCCGATCGGCATGGCCCTCGGCGTCACCATGTCGCTCCCGCAGGACGACAAGCACAGCTACGACCAGAACTACCTCGAGGACCGACTCGTCATGATGATGGGCGGGCGCGTCGCCGAGCAGATCGTCTTCGACGTCATGACCACCGGCGGCGGCAACGACCTCGAGAAGGCCACGACCAGCGCTCGCCGCATGGTCACCGAGTGGGGCATGAGCCCGAAGGTCGGCCCGCAGGCGTGGGGTGGCAGCGGCCAGGTCTTCCTCGGCGAGGACCTGATGCACCAGCAGCGCGACAGCTACAGCGGGAACATGGCCAACATCATCGACGAGGAGATCGAGCGCATCCTCCGCGAGGCCGAGGAGCGCTGCCGCACCCTGCTCACCGAGAACCGGGGCGGGCTCAACATGGTCGCCCGCTCGCTGCTGGAGCACGAGACGATCGACGGTGCCACCGTCAAGCGGCTCGTGGCCATGGCGGCGGCCGACCCGCAGCCCAGCGTCGAGACCACGAACGTCGACTGATCCGACTCGGATGGTGCCAGGCACCATCCCAGTCGACGGCGTCCGCCCCGGCGACCGGAGAAGTACTTCTTCCAGCTCTCGGCGGCCTGGGCCAGCTCGGGCCGATCGGCGAAGACGGCCTGCATCTTCTCCCAGGCCTGCTCCTGCTTGTACGGGATGAACTCGCGGGGGAAGTAGCCCTCGTGGGGCCGGTAGCCCTTGAGGATCCGGCGGGCGACGGTGGCCTTGTGGACCTCGTCGGCCCCGTCGGCCAGCCCCATCGTCGGCGCCGAGGCGTACATGTCCTGGAGCGGCGTGAGGTTGGTCGTGCCCAGCGAGCCGTGGATGTGAAGGGCGTCGAAGCTGATCTCCCGCAGCACCCGCGCCATGGTGAACTTCACGCCGGCGATGTCGGTGCGGGCCTCCTGGGTCGAGCTCTGGTCGATCTTCCAGGCCGTCTCCAGCACGTAGAGCCGGAGCATCTTGAGCTTCACGTAGGACTCGGCGATCTTCTCCTGCACCATCTGGTGCTCGCCGATGATCGCCCCGTGCGACTCCCGGGAGAGGGCCCGCTCGCACATCATGTCGAGGGCCAGCGTGCACTGGGCGATCGTGCGCATGGCGTGGTGGATGCGACCGCCGCCGAGCCGGCGCTGGGCCAGGATCTTGGCCCCGTCCTCGGGCCCGAGCAGGTGGTCGAGCGGCACCCGGACGTCGGTGTACTTGATGTGGTTGTGGTTCCGGGGCTCCGGCATGATCTCGACGCCCGGGGTCTCGCGGGGCACCACGAACATGCCGTTGGTGCACATCACGAAGAGGATGTCGGCGACCCGGCCGGCCGAGGTGAACCACTTCTCGCCGTTGATGACCCACTCGTCGCCGTCCCTGACGGCGTGGGTCCTGAACAGGTTGGGGTCCGAACCGCCCTGGGGCTCGGTCATCGAGTAGGCCGAGAACATCTCCTGGTTCAGGAGGGGCGTGAGCCAGCGCTCCTTCTGCTCGTCGGTGCCGTAGGCGGCGAGCATCTCCATGTTCCCGGTGTCGGGGGCGGCGGCGCCGAACAGCTGCGGGGCGGCCGGGTAGCGACCGAGGATCTCGTTGACCAGGGCCAGCCTGAGCTGGCCGAAGCCGGGGCCGCCCAGCTCCTCGTCGAGGAACAGCGCCCACAGGCCCTGGTCCTTGACCTCCTGCTGGAGCTCCTGGACGTAGGCCCGGACGGCCGGGTCCGGCAGGCGGACGGCGTGCGGGAAGACGTGGCCGAGGGGCTCGACCTTCTCCTCGCAGAACCGCTGGATCCAGTCCAGCTTCTCCTGGAACTCCGGCTCGGTCTGGAAGTCCCACGCCATGACGGCCTCCTCGGGTCTAATGCATGTGCATTCGGACCCTAGCGTCGCAGGAGGCGCTTCGTCTGGTCCGACACCGGGGCGGTGAGCAGCGCGGTGACCAGGTCGATCAGCTGGCTGGTGAAGAGGCGGTGGTCCTGACGCCCGGTCCGGGCCCGGCGGGCCAGCTCCGACACGGCGAAGCGGAGCGAGTCGAACCGGCGGTGGAGGCGGACCGCCTCGGGGCTGAGCAGCGGCTCGGCCAGCGCCCGCCAGCGCCCGAAGCTGGTGTGCCCGAGGGCGCCGAGGTCGAAGGTGGGGTTGGGCCGGTTGTAGAGGTCGGCGCTCAGCTGGAGGTAGCCCGGTCCCCCGTCGACGCCGAGCTCGGCGGCCAGCGGCTCGACGAGGGCTGCGCACAGCGCCCGCAGGTCGTCGGTGCCCCGGGCCTCGTAGGCGTCGAGCATCTCGTGGCGGCGCTGCTCGATGGCGACGTCGTGCTTCTCCAGCACCGCCCGCACCAGGCCCGGGCGACCGCCGAAGTGGTACTGGATGGCGCTGGCGTTGGTCGACCCGGCGGCGGCGTTGATCTCCCGCAGGCTGACCACGTCGGACCCCCGCTCGGCGAACAGCCGCTCCGCCGCGCTGATCAGGTCGTCGCGCACGCTCGCCATGGCGACCGTTCTACTGGGAGCGGCCTACTGGGAGCGGACCTCGGCGACCGCGGCCCAGAGGTCGGCGGCGCTGGGCTCGCCGAGGAAGCTGGTGCGGACGGTGCCGTCGGGGCCGAGGACCAGGAGCAGGGGGACGGCGTCGACGCCGTAGCGCTCGTGGAGGGCCTTGTCGGCGATCGAGTCGATGTCCTGGACGGCCACCTCGTCGCTCTCCAGCTGGCGGGCCTTCTCCCACGTGGCCCGGCAGGCCAGGCAGGTCGACGAGCTGAAGACGGCGACCATCCAGGGGGTGTCGGGGCGGACGAGGTCGGCCCGGTCGACGTGGTCGGGCACGGCCCAGGCCGGACGGGTCGGGGCATCGGTGCCCAGCCGGCTGCGGACCACGGCGGCGACGACGCCGGCCAGCGCGGCCAGCACGACGAGGACCAGGAGCCGTTCCACGGGGCCAGGGTGCCACCTGGCCGGCGCCGCGCCTCAGTCGAGGGGGACGAGGCCGTCGCGCAGGGGGACGCCGATGGCCGTCGAGGTGCCCGTGCCGGTCTCGTCCTCGACCGAGAAGTAGAGCCGGCGCTCGGCCACGACCGGGCCGGTGGCGGTGACCGAGAGCGAGCGGCGGTCGTCGGCCAGGCCGGCGACCGGGATCTCGCGGCGCTCGCCGGCGGCGAGGGTGACGCTGGTGACGTCCTCGCCGTCGACCTCGACCGTGATCGGCTCCGACTCGCCGTCACCGAAGGCGGCCAGCTCGACCTCGACCGGCTCGGTCCCGGGGTTGGTCACGACGATGCGCCCGGCCTCGTCGTCCGGGTCCGGGCCGGTGGCGAAGGCCCAGCGCTCCGCGGCGAGGGGTGAGCCGGTCGAGCTGGCGGTGCCCACGTAGGGGGCGTTCTCACCGGCCGCGGCGAGCAGCCGCTCGGCCACCAGGGCCGGGCCCGACTCGGAGCGCACGGTCAGCGAGTGGGTCACGCCCGATGGGATCGACTCGACGCCGTCGACGTCGAAGACGGTGAACTCGCCGGGCGGCACCGTGACCGGGAGGGGGTCGAGGACGCCGTTGCGCTCGGGGTCGTCGAGGACCACCTCGACCTCGGCCTCGGCGACCTCCTCGCCCGGGTTGAACAGGACGAGCTGCTCGTGGACGAAGCCGGCCTTCACGCTGGCCGGGAAGGCCCAGACCCGCCGGGGGGTGGCCACGCCACCGGTGACGGTCAGGCCCTCGGGCTGGTAGGTCTCGGCCTCGGCCTCGTCGTCGGTGGTGGCCGCGCCCTGGCCGTCGTAGGTCTGGATGCGGTCGACGACCACCTGGCCCCGGGTGGCGGCGACGGTGGTCGAGATCACGGGTCGCTCGGTGACCACCGCGGAGACGTCGACGGCCACGACCGCCCCGGGGGCGATGGCCAGGCCCTGGAGGTCGGAGGGCTCGCGGACGCTCTCGTCGGTGGTGAAGGCCAGGTCGACCCGGGCCTCGCCCTCGTAGGGGTTGTAGATGGCGAGGGTGAAGGCGGCGTCACGGGTGCTGGCCCCGGCCGGGAGGAGCCAGGCGTCCGAGGCCCGGGACGCGCACGGCGCCGCGTCCCGGCCGTGCTCCCCCACCACCTCGTGCTCGACGACGACCGTGCCCCCCTCGACCTGGACCTGGGCCGCCACCCAGTCGGCCTCGAGCAGCCCGGCCAGGGGGAAGCGCTCGGTCGTGCGGGCCGGCACCTCGATCCGCTCGACGACCGGGTCGGGGGCCTCGCCGCCGGGCGTCGCCGCCGCGGCCACGACCTCGAGGGTGCCGCGGGCGGGCTCGTCGCCGACGTTGGCGACCACGACGGTGCCGTCAGCCGGGGTGTCCTCGCCGGAGGACTGGCCGGCGCAGAACCACGAGCCGTCGAGGGCGTCGGACGGGGCGGCCACGGGGAGGAGGGTGGCGGGGTCGACGGGGCCGGGGCCCTCGCCGGCCCGCTCCGAGCCCTGGCGGCCGACGATCAGCCCGCCGACGAGGAGGGCGACGACCAGGACGAGCGGGGGCCAGCGCTTCACGGGCGCTCCCCCTCGTCGTCGGCCGACTGCTGGCTGGCCCGCTCGGCCAGGGCGGCCACCGCGGCG
>JBQGCF010000431.1:0-6446 GCA_052038315.1 Iamia sp.
ACCCCAGCCGATGCCCGTGTCAGCGACGTCGTCGTCGGCCGCGCCGCCGAGCACCACGACGACCGTGGCGACGGCGGACAGCGCGAGCAGCCACCCGAGGGCGAACAGAGGCCCGTTGACCCGCGCCCGCGGCGTCCCGAGGATGAGGACGACGGCGACGATCGGGAACGGGCTGAACGCCACGGCGAGCGCGGCGGGCAGCAGGTCGCCGATCACATCGGAGAGCACGCCCCATCATGGGGCGCACCGGTGGAGCTGGGGGGAATCGAACCCCCGTCCGCCAGGCGATCACCGACCGCGCTACGACCGTTCCCGTGTCTGCACCTCTACGGCTGGTGCGCCCCCGGGTGGGTTGCCAAAGGCACCGGCCCGTCTTTCCGGGCGGTCAGCGGTCTTCCCCTGCGGCCAGCGGTCTCTCCCGCCGTCCACCACCACTTCTGTTGCCGGGCTGTGGTGGTCTGGCCCCGCGTGTCCCTTGTGGGATCGCGATGACTCTCCACTACCTGACTAGATCAGGCGGCGAGAGCGAAGTCGTCGGTATCGGCGCTTCTTTGGGTGCCCTGTTTTACGAGTCTGAGCAACTCGGGTCGCACGATGGGCTCACTGACCCGACGTCGAAACCGGTCAGCCCCGTGTGCTGGTGATGAGGTTGTCAAGGATCCAGCGGCCCCCGAGGGGGTCGGACCACCCTACCGGGCGTCAGGCGAAGCGCCGCCGGAGATCGACCTTGTCGACCTTGCCGCCGGCGTTGACCGGCAGGTCGTCGACGATCTCGACCCGCTTCGGGACCTTGAACCGGGCGAGGCGCCGACCGGCCTCGGCGACGATCCCGTCGAGCACGTCCGCAGTGCCGGAGAACCCCGGGCGGAGCACGACCACGGCGGTGACGGCCTCGCCCCAGCGCTCGTCGGGCAGCCCCACGACGGCGACCCGGGCCACGGCGGGGTGGTGGCCGACGGCGTCCTCGACCACCCGGGAGGCGACGTTCTCGCCGCCGGTGATGATGATGTCCTTGGCCCGGTCGACGATGGTGAGGAGGCCGTCGTCGTCGAGGGTGCCGATGTCGCCGGTGTGGAGCCAGCCGTCGTCGTCGATGGCCGCCGCGGTGGCCTCCGGGTCGGCCCAGTAGCCGGCGCAGACCTGGCCGCCCCGCACCTGGACCTCGCCGGCGACGATGCGCAGCTCGACGCCCGGCCCCGCCCGCCCGGCCGCCTTCAGCAGCCGCTCCTCGCCGGCCAGGCCCCGCCGGTGGTCGTCGGGGCCGAGGAAGACGGCGTTCCCGGAGAGCTCGGTCCTGCCGTAGCCCTGGGCGAAGCCGACGCCGAGGACGTCGTCGGCCTCGGCGAGCAGGGCGGGGGCCATGGGCGAGGCGCCGTAGGCGACGGTGCGGAGGGTGGCCAGGTCGCCGGCGCCGTGCTCGGCGACGTGGTCGAGGAGGAGGCGGAGCATGGTGGGCGCCAGCGACATCACCGTCACCCGGTGCGCGGCGACGAGGGACGCGATGCGACCGGCGTCGAAGCGGCGGGGGAGGACCACGGGCCGGCCCCGGTGGAGGGCGTGGAGCAGGTTGTAGGCGGAGACGTGGTACAGCGGGAACGGGTAGAGGTAGACGTCGTCGTCGGCCAGCGGTCGGGCCGCCGCGGTGGTGGCGACCGCGGCCCGCAGGCTGGCCGCGGTGAGCACCGCCCCCTTGGCCCGGCCGGTCGTCCCGCTGGTGAAGATGATCCACGCCGGCTCGTCGTCGGTGGCGAGGCGGGGTCGTCGGGTCCGGGCGGCCGGTCCGGGGACGGCGGTGAGGGCGGCCAGGCTGATGTCGCCGACGCCGTGGTCGAGGCCGACCGTGGTGCTCGGGCCCGTGCGCCGATCGGAGCCCAGGCCCAGGCGGCCCAGCTCGTCGGCGGTCCCGACGAGGACCTCGGCGCCGGCGGTGGCGACCTGGCCGAGCACGTCGGCCGTCGTGAGCCGGGTGTTCAGCGGGACGGCGACCCGGCCGGCGGCGGGGATGGCCAGCAGGAGGGCGACGACGGCGACCCGGTTGTCGGCGGCGATGGCGACCCGGCCGCCGGGGGGCACGATGTCGGCGATCCCGGCGGCGATGGCCTCGACCTCGGCCCGCAGCTCGCCCCGGGTCACGGTGACCTCGGGGGCGATCAGCGCGGGGTCGTCGTCGTGGGCCCGGCCGGGGTCGAGGACCAGGTCGAGGAGCGGCATGCGCTGGGGTCTAGTCGCCGGCGCGGGCCCGGGCGGCCTGGGCCGCGCCGCGGGCCATGGCCCGGCGGGCCTCGAGGTCCGCATCCCGCTCGGCGATGGCCTGGCGCTTGTCGACCTGGCGCCGGCCCCGGCCGATCGCCAGCTCGAGCTTCACGTGGCTGCCCTTGAAGTAGAGCGACAGGGGCACCAGCGAGAGCCGCTCGCGGGCGAGGCGGTCGCGGATGACGTCGATCTGCTCGCGGTGCAGCAGCAGCTTGCGGTCGCGCAGCGGCTCGGGCGGCACCTGCGTGGAGGCGTGGGAGTAGGCGGTGATCCCGATGCCGAACACCCAGAGCTCGTGGTCGACCAGCCGGGCATAGCTGTCCGCCAGCTGCACCTTGGCCTCGCGCAGCGCCTTGACCTCGGCCCCGCGCAGGACGATCCCGGCCTCCCAGGTGTCGAGGATCTCGTAGTCCCGCCGGGCCTGGCGGTTGGTGGCGATGACGACCCTGTCGTCTTTCCGTCCGGGGTTCATGGGAGAGCCGACGCTACCCCTGGATACGCTCGCCGCCGATGCTCGTTCTGGACCGGGGTGCCCGCGACCTGATCATCGCCCACGCCCTGGGCGGCTTCCCCGACGAGGCCTGCGGCTTCCTCATGGGGACGCGGACCGACGATCGGGTCGAGGTCAGGGCCTTCGTCCCGGTCCGCAACGTGCGGGCGTCGAGCCGGACCTACGAGATCGGGGCCGACGGCTGGGACGCCGCCGACCGGGTCACCGAGGCCGAGGGCTGGGAGATCGTCGGCGTGGCCCACTCGCACACCCACTCGGAGGCGTGGCCCTCGCCGACCGACGTCGACGACGCCGACAACCCGTTCCTCGACCCGGCCTGGCAGTACGTGATCGTCTCGCTCCGCGACGCCACCCCCGTGCTGCGCTCCTTCCTCCTCGCCGATCGCACCATCCGTGAGGAGACCGTGGTGCTCGCTGGTTAGGATTCCTGAGTGGTCCACTCGGGTTTCCGAGCGGACGTCCTGCGATCCACCTCGGAGCCCCCGTGGCCGTCTACTCCTCGATCACCGAGCTCATCGGGAACACGCCGGTCGTCGACGTCTCCCAGCTGAGCCCCAACCCGGACGTGCGGCTGCTGGCCAAGCTGGAGGGCGGCAACCCGGCGGGGTCGGTCAAGGACCGCATCGCCCGCCAGATGATCGACGAGGCCGAGGCCGACGGCACCCTGCGCCCCGGCTCGGTGCTGATCGAGCCGTCGTCGGGCAACACCGGCATCGCCATGGCCATGATCTGCCAGATGCGGGGCTACCCGCTCAAGATCGTGATGCCGGAGAACGTGTCGATCGAGCGCCGCCAGCTGCTCGAGGTGTTCGGGGCCGAGATCATCCTCTCGCCCGGGGGCGAGGGCTCGAACGGCGCCGTCCGCCGGGCCCAGGCCCTGGCCGAGGAGCACCCCGACTGGGTCTTCCTCTACCAGTACGGCAACGAGGCCAACCCCCGGGCCCACTTCGAGACGACCGGCCCCGAGATCCTGGCCGACGTCCCCGAGATCACCCACTTCGTCGCCGGCCTGGGCACCAGCGGCACGCTGATGGGCGTGGGCCGCTACCTGCGGGAGAACAAGCCCGAGGTCAAGATCTACGCCGTCGAGCCGCCGGCCGGCGAGCTGGTCGAGGGGCTGCGCAACCTCGACGACGGCTACATCCCGCCCGTGTTCGAGAAGTGGGGCGGGCTCGACCTGCTCGACGGCAAGCGCATCGTCCGCCCCCGCGAGTCGCTGGAGTGGACCCGCCGCCTGGTCGCCGAGGCCGGGATCTTCGCCGGCATCTCCTCCGGCGCCGCCCTGGCCGGTGCGGTCAAGGTGGCCGAGAAGATCGACGAGGGCACCGTCGTGTTCATCGTCTGCGACGGCGGCTGGAAGTACCTCTCGACCGGCGCCTACACCGACGACCTCGACGCCGCCGAGGCCAAGGCCGAGTCGATCATCTACTTCTAGGCACCGCCTCACCTGGCCCGACGCGCCAGCGCGGTCCAGGAGCGACCCTATGTAGGCTTGCGGCATGGCTGACGCTCGAAGGAGTCGGGGCGCGACCCCGGTGCCAGAGGTGGAGCGGGAGCGGGCGCGCCTCACCGCGACGCCCACGCGGCAGGACGACACCGTCGTGATCGCCGGAGGTCGGCGGGCGACCCGCGAGGAGCTGTTGGAGTACGTGGCGAGCGATCTGGAGCGTCGAGCCGCGGCCCGGGGCGCCAGACCGGCTGTTGGGTGATCCCAACGGGCCTGTCCTGCGGCGAGTGGTCGTGCTCCAGGCGTTGACGGCCCATGGCGTCGAGTTCCGCCTCGTCGGTGGCCAGGCAGCGGTGAGCTACGGCGCCCGACGGCTCACCCACGACCTCGACGTGTGCATCCGATGGGACGACGAGAACCGAGACCGAATGGGTCGCGTCCTCGACGAGCTCGATGCGGGTCTGCGGGTCGAGGGCATGGCCGAACCGTTCCGGGTGCCCCATCGGGACGGTGCCTTCATCGAGGGCCTGGAGATCTCGACCTGGCGTTCCGATGCTGGGGACGTCGACGTCCTGCGAGGTCTCCCGGCACCGGGGCGCGAGGTGCGGTTCGATGAGCTGAGGGAGCGCGCCAGCGTCGTGACCATGGACGGCATCGAGGTTGCGGTGGCCAGTCTCGACGACATCATCGTCTCGAAGCAGACCCTCGACAGGCCGTCGGATCGGGAAGCCCTGCCGGAGCTGGTGGCGATCGCCCTTCGGGCCCGCTCCGGCCCCGACCGGTCGCGGCCTCGCTGAAGGTGCTCGATCACCTCTTCTAGGGGTCAGCTGCAGGCCGAGGTCAGGGTCCACGGCCCGTCGCCGGTGCGCTGCCACCCGCAGGTGTGGCTCGTCGTCCCGTTCCCGGTCGCCGGGTAGCGGGTCGCCACGAAGGCCGTCGAGTAGCTGGCGCCCACCTGGTAGATGGCGGTCATCCGGAACGCCGTCCCGTGCACGGTGCAGCGACCCTCGTAGCGGTCACCGAGGTCCGGGTCCTGGCTGACGAGCGACGGCGATCAGCGCGCCGGCGCGACGGATGGTGTGCACGGTGTCCTCCAGGGTTCCCGACCGCCGGCCAGGTTAGGTGGCTACGGTCGCGGCCGTGATCTCCCGGCGTGTGGTCCTGGCGGTGGCGGTGCTCCTCGGGGCGTTGTCGGTGGTGCTGGGGGCGCCGCCGTCGGGGGCCGACGAGCCGGAGCGGTACCTGGAGCGGGTCTTCACCGAGGTCGAGGTCGACCGGGACGTGGCCTACGGCGCGGCGCCGGACGAGCACGGACAGCGCCAGGAGCTCAACGTCGACGTCTACACGCCGGTCGGTGACGACCAGGCCGCCCGTCCGGCGGTCGTGCTGGCCCACGGCGGCGGCTTCGTCGGCGGGAACAAGGGCGACATGGTCGGGCTGGCCCGGGCCTACGCCGAGCGGGGCTTCGTCGCCCTGTCGATCGAGTACCGGATGGACGAGGGCGCCGGCGGCGTCAGCTTCCCGCCCAGCGCCTACGGGCTGGAGCGGATCTTCGAGGCCAAGCACGACATGCAGGCCGCCGTCCGCTGGATCCGGGCCCAGGCCGGCACCTACGGCGTCGACCCGCGCCGGGTGAGCGTCGGCGGCGGGTCGGCGGGCGGCGTGATGGCCGTGCTCGCCGCCACCACGCCGGACGACCCCGGCGCCAGCGGCACGCCGGGCGTGTCGTCGAAGGTCTGCACGGCGATCTCGCTGATGGGGGCCGGGGAGCCGGCGCTGGTCGACCCGGGCGACGCCGGGATCATCTTCTTCCACGGGGACCAGGACGCGGTGGTGCCCTACGCCCAGGCGGTCCGGACGATGGAGGCGCTGGAGGAGGTCGGGCTCCCGACCGAGATGGTGACCTTCCCGGGCGCCGGCCACAGCCTCCCGGACCCCGGGCTGGTCGAGCAGCGGTCGTCGGAGTGGATGGTCGAGCAGGTCGTCGAGGGGCCGGGCTGCGGCGGTGACGTCGTCCCGGCCCACGCCGCCTTCGTCCAGGCCGCCCACCAGGACTTCCTCGATCGGCCGGCCACCGCCGACGAGGTCACCCAGCAGGCCGGCTACCTCGACGTGGGCGGGACCAAGAACGTGGTCCTGTCCCGTCTGACCAGCAGCGACGAGTGGTTGGGGGCGATCGTGACGGGGTTCTACGAGGACACGTTGGGCCGGGCGCCGGATGCGGAGGGGTTGGCG
>JBQGCF010000432.1:0-8361 GCA_052038315.1 Iamia sp.
GCCTGCTCGAAGGGGCCCTGGCAGCGCTTGAGGAGGTCGGACGTGAGGTCCTGGAACTTGGCCCGGGTCAGGGTCTCGTCGAGGTGCAGCGGGCCGTCGGCGCCGGCGGTGATGTAGGGCAGGTTGATCTGCGTCTGCTGCGTGGAGGAGAGCTCGATCTTGGCCTTCTCGGCCGCCTCCTTGAGGCGCTGCTCGGCCATCGGGTCCTTGCTCAGGTCGATGCCGTGGGCCGCCTTGAAGGACTGGACCATCCAGTCGATGATCGCCTGGTCCCAGTCGTCGCCGCCCAGGTTGACGTCGCCGTGGGTGCTCTTGACCTCGAACACGCCGTCGCCGATCTCGAGCACCGACACGTCGAAGGTGCCGCCGCCGAGGTCGAAGACGAGGACGGTCTCGTCGGCCGAGCCCTCCTTCTCCAGCCCGTAGGCCAGCGCCGCGGCGGTGGGCTCGTTGATGATGCGGAGCACCTCGAGCCCGGCGATCGCACCCGCCTCCTTGGTGGCGGTGCGCTCGGCGTCGTTGAAGTAGGCGGGGACGGTGATGACCGCCTGGGTCACCGTGTCGTTGAGGTACGCCTCGGCGTCGGCCTTGAGCTTCATCAGCGTGCGGGCCGAGATCTCCTGGGCGGTGTAGCCCTTGCCGTCCACGTCGATCGTCCAGTCGGTGCCCATGTGGCGCTTGACCGAGCGGATCGTGCGCCCCGGGTTGGTGATGGCCTGGCGCTTGGCCACCTCGCCGACGAGGACCTCGCCGGCCTTGGAGAAGGCGACCACCGATGGGGTGGTGCGGGACCCCTCGGCGTTGGGGATCACCAGGGGGTCGCCGGCCTCGAGGACGCTGACGACCGAGTTGGTGGTGCCGAGGTCGATGCCGACGGCCTTGGGCATGGGGGTCTCCTTGGGTCGGAGGGTGGTGCAGGATCGCTTTGAACTGCAGGCCACCATAGAAGTTGAGTGCCCCGTTATCAACCTCGACGAGCTCCGAGCGAACGACCACCTCCGCGGTGGTCGTTCGCCCGAAGTCGGTCGTTCAGTCGCCGTAGTAGGCGACGTAGGTGTTGAGCGGGAGGAGCATCACGGCCAGGCTCCCGACCGCCCCGCCGACCTCGACGTAGGGGCTGTAGGAGTCGAGCAGGCCCGGGGTGGCGGGCTTGCGCATCATGGTCGCCCACAGGTCGGCCACGGCCGTGTCGCCCCGGCGCAGGTGCTTGCCCTCGGCGCTCTCGGAGAAGCCGATCATGACCTTGCCCCGCGTGGTGAGGCCCTGGTCGAGCTGGCCCTTCCAGTAGGCGAGCTCGTTGGCACCCGGGTTCCGGAACAGCACGTTCTGGTACACGAGGGTCACGAACTCGGCGTTGGTCGTGTCGCCGTAGGTCTCCTGGAACTCGGCGGAGGCCGCGAACGAGCTCGACACCTTGGCCAGGCCGGCCGCGCCGCTGTCGAGCTGGTGCTGCCAGTAGTCGAGGCCGGCAGGCCCGGCAGCCCGGTCGAAGTAGGCGAAGTACAGCCGGACGACCTTCAGCCGGTTGGCCCGGGTGTCGGAGGTGGCGAGGTGGTCGAGGAAGCCGGCGACGTCGTCGACGTCCTCGATCTGGCCCCACCAGTAGCCGGCGGCGTTGCCCGTCTCGGGACCGAAGAAGTCGAACAGCTGGCGCTCGATGAGGTCCAGCTCCGAGGTGAAGGGCCGGTGGTAGGTGTCGCCGGGCCAGATCTTGATCGGCTCGAAGTCGCCGAAGGCGCCCCAGCCGTCGGCGTTCTTGACCTTGACCCGGTACTGGAACACGACGCCGTCGGGCAGGCCCTTGAGCGTGACGGTCGGGTCGACGTCGGGGCCGGTGAAGCTGTAGGTCGTGAGCTTCTCGGTCTTGGTCGCGTCCCAGCGCTCGACCGAGTAGCCGGTCAGCGGGCCGGCGTCGCCCTCGGGCGTGAAGATCAGCCGGTGGGTGCCGGTCGGGCCGGGCAGGTCGTAGCCGACGGCGCCGACGATGTCGGCGGCGCCCGGCGGGGCGGCCCCGGCGGGGCTGCCGGCCCCGGACCCGAGGGCGACGAGGGCCACGACGAGGGCGACGAGGGCGGCGGCGAGGCGGCGGGTGGTGGACATGAGGGATCTCCTTGATCGCAGGGGTGGTGGTGACGTGTGGTCGGGTGGGGGACGCGCCGCCCGGTGCCGATCGCACACATTCCGTCCCGAGGTCCGTTGGTCTGACCTCTTGACCACCCCACGAGTCCGGAGGGGCCCGGTTCGTTCCCGCTCCCGCCGGGATCGTCGCCGGATGTGCATCCCGCGGCCACCGGATCGCCATCGGGGGGCCGGATGGCGCGTCGACAGTCGCGCCGACCGTCCCCTCCCAAGGATCCACCCCCATGGCCCTCACCCGTCGTGACCTCCTCCGCAGCTCCGCCCTCGGCGCCGGCGCCCTCGCCCTCGGCAACGTCGGCGCCCTCTTCACCGCCCCCGGAGCCTCGATGGCCGCCGTCACCGGCGGCTACGGCCGCATCATCGCCGACCCCCGTGGCCTCCTCGACCTGCCCAAGGGCTTCCGCTACCGGATCCTCTCGGAGGTCAACGTGCCCATGCGGGGCGGGGCCCTCGTACCCGACGCCTTCGACGGCACCGGCACCTTCCCCGGCGCCAGCGGCCAGACCCTGCTGGTCCGCAACCACGAGCAGAGCACCTCGGGCACCCCCAAGGTCGTCGGCCCGGCGACCCACACCTACGACCCCGGCGCGGCCGGCGGCACGACCAACCTCAAGGTCGACACCAACGGCGTCCTCCTCGACGAGTACGTCAGCCTGGCCGGCACCCACACGAACTGCGCCGGCGGCGTGACCCCGTGGGGCACCTGGCTCACCTGCGAGGAGACCGAGGCCAAGGCCGGCGGCGCCCTCACCAAGGACCACGGCTTCGTCTTCGAGGTCGACCCGGCCAACAACGCCCGCAACAAGACCCCGTTCCCGCTCAAGGCCATGGGCCGCTTCGCCCACGAGGCCGTCGCCATCGACCCGCGGAACAACACGGCCTACCTCACCGAGGACGCCGGCAGCCCCAACGGCCTGCTCTACCGCTTCGTCCCCACCGAGAAGACGGCCCGCTACGGCGCCTACCGCCGCGGCGGCACCCTCACCGCCATGCTCTGCCGGGACAACGGCCAGATCGTCACCGACCTCTCCGTCTACGCCACGCCGGGCAAGCGCCTCGCCGTGCAGTGGGTGCCGGTCGCCGACTCGCAGGCCACCACCGTCTCGATCCGCAAGCAGTTCCAGTGGACCGGCGACCCCGCCAACGCCGGCGGGCCCATCACCCGGAGCCGCAAGTTCGAGGGCGCCTGGTGGGGCGGCGAACGGGCCTACGTCGTCACCTCCTTCGCCCGCCTGTCGGACGGCTCGCTGGCCGAGCACGACGGCCAGGTCTGGAGCTACGACCCGAAGACCTCGTCGCTCCGCCTCGAGCTCCGCATCGCCGTCAACAAGCAGCCCACCGCGGGCGGCGCCGACAAGCCCGACGGCCCCGACAACATCTGCGTCAACCCCTTCGGTGGCCTGATGCTGGCCGAGGACGGCAACGGCGTGCAGCACCTCCTCACCGTCAGCCCCGACGGCGTCACGAGCGTGTTCGCCCGCAACGCCCGGGACGACGGCGAGTTCACCGGCGTCTGCTTCTCGCCCGACGGCAAGTGGATGTTCGCCAACCTCCAGAAGCCCGGCATCACCTTCGCCATCACCGGCCCCTTCGCCAACGCCCACTGAAGCCAGGTCGATACGAGCCCCCGGGGCTCCCGCCGGCCCACCCGCATGACGTGCGGGCGGTCGCCCGATCCTTGCGGTCTCACCCCGACCAGGGGGTGGGTGAGACCGCAAGGCGGGTCTCCGCTCCCTCTCCTCCTACGCTCCTCGACGTGACCGCGACGCTCGTCCTCCTCCGCCACGGCCAGAGCACCTGGAACGCCGAGAACCTCTTCACCGGCTGGTGGGACTGCCCCCTCTCCGAGAAGGGCGAGGCCGAGGCGGCCGAGGCCGGGCGGCTGATGGCCGGGGCCGGGGTGGCCGTCGATGTGCTGCACACGTCGCTGCAGACACGGGCGATCCGCACCGCCGAGCTGGCCCTGGGCGAGATGGGGCTGTCGTGGCTGCCGGTCCGTCGGCACTGGCGGCTGAACGAGCGCCACTACGGCGACCTCACCGGCAAGGACAAGGCCCAGACCACCGCCCAGTACGGCGCCGAGCAGGTCCACGTCTGGCGGCGCAGCTACGACGTCCCGCCGCCCGCCATCGGCCCCGACAACGAGTTCAACCCCAACGACGACCGGCGCTACGCCGGCCTGCCGCCGGACGTGCTGCCGCAGGGCGAGTGTCTGAAGGACGTCGTCGACCGGATGCTGCCGTACTGGTACGACGGCATCGTGCCCGACCTGGCCGCCGGGCGGACCGTGCTGGTCGCCGCCCACGGCAACAGCCTGCGGGCCCTGGTGAAGCACCTCGACGGGATCGCCGACGACGCCATCGCCGGGCTCAACATCCCCACCGGCGTGCCCCTCGTCTACGAGCTCGACGAGGCCACCATGCTCCCCGCCGAGCAGATCGACCCGCTGGCCCGCAGCCTCGGCGACCCCGAGGCCGTCGCCGCCGCCGCAGCCGCGGTCGCCAACCAGGCCAAGGCCTGACCCCGGCCGCTACGCCGGCAGCTCCCCGGGGACGGTCGTGTCCGGGAAGTACCGGTGGTGGCGGGCGCCGGTGACCTCGTAGATCGCGGTGCCGGTGCGGCCGTCGTCGGTGCGCACCCGCATCAGGTTGAGGCCGCCCCGGTGGAAGGGCTCGTAGGGCCGGGCGAAGGTGCCCTCGGCGCTGACCTCGATCACCCGGCCGTCGGCCAGGGTGAAGGTGCAGTCGCCGGCCAACCCGCTGACGGCCGAGCCGTCCTGGCCGTAGTCGGTGTCCCAGGACGTGCCGTGGCGGAAGTCGACCACCGGGATCGGGTCGCTCCCGTCGGCGCCGGCCCAGCAGCCGTCGGTGTAGACCCGCGCCCCGTTCTCCAGCTCCCAGTGCCAGACGCCGAGGAAGCCGTCCTCCAGCTGGATCTGGAACCAGATCCACAGCGGGCAGCGGCCGTGGTCCCGGACGCCCCACGAGTGGTCCCGCTGGCCGGTCCAGCCGTCGACCTCGTGGGTGGTGCCGCCGACCGTGTAGGTGCCGGTGTAGGTCCCCGACTGGAGGATGTGGCGCTGGTCCCAGACGATCTCGTCGCCGGCCCGCATCGTGCCCCGGCGCAGGACGTAGGGCTGGGTCCGGGCCCGGAAGGTCAGGTCGACGCCGATCAGCGACGTGGCCGGGTCGGCGAAGAGGTGGACCTCCTGCCAGGGCTCGACGATCTCGACCCGGGCGCCGCCGACCACCGGCGTGTGGGGGTCGCCGTCGAAGGCCCGCTGGTGCAGCCCGATGATCTGCTCGCCGCCGACCCGCCCCATCTGGAGCGAGTCCATCTGCCGACGGGCCGGGTACGTCGCCATGGTGAAGAAGACGACGTCGTCGGTGTCGGAGGCGGTCGGCGGGTGGGCCTCGAAGAACCAGCTCTCGCGCCAGTGCGGGTGCGGGCGCTCGACCCGTCCCAGCAGCTCGGGGGCCTGGTGGGCGAGGTGCTCGTCGCCCGGGGCAGGTCGGATCGGTGCAGCCACGGCGGCACCCTAGGACCGCCCTCGGGAAGCCGCTCGGGGTCAGCCCGCTCCGGCCTGCTCGAGGAGGAAGCCCACGCCCCGCACCGTGCGGATGGCCAGCCCCAGCGGGGCGAGCCGCCGGCGCAGGTGCTTGATCCGCCCGTCGAGGGTGCGGTCCGAGGCCAGGCCGCCCGGCCAGGCGGTGTCGACCAGCTCGTCGCGCCGGACGACCTCGCCCAGGCGGTCGGCCAGGACCGCCAGCAGGCGGGCCTCGATCGGGGGCACCGCGGCCCACTCGCCCCGCCACCGCACGATGCCGTCGGCGTCGACGGTGGGGACGGGGGCGGTCACCGCGGCGGCCCGGTCGGCCAGCGTGGCGATGCGGCTCTGCACCTCGATGGGGTCGGCCGGCGAGCGGACCCAGTCCTCGAGGTCGTCCCAGACGAGCGGCGGGGGCTCGTCGGGGTCGAGCACGAGCAGGCGGGGCCGCCCGGCGGTGGCCAGGTGGGCGCGGCGGTCGGCCTCGGCCGGCCAGCGGAGGAGGGGGACGTCGGGCGCGGGCCCGGCGTCGGGGGCGTCAGCGTCGGCGCCGACAGACATGGATGTGTCCCTTCGTCCTCTCGGGCACGGGGCCCGAGCGATCAGCGGATGGCGCCGGGCGGGCCGGCGCTCGGTCGGATCAGGGGACGGCGGGTGGGGCGCGGGAGCGCAGCCGACCGAGGCCGGGCGGTCGGGGGAGGGCGGCGGCGGCGGCCGCCAGGGCGAGGCCGACGAGGACCAGGACGGGCGCCAGGCCGACCACCGCGACCACGGCGGTGATCGCCCGCCGCGCCGCGGCCAGGGCGGCCCGGACGTCGGTCCGGGGCCGGGCCGCGGCCGGGCGGTCGGGGCGGTCCGGCCGGGACTGGGTGGAGGGGCGGAGGGCGGGGATGACCGAGCTGACGCCGCTGGCGTCGCGGACGCCGAGGGGCATCCAGAAGAAGGCGACGACGCCGAGCAGCAGCAGCGCCGCCAGGCGCCACCCCCGCTCGGCTGTCGATCGCTGCGGCATCGTCTCGCTCCGTCCCCGTGGTCGACGGCCCTAGAGGGCCATCTCCCCCATCTCGCCGGTGCGGACGCGCATCACGCGCCCCACCTCGACGGACCACACCTTGCCATCGCCGATCTTGCCGGTCCGCGCCGCATCGCCCAGGACCTCGAAGACCTTGTCGAGCACGCCCTCCTCGACGAGCACGTCGATGCGGACCTTGGGCACGAAGTCGACGGTGTACTCCGAGCCCCGGAAGGTCTCGGTCTTGCCGCCCTGGCGGCCGTACCCCTGGGCCTCGCTGACCGTGAGGCCGAGGACGCCCATCTCGCGGAGGGCGGTCTTAACCTCCTCCAGCTTGAAGGGCTTGACGATGGCGGTGACCTGGTGGATCACGGGTTCTCCTCGGTGAGGCGGTGGGTGGTCGGGTCGAGGGTGAAGCCCCGGCCCCGGACGGAGTGGATCTGGAGCCCCAGCGGAGCGATGCGGGCTCGGAGGGTGAACATGCGGCTGTCGAGGGCCCGGGGTCCGTGGGGGCGGTGACCCCAGACCGCGGCCTCCAGCACCGCCCGGGAGCGGAGCCGGCCCGGGGCGTCGGCGAGGACGCCGAGGATCGCCGCCTCGGCCGGCGGGAGCACGACCCGCTGGTCGCCAAGCTCGACGATCCCGTCCGTCAGCACGACCTCCGGCCGGGAGCGGGTCGCGCGCGCCCGGGACCGCATGGTCAGCCGGTTGAGCCGGGCGAAGAGGTCGCGCTCGTCGGTCGGGGTCCAGAGCCAGTCCTCCCGATCGTCCTCCCGCTCCGGCGGCACCGCCCCGGGGTCGAGCAGCAGCAGGCGCGGGTGGCCGTGGCGGCGGAGCTCCTCGCGGCGGTCGGCGTCGGCCGGCCACCGGAGGATCTCGGCCGCCACGGCGGCGTCGTCCCGGGTGCGGAGGAGGTCGGTGGGCACGGGACCGAGGGGCTCAGGCGTCGGCCGTCTCGGGCTCGGACGAGGCCGGATCCGGATCCGGGCCGAGGGCGCTCGACTCGGGTCCGGCGCTGCCCGGGTAGGTCGTGTAGCTGAAGCCGTGGCCGAACTCCATGTGGTAGGCGGGCAGCCCGTGCTCGACGATGTCGATGCCCTCGAGCTCCTCGTCCTTGGCCAGGCGCAGGTTCCACGCACCGGGGATCTTGCGGATGCCGAACATCAGGGCGGCCGCCGCGATCGACACCACGACGATGCAGCTGAGGCTGCCGATCGCCTGGGCGAGCAGCTGGCCCCCGCCCCCGCCGTAGAACAGGCCCTCGATCGGCGTGTCGAGCGGGGCGTGGCCCACGACCGGGTCGGGCAGGCCGAAGTCCCCGGTGGCGAACAGGCCGATGGCGAGGGTGCCCCACACGCCGCAGCCGCCGTGGACGGCGACGGCCCCGATCGGGTCGTCGATGCGGAGGTGCTCGAGCAGGTCGACCACCAGCGGGACGATGATGCCGGCGACGGCACCGATGATCACGGCCCCCACCGGCGACACCCAGTAGCAGGGGGCGGTGATGCCGACCAGGCCGCCGAGGAAGCCGTTGATGGCCATGCCCACGTCCCACGTCTTGCCCCGGGGGTAGACGAAGAAGACGGCGACCAGGCCGCCGGCGCAGGCGGCGAGCGTGGTGTTGGCGGCCACCCGGCCGATGCCCTCGAAGTCCATGCCCGAG
>JBQGCF010000433.1:0-15136 GCA_052038315.1 Iamia sp.
ACCATCTCGATGCCCTCGGAGCGGACGCTCCCGGTGCGCCTGGCGAAGGAGGGGACCAGGCCCATGATCTAGCGGGACAGGACCGACTTGCCCGAGCCCGACTCTCACACGATGCCGAGGGTGCGACCCCGGTGGAGCTCGAGGGACACGCCCTCGACGGCCCGGATCGGGCCCTTGGGGCTGGCGAAGGTGGTCGACAGCTCGTCGACGACCAGCAGCGGCTCGGCCCCGTCGTCCTGGGTCCGCAGCGGGCGCTGGTCCTTGGTGAGGGAAGGGGCGCTCACGCGCTGGCCTCCTGTTCGCTCGCGAGCTCGCTCACAGTGCGGACTCCCTGACGTCGAAGCGCTCCCGGACGGCGTCGCCCAGGTAGTTGAGCGCCATCACCGTGAAGAACACGACGACCATCGGCGCGAACAGGGCGTTGCGGGGGTCGCGGGTCACGCTGCGGTTCTCGGCGATCATGTTCCCCCACGAGG
The DNA here is from genome assembly GCA_052038315.1 of Iamia sp. GTDB lineage: Bacteria > Actinomycetota > Acidimicrobiia > Acidimicrobiales > Iamiaceae > Iamia. The sequence continues at coordinate 477 of JBQGCF010000433.1, forward strand.
CCTGGGGCGGTTCCACGCCCACACCGAGGACGCTGAGCCCGCCCTCGGCGATGATGGCGATGCCGATGCTCAGCAGGGCCACCGAGAACATGGCCGGCATCACGTTGGGCAGGACCTCGCGGATCATCAGCCGCAGGCCCCGGGCGCCCTGGGCCCGCCCGGCCAGCACGAACTCGCGCTGGCTCCAGGTGAGCGTCGTGGCCCGGGTGATGCGGGCCAGCAGCGGGATGGCGACGATGCCGATGGCGATGATCAGGATCTGGATGGCGGTGAGGCCACCGGCCGCCTCGACCACCTGCCCATCTGTCGCCACCTCCGGTGGTGGTGGTTTGAGGAAGGCGACGAGGCTGAGCGCCAGGACGAGCTGCGGGAACGCCAGCAGGATGTCGAACAGGCTCGACAGGGCGGTGTCGGCCCGGCCCCGGCGGAAGCCGGAGACGAGGCCGAGGGCGCCGCCGATCAGCATGGCCACGGCGATGGCGCCGACGCTGACGATCAGCGACGAGCGGGCGCCCCACACGAGGCGGGCCAGCACGTCGCGCCGGCTCTTGTCGGTGCCGAGCGGGTGGCCCTCGGTGAAGAGGGGGGCGCCGGCGCCGGCCTCGGCATCGGGGGCGACGGGGTCGTCCACCGGCAGGACCGGGGCGAGGATGGCGATGGCCACGACGAAGATGAGCCAGGCGGCGGCGATCCAGCCGACGGTGCCCAGCCCCTTCTTGCCACCGGAGCCCTCGGGGGCGGCGTTGCCGGTCGCCCCGACGGCGGCCTCGGCCTCGACGGATGCGGGGGGTGCGTCAACCGGCATGGCGGATCCTGGGGTCGAGGGCGGTGTAGAGGACGTCGAGCAGGGCGTTGATCAGCACGAAGCCCACGGCGACGATGGCGACGCAGCTCTGCAGCATCAGGTACTGGCGGGTCAGGATCGACTCGAAGATCAGGTAGCCCATGCCCTTGATGTTGAAGATGACCTCGATCACCACCGTGCCGCCGATCAGCGTGCCGACCTGCAGGCCGGCGATGGTGACCAGGGTCAGGCTCGACGGGCGGAGGGCGTGGCGCCACAGCACCCGGCGGTTCGAGATCCCCTTCGACTTGGCCATCAGGATGAAGTCCTCCTGCAGCGTCTGGATCAGGTCGCTGCGGAGCACCCGCATGTAGACGGCGATCTGCCCGATGGCCAGGCTCAGCGAGGGGAGCAGCATCGAGAAGAAGTGGTCGGTGGGGTTCTCGCCGAAGGGGATGTAGCCCTGGGGCCTGATGTCCATCCACTCCGGGAGCTGCGGGTTGAGCTGGACGCCGACCACGAAGGCCAGCAGCAGCGCCACCGCGAAGTTCGGCAGCGAGAGCATGCCGAAGGCGGTGGCGTTGGCCGCTCGGTCGAAGATCCGCCCGGCCTTCTGGACGGCCTTGGACTTCGAGTTGACGCCGGCCCGCCCGTAGGCGGACAGGACGCCCATGGGGATGGCCACGGCCAGGGCGATGACCTGCGAGTACAGGATCAGCTGGAGCGTCGACGGCAGGGCCAGGCCGACCCGGTCGCTGACCGGCTCCTTGCTCTGCTTGGAGTACTCGTAGCCGAGGTCGCCGGTGGCGACCCCGCCCACCCAGCTGAGGTACTGGACCGGGAGGGGCTTGTCGAGCCCCATGTCCTCCCGCACCTCTTCCTTCTGCTCACGGATGATCTGGTCGTTGCGCTCGTTGCCCGTGTTGTCGGCCCCGGGGACCAGCAGGTCCTCGGGGTCGCCGGGCAGGAAGCGCACCAACAAGAAGGTGAAGAGGGTGACGCAGAAGAGGACGATCAGCAGCTGGAGCAGCTTGCGGGCGACCGTCTTCAAGATGCGGGAGGCATTGGGGCTCACGGTTGTGGATCCGTCCGGTCGAGGGGTCTGCTACTCGGTCACCCAGAGGCCGAGCAGCGGGTGCCCCGCGGCCAGGCCGGCCGACGGCCGCCCACCCTCGTCGGGCAGGTCCGGCATGGTCTCCTCGTCGTAGCCGAAGACGTTCGGGCTCGAGGCGATCATCCAGGTCGTGAAGTTGGCCCACACGCTGTACACCTGCTCGCCCATGCGGCGGTTCAGGTTCTGGTAGATCTCGGCCCGGGCCTCGGGGTCGGTCTCGGAGCGGCCGGCGTCGAGCAGCTCGTTGATCTCGGGGTCGTCGAAGCGGCTGAAGTTCACCGGCGACTGGCCCTTGAACCAGACGTAGAGCTCGTCGGGGTCACCACCGGGGTAGTTGCGGAAGCCCATGATGTCGAAGTCGCCGGCGATGGCGTTGTCGATCAGGGCGTCCTGCTGGACCGTCTGCAGCTCGATGTCGACGCCGATCGAGTCCAGCGTCTGCTGGATGTAGAGGGCGATCTCCTGCGTCTGGGCGCCGGGCGTGGCCTGGTAGGTGATCGTCCGCAGCGGGCCGTTCTCCTCCTCGTACTCGGCGATCAGGCTCCGGGCCTCGTCCAGGTTCGTCTCGTTGGGGAAGCCGGTGTCCTCGAGGTAGGCGACCGAGCCGGGGCCGAAGGGCCCGTAGGCGTCCTCGAACAGGCCCTCGTTGATCGTCTCGCGGTAGTCCTCGCGGTCGACGGCGAGGGCGGCGGCCCGGCGGATGCGCACGTCGTCGAACGGCGGCTTCGAGATGTTCATCTGGACGAAGCTGACCTCGGCGTTGGCGTTGGACTCGTAGGTCCGGACGTTGCCGGCCTCCTGCTCCTCGCGCATGGTGAGGAAGTCGGGGGCACCCGAGAAGTGGGCCAGGTCGATGTCCCCGCTGAGCAGGGCGTTCGAGCGCTGCTCGGACTCGATGATCGGCTCGAAGACCAGCTCGGCGAGGTACGGGTAGGGCTTGCCGTCGGGGGCGTCCTGCCAGTACTCGGGGTTGGCCGTGGCCTTGAACTCCCGGCCCTCGACCCAGTCGTCGGGGCTCTCGAGCATGAACGGGCCGGTGCCGATCAGGTTCCGGTTGCAGGTCTCGGTGTCGTCCAGCTGGGCCTGGGCGGTGATGCCCAGGCGGCCGCTGGAGTACAGGAAGGCGGGGAAGGCGACCCACGGGACCTTGGTGGTCACCGTCACCGTGCGGGCGGCGTCGTCGGCCGTGACGGTGTCGATGTTGTCCATGACGAACAGGAACAGCAGCGGGCTGCGGGCGTGGTCGCCGGGAGCGCCGCGGTAGGCGTCGAGGTTGTTCTTGACGACGGTGGCCGTCAGGTCCGAGCCGTCGTGGAACTTCACGCCCTCGCGGACGGTGATCGTCCACTCGTCGTAGGTCTCGTTGGGCTCGACCGACTCGGCCAGGTAGGGGACGTACTCGCCGTCCGCGTTGGGCGCGGTCAGCGTGTCGTAGATGGCCCGGGCCACGAGGATCCCGGAGATGGCCAGCTGCGACTCCTGGAGGCACCAACCGTCGCCGGTCTCGGCCTCGATGCCATAGGTGACAGAGCCACCACGAACCGGGTCACCAGCCGGCTCGTCTGAAGGTCCCCCGGCGGAGCCGCCCTTGTCACCCTTTCCACCGCCGCAGGCCCCGGCGACCAGGGCCAGGACGAGGGCGAGGGCGAACAGGCGGCGCGAACGCCGTCGAGCATGGATCACTGGGTTTCCCCCTAGAGGATCGGTCGGCTCGCAGCTCTGGGAGCCTGGTGGGCATGTCTGTGACCAGCGTCATGCACGCCGGGCGGCGGCAACCTAGGCGGGCGGTTGGCACCGCGTCAACAACCCAGGTCGGGGGGTCGGCCGTGGGCCGGGGAGGGGCCGTCGATCTAGTGTCGGGGCCGTGCCCGGACCGGTCGGCGACGCCGATGAGAGCGTGAGGATCACCGCCGTCCCGGACGGCCGTGACCTCCTCGACGAGGCCCGCCGGCTGCGGGCCGACGGCCACCCGCTCGACGCCGCCGAGACGGCCGGGCGGGCGGCGGCGATCTTCCGGGAGGGCGACGACGAGCTCCAGGCCGCCCGGGCCCAGCGCCTGGCGGCCGATGCGCTGGCCGACGCCGACCACCACGAGGACGCCCTGTCCCTCCTGAAGCGGGCCCGGCGGGTGTTCGTGGCCGCCGATCCGAGCGGGCCCGACGCCGCCGGGGCCGAGGCCGCCGCGGCGCGCAGCCTCCGGGCCCTCGGCCACGTCGAGGAGTCCCGGCGGGCGCTGCACCGCGCCGAGCGGGGCTACAGCGCCTCGGGGATGCCGGTTCGGACGGCGATGTGCATGCTCGACCGGGCGGTCCTGCACCACGACGAGGGCGACGTCGCCGACGCCATCGAGCTGCTCGACCTGGCCCGCACGATCTTCCTCGACCACCGCCGGCCCGACCTGGCCGCGGTGGGCGACTTCGACCTCGGCGTGGCCCTGCTCGACGGTGGCCGGGCCGACGACGCCATCGAGCGCTTCCTCGGCGCCCGCTCGATCTTCACCACCCTCGGCCGCAAGGGCGACGAGGCCAGCTGCGACCTGAACCTCGGCGTCGCCCTCCACGCCGTGGGCCGCTCCGACGAGGCCCGCCTGGCCCTGCGCCGGACCCGGGCCGCCTTCCGGGACCCGGGCCGCGACCGCGACGCCGAGCAGGCCGAGCACGACCTCGACGTCCTCGACGGCCTGGTCGACCCCGACACCGCCGAGCTCTCGGTGCTCAAGGACCTGGGCGAGGTCCCGCCCGAGCTGGTGGCCCTGGCCGCCCAGCTCGACCCGCCGACCGACCCCAGCGGCGTCCCCGTCGTCACCCCCGAGCCCTCGGCGGAGGAGCCCTCGGCGGAGGACCCCGAGCCCTAGGCCGGCGCGGTCGTCGTGGTGGTGGTCGTCGTCGTCCCGGTCCCGGGGGCCTCGGGCGGCGGGGGCGCGGCCGGCGGCCCGGGGACGCCCTTGATGGGCACCGCGTTGCCGTAGCGGACCGCCTGGGCCAGCACCGACGAGACGTAGGCGGCCGAGTGGTTGTAGGCGAAGTAGCCCCGCTGGAGCCCGGCGACATCGGCCATCGAGCCGGCCGCGGCGCAGAGGTATCGGGCCGCGCCGGCGGCGGCGTCGTAGATGTTCTGGATCTCGATGCGGCCGTTCTGGTCGCCGTCGACCCCGTAGGCCCGCCACGTCTGGGGGATGAACTGCATCGGCCCGGCGGCCCGGTCGACGCCGGGGTCGCCGTCGATCAGCCCGCCGTCGGAGTCGCCGATCGCCGCCGTGCCGTTCGCCCCGGTGAGGGGGATGCCGATGATCGGCTTGGTCAGGCTGCCGTCGGCCCGGACCTCGGAGCCGGCGTAGGTGCCGTGGCCCGACTCGATCTTGCCGATGCCGGCCAGCGCCCACCACTGGATCCCGCAGCCGGGGGCGAGCAGCCGCATCGTCTCGGCCGCCTTCCAGTAGGCCTCCAGCACGACGAGCGGGAACTCGGTGCCGACCACCGTGGCGAGGCGGCGCTCGCCCTCGATGGCCCGGGTGGCGTCGACCAGCTCGATCGACAGCCGCTCCTTCTCGGCGCGGGCCTCGTCGCGGGCGATGCGGGCGGCGGCCAGCGACTCCCGGACGCCCTCCCGGATCGCGGTCGACAGCGTCTCCTCGCTGCGGGCCCGACGACCCTCGGTGCGGGCCTCCTCGAGATCGGCGACCTGGCGGCGGGTGAGGCTCTCGGACGTGATCGACGTCGTCGCCATGCGGTCGTGGGCGTCGGGGTCGAGGGCGAGCAGCGGGCTGGTCTCGCCGCCGGAGCCCCGCATGTAGGCGTCGACGGCGACGGCCCGGACCTCCTCGTCGAGCCGGTCGGCCTCGGCCTCCCACCGCTCGGCCCGGGCCCGGGCCTCGGCGATCTGGTCGGTCAGCTCGGCGTCGCGGGCCGTGGCGGCGACGATGGCGTCGCCCTGGGCCACCTCCCGACGCTCGGCGTCCTCCAGGTCGGCGGCCACCTCGTCCCGGCGAGCCTCGACCTGGTCGTAGGTGGCGCTGGTCAGCTCGACGCCCGCCAGCCCCGGGCTCAGCTCCGGCAGCTCGCCCAGCGGGGGGAGCGGGGTCTCGGCGCCCTCGGGCTCGGTCGTGGTCGTCGTCGTGGCGTCCTGGGCGCTGGCCGCACCCCCGAGGAGGAGGGCCACCAGGGTGACCGCGGACGCGGCGCGGGCCAGCCGGGGTCCCGGGCGGGGACGAGGGGTGCGGAGGAGGGCGCGGCGAGACATCGGCTCATGACCTGTCGGCCGCCGGCACCCAGGCCTTAGCCCTGGACCGGCGGCGTTCGAGCCGCCACACCTTCGCCGTGGGGCGCCCCGGCTCCTGCCCCGACGTACCCTCTCGCCGTGACCTCCGAGACGACCGCCGCCCCCGCCGCCCCGACCCGTGGCCCCGATCCCGACCGGGGGACGGTCACGGTCACCGACGGGGTGGCCGAGGTCGTCCTCTCCCGGCCCGACAAGATGAACGCCCTCGACGGGCGGATGTTCGCCTCGCTGGTGGCCGCCGGCGACCAGGTGGCCGCCGACCGGTCGGTGCGGGCGGTCGTCCTCCGGGGCGAGGGCCGCTCGTTCTGCGCCGGGCTCGACCTGGGCGCCTTCGCGGCCATGGCCGCCCCCGGCGGCGGGTCCGGCGGGGCGGGCGGGGGCGATGGCGACCAGCCCGACATCGTCGGCCGCTCGCTGACCGACCGGCTGCCGGGCCGCCCGTCGAACCTGCCCCAGGAGGCGGCCAACGTCTGGCAGAGCCTCCCGCAGCCGGTGGTGGCCGCCCTCCACGGCCACGTGCTGGGCGGCGGGCTGCAGATCGCCCTCGGCGCCGACATCCGCTTCGCCACGGCCGACGCCACCCTCTCGGTGATGGAGGCCCGCTGGGGGCTGCTGCCCGACATGACCGGCCCGCAGGCGCTGATCCGGCTGTGCGGCCTCGACGTGGCCAAGGAGCTGGTCTTCACCGCCCGCCGCATCAGCGGGGCCGAGGCCCACGAGCTCGGGCTCGTCACCCACGTGGTCGACGATCCGGTCGCCGGGGCCCGGGCCCTCGCCGCCGAGATCGCCGGGCGCAACCCCGAGGCCATCCAGGGCGCCAAGGAGCTGCTCAACCTGGCCGGCACCCGCCCGCTCGAGGAGTCGCTGGTCGACGAGTCGCGGAAGATGGCGGCGCTGATGGGCAGCCCCAACCAGGTCGAGGCGGTCATGGCCGAGATGGAGAGGCGGCCGCCGGTCTTCACCGACCCGGCCTGAGCCCCAGGTGGTGGACCTCTCGCCCTCGGCCCTCCGGGGGCTCGTCGACGCCGTCGGGCCCGAGCACGTCCTGACCGATCCGTCGGTCACCGCCGGGCACGCCGTCGACTGGACCGGGCGCTTCCGTGGCGCCACGCCGGCCGTCGTCCGGCCCGGCACGGTCGAGGAGGTCGAGGCGGTGGTGGCGGTGGCCCGGGCCGAGGGGCTGGCCCTCGTGCCCCAGGGCGGCAACACCGGCCTGGTCGGCGGGTCGGTGCCGCTCGCCGGCGAGGTGGTCGTGGCGACGAGCCGGCTGGCGGGCGTGGTCGACGTCGACCCGGCCGCCGGGCACCTCACCGCCGGGGCCGGCACCACGCTCGCCGCCCTCCACGCCGCGGCGCGCGAGGCGGGCTGGGCCTACGGCGTCGACTGGGCGGCGCGGGACTCGGCCACCGTCGGCGGGTCGATCGCCACCAACGCCGGCGGCCTCCACGTCGTGCGCCACGGCCCGACGCGGGCCCAGCTGCTCGGCGTCCAGGCGGTGTGGGGGAGCGGGGCGCGGCTCGACGACCTGGGCCGGCTGGAGAAGGACGCCACCGGCTACGACCTGTCGGGCCTGCTGTGCGGCAGCGAGGGCACGCTCGGCCTGGTCACCGCGGCCCGGCTGCGGCTGGTGCCCCACCTGCCCGAGCGGGCCCTGGCGGCGCTGGCCTTCGCCGCCATGGCCGACGCGGTGGTCGCCGTCGGGGAGCTGCGCCGGTCGCTCCCCGGGTTGGAGGCGGCCGAGGCCTACCGCGCCCCCGAGGCGGCGCTGGTCGCCGGGTACCTCGGTGCGGCCCCGGCCCTCGACCCGGCCCCGCCGGTCACCGTCCTGGTCGAGGCCGCCGGCCACGAGGACCCGGTCGACGCCCTCGGCCTCGTCGTCGGCGGGCTGACCGGCGTGGTCGACGCCGTCGTGGCCACCGACGGGCCGCGCCGGGCGGCGCTCTGGCGCCACCGCGAATCGCTGACCGAGGCCATCTCCACCCTCGGCCCGGTCCACAAGATGGACGTCACGCTGCCGGCCGCGGCCCTGGCCGGCTTCGCCGACGAGGTCCCGGCCGTCGTCGCCGCGGTCGCCCCCGAGGCCCGGACCTGGATCTTCGGCCACCTGGGCGACGGCAACCTCCACGTCAACGTGTCCGGCCTCGACCCCGCCGACCACACCGTCGACGACGCGGTCCTCGGCCTCGTCCTCGAGCGGCGGGGGAGCATCAGCGCCGAGCACGGGGTGGGCACGGCCAAGCGGGCGTGGCTGGCCCGCCAGCGGGGCGACGCCGCCGTGGCCGCCATGGCCGCGACCAAGGCCGCCCTCGACCCCGACGGCATCCTCAACCCCCACGTCCTCCTCTGACGGGTCCGCCTCTGGCCCGGCCGGCGGGGGAGTAGCCTCTTCCGGTCACCATGGCCACCGTCATCCTCGCCATCACCGCCCTCGCGTGCGGTCTCGCCGCCCTGGTGTGGTTCCGCTCCGCCCGGCGGCAGGGGCGGGTCCACCGGCGCGTGGCGGCCGAGCGGGGGGCCGAGTCCGACGCCGCCGTCCTGGCCCGCTCGTCGTTCCGCAAGGACGTCCACACCACCACGCTCTACGCCGTGCTCAGCGGCTCGTGCGCGGCGCTGGCCCTGTCCCGCTCCGCCGGCGTGGAGCTGATGTTCGGGCTGATCCTGGTGCCGGTCGTGGTGTCGATCCTCTCCGCCCGGGACTTCGTGCGCGAGTCCCGCCTGGCCGACGACCGCTACGACATCGAGCGGCGCGCCGAGGAGGTCCTCACCCAGGACCAGCTCGCCCCCCAGCGCTGGGCCGCCCGGCTGGCGCCCGACGTGCTGCCGACCGTGCCCGGCTTCGAGATCGGCCGGGTCTACAAGGCCGGCACGGGGCTGATGGCCGGTGACTTCTTCGACGTCTACGACCTCGGCCGGGGCCGCACCGCGGCGGTCATCGGCGACGTCACCGGTCACGGCATCGAGCCGTCGATCACCGCCCTCCAGGCCAAGTACCTGCTGCGGGTCTTCCTCCGGCAGTACCGCGACCCGGCCCAGGCCCTGGAGGAGCTGAACGACCGCATGTCCGCCCTGGAGCGGCTCGAGGAGTTCATCTCGCTCTGCGTCGTCGTGTTCGACACCGAGGCGGGCACGCTGCGCTGGGCCTCGGCCGGCCACCCGACGGCGTGGCTGTGGCACGACCGGGAGGTCCGGCCCCTGCGCCACACCGGCCCGCTGCTGATGCTCGACCCGCACGGCACCTTCCTCAGCCGGGAGCTCCCGCTCGACAGCGGCGACCTGCTGCTGCTGTACACCGACGGCCTGGCCGAGGCCCGGGCGGGGGAGGAGCAGTACGGCGAGGAGCGGATCGGCAACGTCCTGCGCCGGGACCCGGGCATCGCCCCCGACGTCCTGTGCAAGACCCTCCTCGAGGCGGCCAAGGACTTCGCCACCCGGCCCCTCGACGACGATGTCGCCATCCTCGCCATCCGCCGCCTCTGACCCCGAGCGCCGCCCGGCGATGTACACGCCGCCCGCCTTCGCGGTGGACGACCCGGCGGCGCTGCTGGCCGACCTCCTCGTCGACCACGCCGCCACCCTCGTCTCGGCCGGCCCGTCCGCCGACCCGACCGCCGGCCCGCTGGTGACCGTCGTCCCGCTGCTGGTCGTGCCCTCGGGCCCCGGCTCCGGCTCCGGGCTCGTGCTCCAGGGCCACCTGGCCCGGGCCAACCCGCATGCCGCGGTCGCCGACGGCACGCCCTCGGTGGCGACGGTGATCGGGGCGCCGGGCTACGTCAGCCCGTCGTGGTACCCGAGCAAGGCCGAGCACGGGAAGGTCGTGCCCACGTGGGACTACGTCGCCGCGGTGGCCACCGGGACGCTGCGGACGGTGTCGGACCCGGACTGGCTCGTCGACCTGGTCACCCGGCTCACCCAGCGCCACGAGGCGGGCCGGCTGGCGCCGTGGGCGGTGTCGGACACGCCCGAGGGCTTCGTCGAGAAGCAGGCCCGGGCCATCGTCGGCGTCGAGCTGGTCGTCGACCGTGTCGAGGCCAAGGCCAAGCTGAGCCAGAACCGCCCCGAGCCCGACCAGCACGGCGTCGTCACCGGCCTCCGGAACGCTGCCGACCCCGCCTCCGCCCTCCTCGCCGACGCCGTCGAGTCCGCGGTCAGACGTCCACGGTGATCGCCAGCAGCGCCCGCCGCGCCAGCCACGTCGTCCGGTAGGGCGCCCGCCCCGCCGGACGCAGCAGCCGCTCGGCCGTGACGCTGCGGACCCGGTCGACGGCGAAGCTCATGCCGTCATCCCCGTCGACGACCCAGGGGAACGGCACGGCGACGTCCCGGCTGCCCCACTCGGGGGCGACGATGGCCCGGGCCGACCGTCGGTGGAAGTCACGGTTGGACAGGACGAGCACGCGGGTCGGCGTCTCCCGGCCGAGGTCGGCGAGGTAGATGTCTCCCGTGTCCATCAGTCGAGCGCGTCGAAGCCGCGATCGAGCGCCTCGCCCTCGACCCGTTCGGCTTCCTCGAGGCGGGCCCGCTCCTCGGGGGGGAGGCTCTCGCGCCAGCGGATCGCGGCGTCGGCCTCGTCCCAGAAGCGCTTGATGTCGAGGGCGTCGAGCGCCTCGATGATGGTGTCCTCGTAGGTCTCTCCACCCATGGCCTTGATCCGATCCCGTGTCGCGATGCTGATCTTGATGGTCGTCGCCATACCCACAGTATACCGAGGCCAACCCAGCGCTCTCGGTAGTCTCCGGAGGTGGAGACGAGCGATCTGACGGGTGAGGAGCCCAGCGCCGCCGACCGGGTCGCAGCGGCGGCCGAGCGGGCCCTGGCCGGCAACCTGGCCAAGGGCGGCGACAAGCTGGCGGCCCAGGGCAAGCTGTTCGTGCGGGACCGGCTCGACCTGCTGCTCGACCCCGGGACCTTCGTCGAGGACGGCCTGCTGGCCAACGCCTCGGCCGCCGACCTGCCCGCCGACGGCGTCGTCACCGGCACCGGCGAGATCGAGGGCCGCACGGTCGTGGTCGTGGCCAACGACCCGACCGTGAAGGCCGGGTCGTGGGGCGCCCGCACGGTCGAGAAGATGATCAGGGCGACCGAGCTGGCCCTGCGCGAGGACCTCCCGATCTTCTGGCTGATCGACTCGGCCGGGGCCCGCATCACCGACCAGGTCCAGCTCTTCCCCGGCCGCCGCGGGGCCGGGCGGATCTTCTACAACCAGATCAAGCTGTCGGGCCGGGTCCCGCAGATCTGCTGCCTGTTCGGCCCGAGCGCAGCCGGCGGCGCCTACATCCCCAGCTTCTGCGACATCGTGATCATGGTCGAGGGCAACGCCTCGATGTACCTGGGCTCGCCCCGCATGGCCGAGATGGTCATCGGCGAGAAGGCGACCCTCGACGAGACCGGCGGCGCCCGGATGCACGCCACCGTCTCGGGCTGCGGCGACAACCTGGCCGTCGACGACGAGGACGCCATCGAGCAGGCCAAGGCCTGGTTCACCTACTTCCCGTCCTCGTGGCGTGACCAGCCGCCCCGCTTCGCCGCCGCCGCCCCCGTGACCCCTCTCGTCACCGGCGTGGTGCCCGACGACGACAAGGCTGGCTACGACGTCCACACCGTGATCGACGGCCTGCTCGACGCCGAGAGCTTCTTCGAGCTCAAGCCGCTGTTCGCCCCCGAGCTGGTCGTCGGCCTGGGCCTGCTCGACGGCAAGCCGGTCGGCATCGTCGCCAACAACCCGGCGGTCAAGGGCGGCGTCCTGTTCGTCGACTCGGCCGACAAGGCGGCCCGCTTCGTCTGGTGCTGCGATGCCTTCAACATCCCGCTGCTGTTCCTCACCGACGTGCCCGGCTTCATGATCGGCACCCAGGTCGAGGCGCAGGGGATCATCCGCCACGGCGCCAAGATGGTCACCGCCATCTCGGAGGCCACGGTGCCCAAGGTCTGCGTCGTGCTGCGCAAGGCCTACGGCGCCGGGCTCTACGCCATGTCGGGCCCGGCCTTCGAGCCCGAGGCCACCATCGCCCTGCCCACGGCCAAGATCGCCGTGATGGGTCCCGAGGCGGCCGTCAACGCCGTCTTCGCCAACAAGATCGCCGCCATCTCGGACCCCGACGAGCGCGACGCCTTCGTGGCCGAGCAGCGGGCGATCTACGAGACCGACGTCGACATCGTGCGGCTGGCCTCCGAGATGGTCGTCGACGCCATCGTCGAACCCGAGGCGCTGCGGGTCGAGCTGATCCGCCGGCTCGAGCGGGCCGAGCGCAAGGAGCGCCACTTCTCGGACCGGCGCCACGGCGTGCCCCCGGTCTGATGGACCTCCCCGCTCGCGCCACGATCCGGGACGTCGGCCCCCGGGACGGGCTCCAGCCCGAGGAGCCGGTGCCCGTCGAGGCCCGCATCGCCCTGGTCGAGGCGCTCGTCGCCGCCGGCGTCACCCACGTCGAGGTGGCCGCCTTCGTGTCGCCCAAGGCGGTACCGGCCATGGCCGGGGCGGCGTCGGTCGTCGCCGGGATCACGCGGCGTCCGGGTGTCACCTACGCCGCCCTCGTCCCCAACCTGCGGGGCGCCGAGATGGCGCTGGAGGCCGGCGTCGACGAGCTGACCGTCACCATCTCGGCCTCGCCCACCTACAACCGGCGCAACGTGAAGATGGAGGTCGACGAGTCGGTCGACGTCATCGCCTCGATCGTGGCGGCCGCGGCGCCCGCCGGCGTCCCGGTCGACGCCGTCGTGTCGTGCGCCTTCGGATCGCCCTACGAGGACGCCGGCTCCGTGAACCCGGCGGTCGCGGTCGGGCTGGGCTCGCGACTGGCGGCCGTCGGGGCGACGCGCCTGACCTACGCCGACACCACGGGGATGGCCACGCCGCTCCGCATCGCCGAGCTGCACGGCGCCCTCGACGGCGCCGTCGACGACGTCGGGCTGCACCTCCACGACACCCGGGGCACCGCCCTGGTCAACGCCTATGCGGGTCTCGGTCTCGGCTTCACCCGCTTCGACACCGCCGTCGGCGGCCTGGGCGGCTCGCCCGTCGCCCACGGCGCCGGGGGCAACCTGGCCACCGAGGAGCTGGTCGCCCTGCTCGACGATCTCGGCGTGGCCACCGGGATCGACGTCGAGGGCCTGGTCGTCGTCGCCCAGCAGGTCGAGGACCTCGTCGGCCGGCCCGTCCCCAGCGGCGTCGCCCACGCCGGCCCCCGCACCCGCCGCTCGTCCGCCTCCTGACTGGCCCCGGGCCGTCGATCGCGGGCAGGGTTGCGCCGATGCCGTGGTGCGAGGGTTGCGACCGCTTCTACAACCCGAGCACCCTCGCCCCGGACGGGACCTGCCAGGAGTGCGGCCGGTTCATCGCCAGCATCGACGACGAGCCGGAGGACGAGGGCGGCGGCCGGGCGCCCTGGCACTTCTACCTCCTCGTGGCCTGCGTGGTCCTCTACCTGGGCTGGCGCCTGCTCCAGGGGATCGACTGGGCGATCCGGGCGATCTTCTGACCGACGGCTACCGGTTCGGTCCCACCCCGGTCCGCCGCCTAAGGTGATCCCTCCCACGGGCTGTGGCGCAGCTTGGTTAGCGCGCTTGACTGGGGGTCAAGAGGTCGGGAGTTCGAATCTCCCCAGCCCGACCAGGAAACCGCAGGTCAGGGCCCCGCCAAGGCGGGGCCCTTCTGCTAGCGCCGGGAGGGCTGCGCGTCGAGGGGGAGGGCCGTTCGCGCATGTGGCGCGATGTGTCATGTGGTCTCCTCCGAGCGGTTCGTCCAGAGATCGGTGATCACGATGACGGCTCGCAGCATCAGCAGGGGAGGGGCGGTGCTGGTCACCGCGGTCCTCCTCCTCGTCGTCACCCAGGCTGCCCCGGCGGCGGCTTCGGTCTACACGGGTGAGGTGATCGCCGGGACGATGACGATCGACTTCCCGAGCCCCTACTCCTCCATGACGAGGGACCTCGACGACCCGGAGCGACCCTGCATCGCCTCCCCGGTGCGCGGGAACCCCCCGACCGTCAGCCTCGACTTCGCATCCGTCCCCAACAGCGGGAACTCGTCGACGACGGCGACGGGGATGGACCTGGCGACGCAGTACATCGATTTCGGGTTCTTCGGGAGCCACCACTGGTACGAGCTCGAGCTCAGCCTGGTGACGCCGGCCCCGTCAGGGATGTCCAACGCCGGCGTGGTCTGGGGCCCGATCATGGTCCAAGACCTGGTTCTCCAGGTGATCTGGTACAGCTACGGCAGTGGGGTGGACCTCGACCCCGCGGAGCCGTGCCCACCGAAGACGCCGAGGTGCGCCGGGATCAGCGAGCTGGGTCTGTCCGGGACGTGGACCTCGGCGTCACAGCTGGCCGACCTCGACGATGTCGCCGAACTGCTGATCATCCCTCAGTTCTGCGTCGACACCGCCGTCGTGGAGGTCTTCGACGAGTCCACGATCACGATCAGCGGGATGGTGATCGACTTCTGATCAGCCGCAGAGCTCGTCGGCGGCGACCTGGGGGTCGGGG
>JBQGCF010000434.1:0-5020 GCA_052038315.1 Iamia sp.
CCAGGATCCCATCCAGCTCGGAGCACTGGCGACGGCCGTGACGGGCGACCAGCAGGGCACCGAGGGCGCGCTCCAGCCGCTCGCGCATCCGGCCGGTCATCAGCGAGATCTGACCCGGCTTCACACCGGCCGCGGCGGCCAGCTCGCCGCCGCTCAGGCCCTGGCGGAGGTGGAGCTCGAGCAGGACGCGGTCGCCCTCGTCGAGCCCCTCGGCCGCGGCCCACACCAGCTCGGCCGCCTCGCCGCCCTCGGCGGCCCGGGCGCCGTCGCCCTCGGTCGCGGGGTCAGCGGTCATGGCCCGCCCCTCGGCCAGTGCGGTCGGATCGTCGGCCAGGGCGGTGCGCTCGCGGCGCCGGAGCCGGGCCAGGCACTGCGTGCGGGCGATGGCGTAGAGCCAGGGGCGCAGCCGCTCGGGGTCGCGCAGCTGCTCGATCCGCTCGGCGGCCACGAGGATCGTGTCGTGGAGCGCGTCGGCGGCCTCGTGGCCGTCGCGCAGCATCCCCGTGCAGAACCCGAGGAGCCGATCGGCGTAGCGGTCGTAGAGGTCGGCCACCGCCGCCGGGTCGTGGCGGACGAGCCCGGCCACGATCGCCCCGTCGGCCGAGGGCGTGGCCGGGGGCGCCGGGGCACCCTCGATCTGCAGCCCGCTCATGCGCTCTCCTCCAGGTCCGGCCGGCCGTCACCGACGTGGTCTGGTGGTCTGACCATACAGGGAGTCCTCTCGGCGTGTCCGGGGTCATGCCGGTGGGACGCGCCGACCAGGGGCGATCGCACACATCCTCGGCGCCGACACCGGGAGCACATCCTCGACCACGGTGCGCGGTCGTGGCACGCCCTATCGCTCGCCCTGCGTCGCATCTACCATGTTCGGCAGCCGTCGTGGCGGATACTGCGGGGAACTCCCTACAGATCGCGCTCCCACCGCCGACGAAGGGGGTGGTCGCCTCGGCGACGATCAGCGCGACCGTCCGGAGACGGCCGCCGACACTTGGGAGAGACATGACCGGCAACGAGACCCGAATGGGGCCCGACGACCTCATCGGCCGCGAGTTCGCCATCGGCCTGCGCGGCTACGACCGCGACGAGGTCGATGCCTTCCTCCAGCGGGCCGCCGAGGCCTGGCGCGAGTCGATGGCGGCGGCCCCGTCCATCAACGGCCTGTCGTCGACCGCCATGGCCGCCCTGGCCGAGAGCGAGCCCCTCACCGTCGACCGGACGCCGCCGGCCTTCGGCACGCCGGCCACGCCGGGCGACCCCTTCGCCGCCCCGGCCTCCGCCGATCCCTTCGCCGCCCCGGCCCCCGCCGACCCGTTCGCGGCACCGGCCCCCGCCGACCCCTTCGGCGGTCCGGCCCCGGCCGATCCGTTCGCCGCCCCGGCCGACCACTTCGCCGCCCCGGCCCCGCCCACGGCGACCCCCGAGCCCTTCGCCGCCGAGGCCCCCTACTCCTTCGGCGCCGAGCCCGGCCTCGGGGCCGAGCCCCCGGCCTACGAGCCCCCGGCCTACGAGCCCGCCGCCGTCGAGCCGCCGGCCCCCCAGCCCGCCGAGGCCCCCGCCCCCGCCGCCGAGGTCCCGGCCGCCAGCCGCTCCGAGGTCGAGCGGGACCGGGCCACCGCCTACGCCGAGCGGGTCGCCGCCGAGCTCGACCGGGCCAGCGCCCGCACCGAGCTGGCCCAGGCCCAGGAGGAGGCCCTCCGCGTGGTCGACGCCGCCCAGCGCCGGGCCGAGGCCGTCCTCACCGGCGCCCGGGCCAAGGCCCAGGCCGAGGCCGAGTCGATCCTCGAGGACGCCCGCACCCGCCTCACCCCGCTGCTCGAGCAGGAGCGTGCGGTCCGGGCCCGGCTCGTCCGCCTCCGCCAGGAGCTCGACGCCTTCACGGCCGAGGCCCCGGCCTCGGCGGCGCCGACGCTGCCCAGCGCGGCCGACCTGGTCTCCGCGACCGAGGACGACCCGCAGACGCCCGAGGCCACCTTCCCGGTGGGCTACGGCTCCGTCTCGGTCGGCTGACCGCACCTCTCTCCCGAACCCCCAGGCGAGCCCCGGTCCACCAGGACCGGGGCTCGTCCGCGCCTACGGCAGGGGGTCGACGATCTCCTGGTCCCGACCCGAACGGTTGGGGTCGTTGAACGAGGTCAGGTCGATGCGCGCCATGTCGTCGGACCCGGCCAGCACGGTGCGCCGATCGTCGTAGTTGACGTCCACCGCGTAGGGGCTGGTGTCGATCGAGCCGTCCTGGTCCACGTCCATGGGCACGCCGCAGGCACCCGTCGTCTCGACGATGTCGTTCTCGTCGATCGGGTCGCGGAGCTCGTCGGAGAAGGCCAGGACCCCCGGGCCGTCACCGACGCCGTCGCAGTCCAGGTCCGCCCCGGTGTGGAGGTAGCGACCGTTCATGATCGACCCGTAGCCGGGCTTGAAGTCTGCCGCCTCGTGACCTCCGTGGTGGAGGGTCAGGTTGTGCCCCAGCTCGTGCATGAGCAGGCGGCTCTTGGTCTGACCGCCCAGCGAGGCGGCGCACCCGAAGCCGAACAGGACGCCGTCGCCGCCCAGCGAGGCCAAGCCCCCGGTGGCCCAGATCCCGATGCCCTTCGGGATCTGCGAGGCGATGCGCCCGTAGTGGAAGTAGCCCACCCGGTTGGCGGTGAAGTTGGCGGGCCGGGGGTCGGGGATCCCGGGTCCGACGATGCGACCGTCGTCGTCGGGGATGGGGTTGCCGCCGGTGAAGACGCCGCCCTGGCCGTAGTCGACGATCAGGTTGATGCCGTCGGGGCCCGGGCTGACGAGGGGCACCTGGGCGAAGGCGGCCACGACCGGGTCGATCCAGGATGCCTGCGGTCGCATGTCCACGCAGGGCGCCGCTGCGGCCCAATCGATCTCCAGGAGGAGGTCCTTGCCGGTCGGCCGGGTGCCGAGGGCGTGGAGGTCCAGCCCGGTCGGGGTGCCGAGGACCTCGTCGCCGTCCCTCAGACCGTCGACGTCGGTGTCGGGGACGGTCGGGCTGGTGCCGGTCGCGGCGGTGTGGGCGTAGGTCCCGGTGTTCGTCTCCAGGGCATCGGGGAGCCGGTCGCCGTCGGTGTCGGTGGTCGGGACGCAACGCAGGGCCGGACCGCCACCGGGGCCGGCGGGCGTGGTGGCCGAGGTCGGCCTGTAGCCCGGGTCGTGCTGGCCGCTCGGGGGCAGCGCGTCGCTCCAGTTCCCGGCTGCGTCGTAGGCGGTGATGCGGAAGGTGTGGGCGGTGCCGGCCGCCAGGCCCACCATCACGCAGCTGGTCGCCGCCGGCTGGAGGATCGTGGCGGTGACGCCGCCGACGTCGATCCGGTAGCGGCTCGGGGTGCCGGTCGCCGCGTCCCAGGACAGGACGACGTGGGGCCCGAGGACGGTGGCGTGGGCCCGGTCGACGACGTTCCACGATGGCGGGGCGGTGTCGGGTTCGCAGGCGGCGGCGACGCCGACGAGCAGGGCGACGGCAGCGACGAGGGCGACGCCGCGCCGGCGATGGTGACGGCCGCGTGGGCGCGTCGAAGCAGGGGTCGTGGTGGACATGGGTTGGGCTCCTCCCCGGAGGGGTCTGTGGTCGGGCGCGACCGATCAGCCCCAGCAGGGGCGTGGCGGACCGCGTCGGGTCAGGCCCGAGGGCCCGATCCGGACGCCTCAGGCGGGTGGGTGGGAACGAAGCGGCCGTCAGCGCCCAAGGCGCGACGAAGCCACCAGGTCATGGCCCGGCGTCACCGTCGACGCCTCAGGCGGGTGGATGGATCAGGGCACGGTCAGCCCCGAGACCGGCTACGCCGTGTCGGGGTACCGCTGGGCATGAGCAGACGCCTCCGACCAACCGAGCAGCTCGGCAGCCAGCAGACGCCAATCACCCCGCCGAACACGAACAGCCGCCCCGGCCGCGCCCACCTCGGAGGGGGAGGCGGGCCGGCCCAGGGCGCGCTGGTGGGCATCGGCGGCGATGCCGGTGAGGGCTTCGGGGGTGAGGATCAGGGCGCGCAGGGTCGCGGAGCGAGAGGCGCCGGCGGCGAGCCGGTCGGACCAGTAGGTGGCGCTGGCGGGGTCGACGGCCCGGCCGACGATGCGGGTGAAGGCGCGCTGGACCGTGGCTGCGATCGGGTCGGGATCGGTGGCGCCGGCCGCCATCTCGGGGGAGGCGGCCAGCGCGGCCCACAGCTGGCTGGTGGTCCAGCCGGTCCGCAGCTTGGCCGCCCACACGGCGCGCCCGGCGGCATCGGCCCGCCGGTCGAGCACCTGCTGGTAGGCGGCGTCGACGGTGGCCCGGATGCCCTCGGTCGAGAGGGCCAGGGCGCGGGCGACCGCGCCCGGCGCGGCGCCGGCGACGAGCCGCCCGGTCCAGTACGTGAAGCCGGCCGGGTCGGGGCAGCGATCGAGCACGACCAGGTAGGCCAGCCGCACGACGGCACCGGCGCCGGGCGTGGCCTGGTCCGGGCACGTCTCGGGGAGCACGCTGTAGGTGACCGTCCCGCTCGTCGAGGCACCGATCTCGGGCGGGTTGCCCTCGTAGCGGGCCGTCAGCTCGTGCACGCCCTGGGCGGCGGGGGTGTAGGACGCGGCGGCGACGACGACGTCGTCGTCCAGGGCCAGCTCGCCCTCGGCGACCGGCACGCCGTCCTCGAGGAACACGACCGTCCCGGTGATCCGCGGGTCCACCAGCGCGTCGTCGACGGTGGCCAGCAGGTCGACCTCGGTCCCGAGCGGGGCCCGGTCGTGGGGCGACACGAACAGGCGGACCCGGGGCACCACGACCTCGGCGGCCGGGGCCGGGACCGGCGCGGTGAGGACGCCGGCCAGGCCGGCCGTGATCACGACGACCGCGACGACCAGGACCGAGGGGTGGCGGGGGGATCGGATCACGGGACCTCCTCGGACGGGTCGGGTCACCCGTCCGGGCGGTGGGGCACCGGGCGACAGATGCCGCTCTACAGGGGAGGCTCTTGCCGGTCGTGGGGGGGGCGGCGCCCCCGGGGGGGCGGCCCCCCGCCCCCGCCCCCGGCCGGGGGGG
>JBQGCF010000435.1:0-4963 GCA_052038315.1 Iamia sp.
CAAAACCCCCCCGGGGGGGGGCCCCCACTACCTCCCGCCCGGCGGCCCCCGCGGTTCGCCGGGGGGGCGGCCGGTCGTCGCGCCCGGGCGCCGTAGGGTCGGACCCGGGCGCCGTAGGGTCGGCCCCATGAGCGAGCGACGCCACGCCGGGACGGCCTACGTCGTCACCCCGGACTCCGGCACCGGGCCCGGGGTGATGGTGCTCCACTCGTGGTGGGGGCTGACGCCGTTCTTCAAGGGCGTGGCCGACCGGCTGGCCGATGCCGGCTTCGTCGCCCTGGCCCCCGACCTGTGCGCCGGCGAGCGGGCGGCCCCGCCCGACGAGGGCGAGGCCCTCCAGGCCGCGTCGAGCCCGAACGAGACGGCCGCCCTGGTGCTGTCGGCGGCCGACGCCCTGGCCCACCTGCCGGCCACGACCGGGCCCGGCATCGGCGTCGTCGGGTTCTCGATGGGCGGGTCGTGGGCGCTGTGGGCGGCGACCCGGCTGCCCGACACCGTGCCCGCGGTCGTCACGTTCTACGGCGCCACGGACCTCGACCCGGAGCCCGGCCGGGCGGCCGTCCAGGCCCACTTCGCCGATCTCGACGAGCTGGTGTCCGACGACGAGAAGGTCACCCTCGAGGCCGAGCTGAGGCTCCTCGGGCGGGACGTCGAGGTCCACCACTACGCCGGCACCGGCCACTGGTTCTTCGAGGCCGACCACCCGGCGGCCCACGATCCCATCGCCGCCGACCTGGCCTGGGAGCGCACCCTCGCCTTCCTCCACCAGCGGCTCGACCCCTAACGTCCGGCCCGTGCGACGACGGATCTGGGTGGTGGGGCTGGCGGCCGGCCTGGCCCTCGCCGGCTGCGGGGGCGACGACGGTGGCTCGGACGCGGGGCCCGACAGCTCGCTGATCCCGCCGGTCTCGGCCGAGGCCGACGACGGTTCCACCACCTCGTCGGAGACGACCGCGTCGACGGAGGCCACCACGTCGGCGCCGAGCACGCCGACGGTCTTCACCGAGCAGGCCGCCGACGCCGTCAACGAGCTCGAGGCGGCGTGGGAGACCGGCGACCAGGCCCGGGCCCGGGCCATCGCCCCCGGCGAGGTCGTCGACGCCCTGTTCCTGGTGCCGCCGGACGGCTTCGAGATCTACGGCTGCGACAGCGGCGAGTTCGAGACCAGCGCCTGCAACTTCCGCAACCGGGGCACCGAGGCCTTCATCACCGTGACCGCCCAGCGCTCGGACGCCGGGTGGCAGATCGCCACCATCGACGTCAACGAGGACTAGGGCCGCCCGGCCCCCCGGCCAGGGCCGGGAAGACCTTGGCCACCTTGGCGGTGAGGTAGTCGCCGTAGGTGCCGTCGAGGTGGCGCAGGCTGGTGCCGTCCCAGCGGGTGGCGGCATCGTCGGGCGGGGCCTCGCCGTCGAGCGGGAGCGGGCGGACCTCGGCATCCCACGACGGGTCGAGGAAGAACGGAAAGCTGAGCCGGTCGCGGTCGCCGCTGGTGGGGACGACCCGGTGCGGCGTCGAGCGGTAGCGCCCGCCGGTCATCCGGTCGAGCATGTCGCCCAGGTTGACGACGAGGGCGCCGGGCTCGGGCGGGACATCGATCCAGCCGTCGGGGCCGCGGACCTGCAGCCCACCCTGGTCGTCCTGGGCGAGGAGGGTCAGCAGGCCGTAGTCGGTGTGCTCGGCCACACCCCAGCCGTGCTCCTCCCCCGGGGGCGGGGGCGGGACCGGCGGGTAGCGGAAGATGCGGAACAGGACGGTGGGATCGGCGGTGAGGTGGCGGGCGAACCAGTCGGGGCCGAGGCCCAGCCCGGTGCCGAGCAGGCCGAGGAGCCGCTGGCCGAGGGCCTCGACCGCCTCCATCCAGCCGGTCACCGCGATACGCAGCTCGTCGTCGGGCCACAGGTTGGGGCCGTGCAGGAGGCGTGGGTCGGGCGGGAGCTCCCGGCCGACGTAGAAGCCCTCCTTGTGGTCGGGCACGCCGCTGGTCAGCTCGCCGTGGAGGGGGAACCAGCCCCGCCACGCCCGGCCGCCGTGGGCCATGGCCACCGTCTCCTTCTCGGCCTCGGGCCGGGCGAAGAAGGCCCGCGCCGCGGCGTCCATCCGGTCCTGCAGGGCGGGGTCGATGCCGTGGCCGACGACGGTGAGGAAGCCCACCTCCCGGCAGGCGGCGTCGACCCGGCGGGCGACGTCGTCCTCGTCGCCCCGCAGGTCGATCCGGGGCAGCTCAGCCGGCATCGAGGGCGGCGCGCAGCTCGGCGATGGCCTGGCCGACCCGCAGCGGGCCCTCGCCGTCGAGGACCCGGCGCATCAGGGCCGAGCCGACGATCACGCCGTCGGCGTGGCCGGCGACGGTGACCGCCTGCTCGGGCGTCGACACGCCGAAGCCCATGCAGGCGGGGACGTCGGTGACGGCCTTGAGCCGGGCGCCGAGGGCGGCGGCCATGTCGCCGATGCTGGCCCGCTCCCCCGTCACGCCCAGCAGGTTCACGCCGTAGACGAAGCCCTGGGCCCGGGCGGTGAGCAGCGGCAGCCGGTCCTCGGGGGTGAGCGGGCTCGCCAGCATGACGGTCTCCAGCCCGGCGCCGGTGGCGGCCGGGTCCCACTCGTCCATCTCATCGAGGGGCACGTCGGGGAGGATCATCCCGGAGATCCCGGCGGCCCGGGCCTCCGAGGCGAACCGCTCCACGCCCATCTTGAAGACGATGTTGAAGTAGGTCATCACGACCAGCGGCACGTCGATGTCGGCGGCGCTGACGTCGTCGAGGATCGAGGCCGGTGTGGCGCCCAGGCCGAGCGCCCGCTCCGAGGCGGCCTGGATCGTCGGGCCGTCCATCACCGGGTCGCTGAACGGGATGCCGATCTCGATGGCATCGGCCCCGGCGTCGGCGGCGCTCCGCACCAGGTCGATCCAGCGGGGGTCGATGCCCCCGGTGATGTAGGGCACGAGCAGCTTGGCGCCGCCGTCCCGCTTCGCCCGGAGGCTCGACTCGAGGAAGCCATCGGGCTGCTTCACCGCAGGCCCCGATCGGCGCCGGCGGAGTCGCCGAGGAGCGTCGAGACCTGCTCGACGTCCTTGTCGCCCCGGCCCGACAGGCAGAGGACGACGGTCTGGTCCTTCAGGCTCTCCCGCTAGCGGATGACCCAGGCCAGGGCGTGGGCCGACTCCAGCGCCGGGATGATCCCCTCGGTGCGGCTGAGGGTGACGAAGGCGTCGACCACCTCCTCGTCGCTGACCGGGAAGTACTCGGCCCGGCCGGTGTCCGACAGGTGGGCGTGCTCGGGACCGATGCCCGGGTAGTCGAGGCCGGCCGAGATCGACTCCGCCTCCAGGACCTGGCCCCACTCGTCCTGCATCAGGAACGACTTCGACCCGTGGACCACGCCGGGCACGCCCCGGCCCACCGCGGCGCCGCCCTTGGGCTCGGCGCCGACCAGGCGGGTGCGGGTGTCGGCGAAGCCGGAGAAGAGGCCGGCGGCGTTGGACCCGCCGCCCACGCAGGCCACGGCCACGTCGGGGTCGTCGCCGGTCAGGGCCCGGCACTGCTCGCGGGCCTCGTCACCGAGGACCCGGTGCAGCTCGCGCACCATCCACGGGTACGGGTGCGGGCCCATCACCGAGCCCAGGCAGTAGTGGGTGGTCTCGACCGTCGCCACCCAGTCCCGCATCGCCTCGTTGACCGCGTCCTTCAGGGTGCGGCTGCCGGTGAGGGCGGGGCGGACCTCGGCGCCGAGGAGGCGCATGCGGAAGACGTTCAGCGCCTGGCGCTCCATGTCGACCTCGCCCATGTAGACGAGGCACTCCTGGTCGAGCAGGGCGGCGGCGGTGGCGGTGGCCACGCCGTGCTGGCCGGCGCCGGTCTCGGCGATGACCCGGCCCTTGCCCATCCGCTGGGCGAGCAGGGCCTGGCCGAGGACGTTGTTGATCTTGTGCGAGCCGGTGTGGTTCAGGTCCTCCCGCTTGAGCAGGAGGCGCAGGCCCAGCTTCTCGCTCAGGTTCTCGCACTCGGTCAGGGGCGACGGACGGCCGGCGTAGTCCTTCAGCAGGCCGTCGAGGCGGGCCCGGAAGGCGGGGTCGGCCCAGGCGTCGCGGAAGCCCTGCTCCAGCTCGGCCAGGGCCGGGATCAGGGTCTCGGGGACGAAGCGCCCGCCGAAGCGACCGAACCTCCCCGTGCTGTCGGGCTCCCCCATGTGGCTCGGGCCGTTCGTCGGGGTCGTCTCGGTCGCGGGGGTCACGTGTCGTTGATCCAGTCGTAGGGGAAGACGTCGGGGCCGGGCGCCGACTCGGGGGCCGCGGCCCGGGCGTTGGCCACGAAGAGGCGGACCTTGCGGGGGTCCTTCTTGCCACCGGGGGCGCCGCCCGCCCGCTCGACGCCGGAGGCGACGTCGACGCCCCACGGGCCCACCGCCTGGACGGCGTCGGCCACGTTCTCGGGGGTCAGCCCGCCGGCGAGGAGGACCCGCAGCCCGTCGGGGACGGCGGCGGCCAGGTCCCAGTCCCAGGTCTCGCCGCTGCCGGGGCGGGCCCCGTCGAGCAGCACGATCTGGGCGCCGAACTCGTCGGCCCGGGGCAGGGCGGGGTCGTCGGCCCGGAAGGCCTTGATGACGAACGGGACCCGGGCCGCGACGTAGCGGGTGGCCTCGGCCGACTCCCGCCCGTGGAGCTGCGCCCCCCGGAGGCCGGCCTCGTTGACGATGGCCACGACCCGCTCGGGCGTCTCGTCCCGGAAGATCCCGACGGTGAGGGCCTCGGCCGGCAGCCGCCGGGCGATGTCCCGGGCGGCCTGGGTGGCGATCTGGCGGGGCGAGCCGGAGACGAAGTTGAACCCCACCGCGTCGGCGTCCATGGCCACGGCGAGCAGGGCGTCCTCCTCGCTGGTGATCCCACAGATCTTCACGAACACGTCGAGGATCGTAGGGGCGAACCCGCCCCGAACCGGTGATCAGATCGGGCGGGAACCCGCCG
>JBQGCF010000436.1:0-4133 GCA_052038315.1 Iamia sp.
GCCCGAAGGGGTCGCTCACCTCGACCTGGAGGGGCCCGACGGCGACCTCGCCCCGGGTCCGGGTGGGCAGGCGGTAGGCGGCCCGCACCGTGGCCCCGGCGGGGACGGGGGAGAGGCGCAGGCGGGCACCGACCCGGTCGCCGATCGGGTCGACGAGCGTGAGGACGGGCGTGCGGGAGCGGCCCTCCGAGGCGACGTCGATCTCGACCCGGGCCGGGGTGCCGACGTGGACCCTCTCGGGGCGCACCGACCGGCGGATCCGCAGGCGGGGCTGGCGGAGGAGGACCTGGGCCAGGGCCAGGGCCACCAGGACGACGCCGGCCGAGGCCAGCACGTAGGCCTCGACCAACCCGAGCAGGCGGCCGGCGACGGCGAGCGCGACGGAGCCCAGGAGCACGAGCGCCCCGGGCCGGGTGATCACCGCCGTGGCTCCGTCACCGGCGCGTCTCCGTCACCGGCGCGGGCCGGCCGTGGTGGGCACGGGCACCCGGTCGAGCAGCTCGGTGACGATCTGCGATCGGGACGTCCCCGCCAGGGCCGCCTCGGGAGCGAGCTGGAGGCGGTGGGCCAGGGCGGGCACGGCGAGGGCCTTGATGTCGTCGGGGATGACGAAGTCGCGCCCCGCCACCAGGGCCTTGGCCTGGGCCGCCCGCTGGAGGCTGAGGGTGGCGCGGGGCGACATGCCGAGCGCCAGCCGGGGGTGCGAGCGGCTCGCGGTGGCCAGGTCGACCAGGTAGTGCTGGAGGCCCGGGGCGATGTGGACCCGGCGGCTGGCCGCGCCCAGGGCGGCGACCTCGTGGGTGCCGGCCACCGCGCCCAGGCGGGGGATGGCGTCCTCGGCCCCGTCGTTGGCCAGGATCGCCACCTCGGCCTGCTCCGACGGGTAGCCCATCGACACCCGCAGGAGGAAGCGGTCGAGCTGGCTGTCGGGGAGCGGGTAGGCGCCCTCGTGCTCGGCCGGGTTCTGGGTGGCCAGCACGACGAAGGGCTGCTCGAGGCCGTAGGTGGCGCCGCTCACGGTGACCTGGCCCTCGGCCATCGACTCGAGCAGGGCGGCCTGGGTCTTGGGGGAGGCCCGGTTGATCTCGTCGGCCAGGACCACGTTGGCGAACACCGGGCCCGGGCGGAAGTCGAAGGTGGCCGAGCGGCGGTCGTAGACGCTGACGCCGACGACGTCCGACGGCAGCAGGTCCGGCGTGAACTGGATGCGCCCGAACGTGCCCTCGATCGACGCGGCCAGGGCCTTGGCCAGGCTGGTCTTGCCGACCCCCGGGACGTCCTCGATCAGCACGTGGCCACCGGCGACCAGGGCCAGGAGGATCAGCTCGGTGACGTCCGACTTGCCCTGGATCACCTGCCCGACGTTGTCGACGATCGCCTCGAAGGCGCGCGCCGCGTCATCTGGGTGGAGCCCGCCGTGGGCACCATCGGAGCGTTCGATCGGGGACGCGTCGGCCACTGGCCCTCCTCTGGTCGGCTTGCCAGGGTAGGCGTTCCGCCCCGTCCCGGCAGCCTCGGGGTGTCTGGTAGGACTCGGGCGTGGCCGAGGAGATGGTGCTGGGGTTGGACGTCGGGGGGACGAAGCTGGCGGCGGGGGTGGTCGACCGGGAGGGGCGGCTGGTGCGGCGGGCCCAGGTCGACACGCCGCCGGGGGAGGACGGGGAGGCCCTGTTCGCCGTGGTCGACGAGCTGATCGCCGGGGTGCGGGAGGGCGGGTCCGGCGGCGGCGAGACGGTCGTCGGGCTCGGGGTCGGGTGCGGCGGGCCGATGACGGCCACCGGTGTGTCGCCGCTGAACATCCCGGCCTGGCGGGGTTTCCCGCTGCGGGATCGGCTGACGGTGGCGACCGGGCTGCCGGTGGTCGTCGACACCGACGCCAAGGCGCTGGCCCGGGGCGAGGGGTGGGTCGGCGCCGCCCGGGGCGTGGACGACTTCCTGGCCATGGTCGTGTCGACCGGAGTCGGCGGCGGGATCGTCCTCGACGGCCGGATGCTCGACGGGCACGACGGCAACGCCGGCCACATCGGCCACGTGATCGTCGAGCCCGGCGGGCGGCTCTGCCCGTGCGGAGCCCACGGCTGCCTGGAGGCCGAGGTCTCCGGCACCGCCATCCGGGCGATCACCGGGGCGCATCCCAAGGACGCCCCGGTGGCGCTGCGGGAGCGGACCGGCACCCTCGTCGGCCGGGCGGTGGCCTCGGTGGCCAACCTCCTCGACCTGCGGCTGGCCTGCGTGGCCGGGTCGGTGGCGCTCGGCTACGGCGACGTCTTCCTCGCCGCAGCCCGGGCCGAGCTGGCCGCCTCGGCCCGCATCGCCCACGCCCGGGGGACCGAGATCCGCCTGGGCGCCCTGGGCGACGAGGGCCCGCTGGTCGGCGCCGGCGCCCTCGGCTGGCTCGCCGCCGGCCGCCCCCTGGCCGGAGATCTCGGTCTGTCAGTCCTGGTCCCCCGCAGCGGGGGACCAGGACTGACAGAACGGGGTGTGCGGTCAGCCGGTGCGGGGGTCGGTGTCGGCGGGGGTGACGTCGGGGGCGACGGGCTGGTCGTCGACCGACGGGTCGTACTCGTCGTAGTCCTGGCGGACGTCCTTCTCGGCCTCCTCGACCATCTCGTCGGTGACCTCGCCATCGCCGGCGAGCCGCTCGACCTTCCCCTTGGCCTCCGCCTCGCGATCGGCGGTGAGCCAGCCGACGGCCTCCTGGACCTTGCCCTTCACGCTGTCGCTGTTGTCGGTCATGGCCCGCCCCTGCCCGGGGGAGCGGCCGCCGACACCCCGAACGGTACGGTGGGGTCGTGGACCGGGACGTGCGTGAGGCGGCATCGGCCCTGGTGAGACGGCCGGGGCTGTGGGGGACGGCGGCCGCCGCAGGCGTGCGTCACCTGCCCCGACGGGCCACCCGGCCCCGCGACGCCGAGGCCTGGCTGCGGTTCCGCATGGAGACGGCCTACGGGCGGGAGCGGGCCGTGCCCACCGCCCACGACCTCGTCACCTGGCTGCGATGGGCCCGGTCGTGGCCCCGGGTGAAGCGCTGAGCAGGTCGTCCGCCGACAGCTCGACCACCGGGTCGAGGCGGTGCGAGAAGCGGCGCAGGGTCCGCAGGACGGGCACGCCGAGGAGCCCGACGGCGACCAGGTTGGCCGTGGCCCCGGCCGCGTCCCACGCCAGCGACGTGGCCACGTAGAACGACCAGTAGTGCTCCAGGGTGCCGGCGAGCCCGAGGCCGGGGCGCCACTGGAGGTCGCCGTCGCCGGGTGTCAGCGGCCACGACCACAGGTTGATGATCGCCCCGTAGCCGAAGGCGACCGCCCACGACCACACCGCCAGCACCGCCACCTCGGCCCGGGCCGGCAGCCGCCGGGTCAGCCGGCCCAGCCCGCCGGTGGCCGCCGCCATCCACGCCAGCACCAGCATCTGGAACGGCAGCCAGGGGCCGACGCCGCCGGTGATCACCGCGCCCAGGGCCATGGCGAAGAGGCCGAGCAGGAAGCCGAACCGGGGCCCGAAGGCGGCCGCCGCCAGCAGCACGAGGAAGAAGATGCCGCTGCCGCCGCCGGGGAGGTCGATCAGCCGCAGCAGCCCGGCCATGGCCGAGAGCATCCCGAGGAGGGCGACGTCGGCGCCGGCCATCGTCCCGGCCCGGATCTCGATCAGCACGGCAGCCACCGCGAGGGCGCCGATCAGCCCGGCGATCAGCGGCGCGTCGCCACCCCGGGCCACGACCTCGCCGGTCTCGGGCGGCAGCCAGAAGGGGTAGAGGAAGGCGCCCAGCCCGACCACGCTGGCCAGCAGGTAGGCGAGCCGGACCCTCATGCCGGGCCCTCGGCCTCGGCGGACAGCGCGGCGGCCACCTCGGCGACGGTGACGAACGGCGGCAGCACCCGCAGGACCTGGGGGGCGAACAGCGAGCCGGACAGGACGTCGCGGGCGGGCCCGTCGGCCACCACCTCGCCGCCGCCCAGCACGACGACCCGGGTGGCGCAGCGGGCGGCCAGCTCGACGTCGTGGGTGGCGATCACGACGGCGCCCCCCTCGGCGGCGTGCTCGGTGGCGGCCGCCTCCAGGGCGGCGCGGGAGGCGGCGTCGATGCCCCGGGTCGGCTCGTCGAGCAGCAGCGTCGGCGCCCCGCCCACGGC
>JBQGCF010000437.1:0-17776 GCA_052038315.1 Iamia sp.
GCCGGTCCGCCCCCGGCCGCCCCGCCGGCGACGCCGGCCCCCCCGATCCGCGGCACCGCCCGCGTCGCCGGCTAGGAGGTCCCGTGCCGCCCCGTCACGTCACCCGTCGGACGCAGGCCGTCCTGGGCCTCGCCATGGCCATCGGCGGCGCCGCGGTGGCGCCGGCCGGGCCGGGTCTGGCCCAGGCCGCACCCGTGGTGGTCACCACCGCGAGCGAGTGGGTGGCGGCGTGGGGCGACCCGACCGTCGCCGCCATCGAGCTCGGGGCCGACGTCGAGCTGGAGTGCGTCGGAGGGCCGGTCCGGTTGATCGGCGCCGTGCCGATCGTCGTCGACGGTGCCGGCCACACCCTCACCGACGGCTGCGTGGGGGGCTCCGAGTCGGGCACCACCATGGCCGTCACCCCGAGCACCTGGAGCGACATCGCCCTCGTCGGCGCGGCCGACGGCTTCACCAACGTCCTGATGGGCGGCGAGGTCCACCTCGACGGGGTCACGATCACCGTGCGCAACGGGGGCACCGGCGTCGTGGCGACCGGGGCCGGCTCGACCATCGCCGACACCGTCGTCGACACCGGCGCCGACGCAGGTGCCATCGGCGTGGCGGCGCGAGGCCCTGTCACCATCGATCGGACCGAGATCGTCGGGGCCGGCGACGGCATCGACGCGCGGGACGACGGCGCCTCGGTCACCGTCAGGGACTCGCGCCTGGCCGTGGGCCACGTCGGCGTCTGGAGCGACGGGACGGTCGTGGTCGAGCGGTCGTCGGTGCAGGGGAGCCGGGCCGCCCTGCTGGTGGCCGCCGGCACCCTCACCGCCCACGACAGCACCCTGGTCCTCACCGAGGCGGCCGGCCCCGGGGCGACCGTCGACGCCGGCTCGGGCGGCCGGGACGTCCGCCTCGACCAGGTGACCGTGGTGGCCCCACCCGACCGGCTGGCCATCGAGCTGGCCGACGGGGCCGAGGTGGTGCTCCACGCGTCGGTGCTGGCCGCCGGGTCGGAGCCGTGCGTGCTGGTCGGCGGTCTGGTGTCCGAGGGCGACAACGTGGCCAGCGGCGCCTGCGGCCTCCTCGGCCCCGGCGACCGGGTGCTGGCCGACGTCGGGCTGGACGCCCTCGACCCGGCGACGGGGCTCGCCCGACCGGTGGCCGGCGGGCCGCTGGTCGATGCGGTGGCCGACTGCCGGTCGACGAGCGACCAGCGGGGCGTGGCCCGGCCCCAGGGCCCGGCCTGCGACATCGGCGCCGTCGAGCTCGAGCAGGCCGATCCGCCGGGCTCGACCACGTCGACGGTGGTGTCGGTGCCGGCGGGGCCTCCGCCGGTCGCACCCCCGGCCGCGCCGGTGTCCGGGACGGCCCGCTTCACCGGCTAGCTGCAGCTGCGGAAGACCACCCCGGTGCGGGGCTTGGGGTGGAAGAAGGTGGTCTTGGCCGGCATCCGGTGACCGGCGTGGGCGTTGGCCTCGATCTGGGCGACGGTCGCCGGTCGCAGGAGGATCCCGGCCCCGGCGTCGCCCTTGGCCACCGCCGCGGTGACGTGGTCGATGCCGTGCTGGAAGCGGACGGCGATGCCGTCGGCCCCGTCGAGGGCGTGGGCGACGCGGGCGCTGTCGAGGTCGTCGACGCCGGCGAAGGCGTCGGCCTCGGGGTGCAGCAGCCGGGCCGCGCCGCGGTCGTCGACCACGGCGACGGCGTCGTGGGTGGCCATCAGGGCGAGCACGGTGCCGCCGGCCACGTGCTCGGGGCTCACCGGGTCGCCGACCGGGGTGAAGCCCCGCTCGACGAGCAGGGCCTCCAGCCCGGCCGCGTCGGTGCCGTCGACCAGGCGGTGGATCGGCCGCACGGTCAGCTCGTCCTCGGTCAGCTCGACCACAAGGCACATGAAGGCGTCGCTGGCCAGCTCGGCGTCGGGCCCGGCGGCGGCCCGGCGCTCGTCGCGGTGGGTGAGGCTGGTCTCGTAGCGGTGGTGCCCGTCGGCCACCACGACCGGCCGGCTCCCGACCCGCTCGGCGATGGCGGCGACCCGCTCGGGGTCGGTGACCCGCCACACGGCGTGGCCCACGCCGTCGTCGTCGGTCCACTCGGCCTCGGCCGGGCCCTCGGGCTCGATCAGCGCCGTCAGCCCCTCGGCCAGCGACAGCATCCACACCGCCGAGAGCTGGGCGCAGGTGGCCCGCATCAGGTCGAGCCGGTCGGTCTTGGCCTTCTTGGTCGTGTGCTCGTGGGGGAGGATCTGGCCCTCGTCCGGGCGGGACAGCTCCAGCGCCCCGATCACGCCGAGGGTGCGGGCCGGGCGGCCGTGGTCGTCGACGTAGGTCATCCGGTAGACGGTGAAGGACGGCTCCGGGTCGGTGACGAGGGTGCCGTCGCCGCGCCAGCCGCCGAACACCTCGGCGGCGTGGACGTAGCGGTCGTCGCCGTCGGACTCGAGGGGGAGGTCGAAGAGCACGGCGTTGCGGTCGGACCGGGCGACCAGGGCGGCGCGGTCGTCGGCGTCGATGACGTCGTAGGGCGGGGCGGTGACGTCGGCCAGGTCGAACGTGGGCGCGTAGCGGATGCCGGGGAACGGCTGGAACGGGGGCACCGGTCCATCGTGCCAGGCTGCACCGGTGGCACCCCCTTCCCCCTGGGCACTCGACCTCGACGGCGTGATCTGGCGCGGGGACGTGCCCGTCCCGGGCTCGGCCGCCGCCGTGGCCCGGCTCCAGGCGGCGGGGGCCCGGGTCGTGTTCGTGACCAACAACTCCTCCCAGGTGGTGGCCGACGTCGAGGCCAAGCTGGCCCGCCACGGGATCGAGGCGGCTGGCGCGGTGCGCACCTCGGCCCAGGCGGCGGCGACGCTGCTGGCGGCGGGGGAGCGGGTGCTGGTGTGCGGCGGGGCCGGGCTGGTCGAGGCGGTCGGCTCGGCCGGGGCCACCCCGGTGGCCAACGAGGGCGTCGACCCCGGGCCGGTCGACGCCGTGCTGTGCGGCTACTGGCGGGCGGTCGACTACGACCGGCTGCGCTGGGCCGCCACCAGCGTCCACCGGGGTGCCCGG
Organism: Iamia sp.; assembly: GCA_052038315.1. GTDB lineage: Bacteria > Actinomycetota > Acidimicrobiia > Acidimicrobiales > Iamiaceae > Iamia. The sequence goes on from JBQGCF010000437.1 coordinate 3,039, forward strand.
CTCCTGGCCAGCAACGACGACGCCACCTACCCGGGCGCCGGCGGGATCCTGCCCGGCGGGGGCGCCACCCTGGCCGCCGTCGAGCGGGCGTCCGGCGTGGCCGCCACGGTGGCCGGCAAGCCCAACGAGCCCATGGCGGCCTGGCTGCGGGCCGAGCTGGGCGCCGACGGGACGATGGTCGGGGACCGGCTCGACACCGACGGCCTCTTCGCCCGGGCCCTGGGCTGGCGCTTCGGCCTGGTGCTGTCCGGGGTGACGACCACCGCCCTCGGGGCCGACCCGGAGCCCGACCTCGTCGGGGCCGACCTGGCCGCGCTGGTCGGCGCCGTGCTGACAGACGGTCAATAGCCTGCGGCAAGCAATCTGCTCACTGTTGCAAGCAGTTGCGGTCGGGGCGTACCCTGGCCGGCATGGCTGAGAACCCCTTCAAGCGGTACCTCGACGCGGGCATCGCCTTCACCGCCCTGACCCAGGCGAAGGCCGAGGCCATCGTCAAGGACCTGGTGAGCGCGGGCGAGGTGCAGACCGAGCAGGCCCAGGCCGTCGTGGCCGAGCTGCTCGACCGCAGCCGCCAGAACACCGAGAAGCTGGTCGACACCGTGCGCAAGGAGGTCGGCGAGCAGGTCAAGGCGCTCGGCCTCGTGGGCCAGGCCGAGATCGCCCGGCTGGAGAAGCGCATCGAGACGCTGACCGGCCGCACCCCCGCCACCCCGGCCCCGTCGTCGCCGACGCCCCCGGCCGAGAAGGCCGCTCCGGCCAAGAAGGCCGTCGCCAAGAAGGCGGCCCCGGCCAAGAAGGCCGTCGCCAAGAAGGCCGCCCCCGCCAAGAAGGCGGCGGCCAAGAAGGCGGCCCCGGCCAAGAAGGCGGCCGCCAAGAAGGCTCCGGCCAAGAAGACCGCCGCCAAGAAGGCTCCGGCCAAGAAGGCCGCGGCCAAGAAGCAGGCCTGATCCCCGGCCCGGCCGGGCGGCCGGGCCGTACGGTGACGGGCGTGAGCCCCGCCCCCGTCGTCCGCTGGTGAGCACCCGCCGCCGGGCGCTCGACGCCGAGCTGGTCCGCCGGGGCCTGGCCCCCGACCGCGATGCGGCGCGCGCCGCCGTCGCCGACGGCCGGGTCCTCGTCGGCGGGGCGCCGGCCGCCAACCCGGCCCGCCAGGTCGACCCGGGCGATGCCGTGGCCCTCGTCCCCGAGGCGCCCCGCTACGTCAGCCGGGCCGGCGAGAAGCTCCACGCCGCCCTCGACCGCTTCGGCCTCGACGTGACCGGCCGCCGGGCCCTCGACGTGGGCTCGTCCACCGGCGGGTTCACGTCCTGCCTGCTCGCCCATGGCGCCACCCACGTGGTGGCCGTCGACGTGGGCCGGGCCCAGCTCCACGAGAGCCTGCTCGCGGATGCTCGGGTCACGTCGCTCGAGCGGACCGACGTGCGCGACCTGCCGCCGCTCGCCGAGGCGTCGACGGTCGTCACCGTCGACGTGTCGTTCACGTCGCTGCGCACCGTCCTGCCCGCGGTGCTGGCCCACGCCGCCCCGGGGGCCGACCTCGTCCTCCTCGTCAAGCCGCAGTTCGAGGCGCCCAAGGCGGTCGTCGACCGCGGTCGGGGGGTGGTGACCGACCCCGAGGTGTGGGCCGACGCCCTGCTCGGCGTGGCTGGCGCGCTCGACGACGCCGGAGCCGCCATCATGGCCGCCATGGCCTCGCCCCTCCGCGGTCGCGACGGCAACGTCGAGCTCCTCCTCCACGCCCGCGCTCCGGGTCCCGGCGCGCCCCCGTCCGCCCTCGGCCCCGACGACCTCGCCGCCGTGGCCCGGTCCGCCGCGCCATGAGCGTCGTCGCCCTGCGCCGCCACCCCGATCGCCAGGAGGCGATCGACCTGGTCGACGAGCTGGGCCGCTGGCTCACCGGTCGGGGCCATGCCGTGGTCGACGAGGTGGCCGGGGCCGACCTGGTCGTCAGCGTCGGCGGCGATGGCACCATGCTGCGGGCCGTCGACGAGGCCGCCCGCACCGGCGTCCCGGTCCTCGGGATCAACGTGGGCCAGCTCGGCTACCTGACCGAGGTCGACCCGAGCGCCTGGCAGGACGCCCTCACCCGCTGGGAGGACGGCCGGTGCACGGTCGTCGAGCGGATGCTCCTGGCCGTCACCGTCGGGGGCGAGACGCACCTGGCCCTCAACGAGGTGGTGCTGGAGAAGACGCCCACCGGCCGCATGGTCCGCCTCGGCGTGGTGCTGAACGGCGAACCGTTCACGACCTACGCGGCCGACGGCGTCATCGTGTCCACGCCCACCGGCTCGACCGCCTACGCCCTGTCGGCCCGGGGCCCGATCGTCGAGCCCACCCACCGGGCCCTGGTGCTGGCGCCGGTCGCCGCCCACTCGCTGTTCGACCGGGCCCTCGTGCTGTCGCCGACCACCGAGGTGCGGCTGGTGGTCGAGGGCGACCGCCCCGCCACGGTGTCGATCGACGGGCGCACGGTGGGCGAGATCGACGTGGGCGAGGCGGTCGTGGCCACCGCCGCCGACCGCTCGGCCCAGCTGGTGACCTTCGGCGACCGCAACTTCCACGGCATCCTCAAGGCCAAGTTCGGGCTGTCGGACCGCTGATGCTCGTCGAGCTGGCCGTCTCCGACCTGGGGGTGATCGACCGCGCCCGGCTGCTGCTCGGGCCGGGGCTGACCGCCCTGACCGGCGAGACCGGTACCGGCAAGACGATGCTGGTCGAGGCCATCGCCCTGCTGCTCGGCGGGCGGGCCGACCCCGCCCTGGTCCGGCCGGGGGCCGACGAGGCCGTGGTCGAGGGGCGCTTCGTCACCGGTGACGACGACGAGGTGGTGCTCACCCGGGTCGTGGCCCGGGAGGGGCGCTCCCGCGCCTACATCGACGGCCGCATGGCCACCGCCGGCGCCCTGGCCGAGCGGGGCGGCGCCCTGGTCGACCTCCTGGGCCAGCACGCCCACCAGGCCCTGCTCACCACCGCGGCCCAGCGGGAGGCGCTCGACCGGGCCGCCGGGATCGACCTGGCCCCGCTCCACGCCGCCCGCGAGAAGGTCGCCGACATCGACCGGCGGCTGGCCGGGCTGGGCGGCGACGCCGGGGCCCGGGCCCGTGAGATCGACCTCCTCCGCTACCAGCTGGCCGAGCTGGAGGCCGCCGGGCTGGGCGATCCCGACGAGGACGTGGCCCTCGACGCCGAGGAGGACGCCCTGGCCGACGCCGCCGCCCACCGCGAGGCGGCGGCCACCGCGGCCGAGGCCGTCGGGGCCGAGGGCGGGGCCCGTGACGCCCTGGCCGCGGCCCAGGCGGCGGTCGTCGGCCGGGCCCCCTTCGCCGACCTGGCCGACCGGCTGGCCGGCGCCCTGGCCGAGGTCGAGGACCTGTCCGTCGAGCTGCGCGACGCCGTCGACCGGGTCGTCGACGACCCCGAGCGCCTCGCCCTGGTGCGCGAGCGCCGCCAGCTGCTCGTCGACCTGATCCGCAAGTACGGCAGCGCCCGGGCCGGGGCCACCGGGGCGGGCACGCTGGCCGACGTCCTCGCCTACTTCCAGGAGGCGTCGGAGCGGCTGGCCGACCTGGAGGCCCACGACACCCGGGCCGCCGCCCTCGACGCCGAGCGGACCCGGGCCGTCGCGGCCGTGGCCAAGGCCGAGGCGGCGGTGGGCCGGGCCCGGCGGAAGGCGGCGCCGGCGCTGGGCGAGGCGATCACCGGCCACCTGCGGTCGCTGGCCCTGCCCGGCGCGGTGGTCACCGTCGAGGTCGGGGCCGAGGACCCGGGCGACGACGTGGCCATCCTCCTCGCCGCCGACCCTGGCGCCCCCGCCCTGCCCGTGGCCAAGTCGGCCTCCGGGGGCGAGCTGGCCCGGACCGGGCTGGCCCTGCGGCTCGTGCTCACCGCCGAGGAGCCGACCCTCGTGTTCGACGAGGTCGACGCCGGGATCGGGGGCGAGGCCGCCATCGCGGTGGGCCGGGCCCTGGCCGACCTGGGCCGCGACCGCCAGGTCCTCGTCGTCACCCACCTGGCCCAGGTCGCCGCCTTCGCCACCGCCCAGATCGGCGTGACCAAGCGGTCCGACGGCGGCCGGGCCACCTCGGAGGCCGCCCTGATCGAGGGCGCCGACCGGGTGGCCGAGCTCTCCCGCATGCTGTCCGGCACCCCCGACAGCCCCCGGGTGCGGGACGCCGCCGCCGAGCTGCTGGAGGCGGCGGCCGAGTCGCGCCGCGCCTGAGGCGACGGGGCGAACGCCCGCCGACGGTCCGGTGGGCCGGGCGGCAGCCCCGGGGACGGTCGACGTTCCGGACGAGCCGGCGCCGAAGGCGCTTCGGCGGGGATGGCCCTGCAGGGGAGGGCGAACGGAAGCGATCAGGTCTGTGACCTGGCTTCGACGTAGCCTCGCCGGGTGGTCGAGGACGAGAGCGGAGACATCGCCGCCGACGTGCACCCTCCGGCCCCCACCGAGGCCTGGCCACCGGTGATGGGGGTGGCCCGCGTCGGCCGCCGCACCAAGGACCTGGCCAAGCGGATCCTCCCCGGCGAGATCGCGGTCATCGACCACGAGGACCTCGACACCGTCGCCACCGAGAGCCTGATCGCGGCCGGCGTCGTCGCCGTGGTCAACGCCGCCCCGTGCATCTCGGGCCGCTACCCGAACGCCGGCCCGCTCCTGCTCCCGGCGGCCGGGGTCACCGTGCTCGACGGCGTGGGCAAGGACGTGATGGACGAGGTCGAGGACGGCACCGCGGTGCTGATCGACGGCGACCGGGTCCTGGCCTTCACCGACCCCGACCGCCCCGAGGGCGACCTGGTGGCCCATGGCGACCGGCAGGACATCGGCACGTTCGGCGTCGTCCTGGAGAAGGCCCGCACCACCATGGGCGCCGAGCTCCAGCGGTTCGCCGAGAACACCCTCACCTACATCCAGCGCGAGGGCCACCTGCTGGTCGACGAGCCCGACATCCCCGACATCGACGTCGACTTCCGGGGTCGGCAGGTGCTCGTGGTCGTCCGGGGCGTCGACTACAAGAAGGACCTCGAGCTGCTGCGCCGCAGCGGCTACCTCAAGGAGCAGAAGCCCCTGCTGGTCGGGGTCGACGGCGGGGCCGACGCCTTCCTGGAGATGGGCATGGTCCCCGACGTGATCATCGGCGACATGGACTCGGTCAGCGAGCGGGCCCTGCGCTGCGGGGCCGCCCTGGTGGTCCACGGATACGCCGACGGCCGGGCCCCGGGCTCGGAGCTGCTCGACGAGCTGGGGCTGGAGCACTCGGTCTTCGCCTCGGTGGGCACCTCCGAGGACATCGCCATGCTGCTGGCCTACGAGCGGGGCGCCGAGCTGATCGTCGCCGTCGGCACCCACTCGCACATGGTCGACTTCCTCGACAAGGGCCGCCCCGGCATGGCCTCGACCTTCCTGGTCCGGCTGAAGGTCGGCCCGATCCTCGTCGACGCCAAGGGCGTGAACCGCCTGTACACCACCCACGTCGGCACCCGTGACCTCCTTCCCCTCGTGCTGGCGGCCATCATCACGATGGTCATCATCGGCGTCGTCAGCGAGCCGATCCGCACCGTCGTGCGAGGCCTCGTCCTCCCTCTCCGCTGAGCCGCGCCCATGATCAACATCCGGTACCACATCGTCTCGATCACCGCGATCTTCCTCGCGCTGGGCATCGGGACCCTGCTGGGCAGCACGTTCCTCGACCGGGCGACGGTCGACCAGCTCGACCGGAACATCCGCAACGCCGAGGCCCGCATCGCCGAGACCGAGGCCGAGAACGGGCGGCTCCAGCAGCTCGTCGACCAGGCCGAGGACCGTGACGCGGCCCTGATCGAGGCCAGCCCGACGCTGCTCGACGGCCAGCTGACGGCCCGGCCCGTGCTGGTCGTGGTCGCCCCCGGCGTCGACCAGGCGACGGTCGACGTGCTGCGGCGGATCCTCGTGGCCGCCGACGCCGACCTGCGGGGCACCCTGGCCCTGCGTGACGACCTGGCCGGCGCCGACGCCGTCGACGGCGAGCTGGCCGAGGCCCTGGGCGTCGACGAGGACGACCCCGAGGCGGCCCGGGCCGAGGTCCTCGACCGGCTGACCGAGGCCATGGTGGCGGCGGGCACGCCGCTCGAGCCCGAGGAGGAGGTGCCGACCGACGAGCCCGAGGCCGGCACCACCACCACGACGACGACCACCGCGCCGGGCGAGACGACGACCTCGACCACCACGACCACCACGACCACGACGACCACCACGACGGCGCCCGAGGGCGGGTCCGGCGACGGTGGCCAGGGCGAGGGCGAGGGCGATCAGGGCGACGGCGGCGAGGACGAGCCGGGCCCGCCCGACGGCCAGCAGCCCGAGGTCCTGACCGCCCTGATCGAGGCCGACCTGATCGGGTTCGACCCGGGCCCCGCCGTCGGCCCCGAGGACCCGGTGCTCGAGCAGGCCGGCTACCAGTACGTCTTCGTGTCGCAGCCCGGCCTCGACCCGGCCGCCGACCAGCTCCTGCTCGACCTGCTGCCGCCCGAGGCGACCGACCCGCCGCTGCCGGCCGTCGTCGTGAGCGCCACCGTGATCCCGCCGACCGAGGAGGGGGCCGAGGAGCCGCCGCCGACGGCCGTCGGTCAGGTCCGGGGAGACCCGGCCCGCTCCGGGCTGTACGACACGGTCGACGACGTCGACACCTACCTGGGCCTCTCGTCGGTCGTCACCATCCTGCGGGCGGACGAGGGCACGGCGGCCGGCCACTACGGCCAGGGCGACGGGGCCACGGCACTGGCGCCGACAGGCAGGTGAGCGCCGCCGTCGCGGCAGAGGGGAAGGGCACGGTCCGCGCCGCCGTCGGCATGGGCCTGATCACCGCCATCTCGCGGGTCGTCGGCTTCCTGCGCGTCCTGGTGGTCGCCGCCGTCCTCGGCATCAGCGCCCTGGGCGACTCGTTCCAGGCGGCCAACTCGCTGTCGAACGTGCTGTTCGAGCTGCTGGCCGCCGGCGCCCTGTCGGCGGTGCTCGTGCCCGCCTTCGTCCGCCTGCTCGACGCCGGCGACGACGCCGGGGCCGAGGAGGTCGCCGGTGGCGTGCTGGGCCTCGCCCTGCTCGGGCTGGGCGCGCTGGTGGTCGTCGGCATCCTCGCCGCCCCGGCCCTGGCCTGGGTGCTGACCCACGACGCCGGGCCCCAGCAGCGCGAGCTGGTCACCTTCCTGTTGCGGCTGTTCCTGCCCCAGGTCGTGATGTACGCGGCGGGCACGGTCGCCACCGGCGTGCTGTACGCCAAGCGCCGCTTCCTCGCCACCGCCGCCGCCCCGATCGGCAACACGATCGTGATGGTGGCGTCGCTCGGGCTGTTCCGGATCGTGGCCGGGCCCCGGCCCCGGCTGGCCGAGATCAGCACCGGCGAGCGCTGGCTGCTGGTGGCGGCCGGGACCGGTGGCGTCGTCGCCTTCGTCGGCATCCTGCTCGTCGCCTGCCGGGCCTCGGGCTTCCGGCTGCGCCCCCGTTGGCCGGGTCGTGACCGGAGGGTGGCCGAGGTCGGCAGGGCCGCCGGCTGGGGGGTCGTGCTCCACAGCTGCGCCGGGGCGATCCTGGGTGGCGCCATCGTCGCCGGGTCCGGGGTCGACGGTTCGGTCGTGGCCTACCAGACCGCGTGGGTGTTCTTCCTCGCCCCCTACGGGATCCTGGCCCAGCCGATCCACACGGCGATCCTCCCGGAGCTGGTGTCCGAGGCCGGCGAGGCCGACCGGGCCCGGTTCCGCACCTCGGTGCGCTGGGCCCTCGAGCGGATGGCCCTCACCGTCCTCCCCGTCGCCGTGGCCCTCGTCGCCCTGGGCGGCCCGGCCATGCGCATCGTGGCCGCCACCGTCGACAGCACGGCCAACGGCGACGCCTTCCTCGGTGCCGCCCTGGCCACCCTGGCCGTCGGGCTGTTCCCCTACAGCGCCTTCCTGATGCTGGCCCGGGCCTACTACGCCCTCGACGACAGCCGCACCCCCGGCCTGGTGTCGCTGGGCGTGGCCGCCGTCGGGCTGATCGTGCTGGCGATCGGTGCCCCGCTGACCGAGAGCACGGCGCGGGTCGCCCTGATGGGCATCGCCCACACCACCGCCTACCTGGTGGGCGTGGTCGCCCTGCTCGTCGGGCTGTCCCGCAAGGTCGGCGGATCGATCCTCCCGGCGCCGGTGCTGGGCATGGCCGGGGCGTCCGCGGTGACCGCCGGCGTCGTCTGGTTCGCCAGCGACCGACTGCTGTCGGGCCGCACCGGGCTGCTGGCCGACGCCCTCGTCGCCGGCGGCCTCACCGTCGTCGGCGCCGCCGGGCTGTTCATCGCCTACCGGGTGTCGGGGCTGCGGGACCGGCTGACCCAGCGCGACGGCACCGCCCCGGGCGAGGGCGCCGTCGACGCCGTCGTGCCGTGACCCGCCGGCTGGCCGTCGCCCTCGTGGCCGCGGTGCTGGTCGGGCTGGCCCTCGGCGCCCCGGCCGGCGCCGCCGAGCTCGACGTCGACCGCCCCGTCGAGCGGATGCTGATCGTCGCCCTCCCCGGCGTGTCGTGGGACGAGGCCCGCCAGGCCGACACCCCGGTGCTCGACGGCCTGGTGGGGGAGTCGGCGGTGGGCGTCATGGCCAGCCAGATCGGGCGGGCACCGGCGACCACCACGGCCGCCTACCTCACGATCGGGGCCGGCACCCGGGCCGTCGTGCCCGGCATCGACCGGGGCGTCGCCCTCAACCCCGACGAGCTCCACGGCGGGTTCATCGCCACCGACATCCTCCGCCGCCGGCTGGGCAGCGCCGTCCCCGGCATCGCCTACCTCCCGGTCGGGGCCGCCCTCGACGCCAACGCCGACTCGGCCTACGGCGCCGTCCCCGGCACGCTCGGCGACGAGCTGGCCCGGGCCGGCATCGCCCGGGCCGTGATCGCCAACGCCGACGCCGCCGAGGGCTTCCCGATCGACCAGCTGCCCCCCGACGGCGCCTACGCCCGCAGCGCGGCCACCGCCCTGATGGGCCGGGACGGGATCGTCCCCGAGGGCACGGTCGGCCGCGACCTGCTGGTCGAGGACCCCGACGCCCCCTTCGGCCGGCGCCTGTCCCGCCCGGCGGTGCTGGACGCCTTCGACCGGTCGTGGCTGCCGGACCGCCAGGAGGTCGTGCTGGTCGAGGCGTCCGACCTGGCCCGGGCCAACGCCTACCGCTCCCGGTCGACCCCGGCCCAGGCCGCCGCCCTCCGCCGGGAGGCCCTGGAGGACGCCGATGCCCTGCTGGGCGATCTCCTCGAGCGGGTCGACCCCGAGACCGATGCGGTGATGGTCCTCTCGGCCAGCGCCCCCGGCGGCACGGGCATGGTCGCCCTGCGGGCCCCGGGCGTCGAGGCCGGCCTGCTGCGGTCGGCGACCACCCGGCGGGCCGGCTACGTGCTGCTGGCCGATGTGGCCCCGACGGTGATGACGCTGGTGGGCATCGAGCCGCCGACGAGCATCGAGGGCCGGGCCTTCGGGATCGAGTCGGGCCGCGGCGACCGGGTCGGCTCGCTGATCGACCAGGGCGTCGCCGCCCGGGCCCGCGACGACCGCCTGCCGCTCGTCGTCCAGGTCGTGATCGCCGCCCTGGCCGTGGTGGTCGCCGCGGTGGTCGCCGGCGACCGGGTCCCGGCCCGGGTCCGGGCCACGTTCGGGCCGATCGCCATCGGGATGCTCGGCGTCGTGCCCGGCACCTTCCTGGCCGGCCACATCGACGACGGCCGCCAGGGCTTCGGCGTCTACGCCCTGGCCGTGGTGGCCAGCATCGTCGTGGTCGGGCTGGCCGGGACCCTCGCCGAGCGGCGCTGGCCCGGCACCGGCATCCTCGTCGGGCTGGGCTCGATCCTGCTGCTGATCACGGCGGACGTGCTGGTCGGGGCGCCGCTCCAGGTCAACACCGTCTTCGGCTACTCGACGGCCGTGGCCGGCCGCTTCGCCGGGCTGGGCAACCTGGCCTTCGCCCTGTTCAGCGCGGCGGCCCTGACCTTCGCCGTCGTGCTGGTCGACCGGGGCGGCCGGCGGGCCCTGGCCGGCGCCGTCGGCCTGCTGGTCGCCGCCGTGCTGGTCGACGGGCTGCCGATGCTCGGCGCGGACGTCGGCGGGGTGGCGTCGATGGTCCCGGCCTTCTTCCTCACCGGCTGGGTGCTCGCCGGGCGGACCGTGCGCTGGCAGCACCTCGTGCTCAGCGCGATGGGGTCGTTCGGCGCCATCGTGGCCGTCGGCCTGCTCGACGCCTCCCGGCCGACCGGCTCGCAGACCCACCTGGCCCGGATGGGGGAGCACGTGATCAACGGGCGCTTCTCGGCGGTGGGCGACACCCTGCTGCGCCGGGTCCACGCCAGCTTCGGTTCGACCGACGTCTTCGTCCTGCTGCTCGCCCTCGGCTTCGTCGTCGCCGCCCTGGTCCACGCCGCCGTCGTGACCCGGGGCCGGGGCTGGCTGGCCCGGCTGCGCCCCCGCGACACCACCGGCCTGGCCCTCGCCATCGGGCTGGGCGCCCTCGCCGCCCTCGGGCTGGTGGTCAACGACTCGTCGATCGCCGTGCCGGCGACCATGCTCATCGTCATCGTGCCCGTCCTCGTCACCCGCCGCCTGGCCCTCGCCCCTCCGTCGCACGAGGTCGCATGAGCGTCGTCCTCGCCCTCGTCGCCGGGCTGGTGGCGACCCTCGTGCTCGAGCGGACCACCCGGCCCACCTTCGCCCAGCCGGTGCTCGACCGGGAGAACTACCGGGGCCACCACCTGCCCACCGCCTCGGGCCTGCTGCTGGTCGCCGCCGTCATCGCCGTCGACGGGGCCCGCACCCTGCTCGGCGTGGTCGGCGTGGGCGATGCCGACACCGCCGCGCCGCGGGTGGCGATCCTCGTCGTGGTCGTGGCCTTCGGCTTCCTCGGCCTGGCCGACGACCTGCTGGGCGATGCCCACGACCGGGGGCTCAAGGGCCACGTCGGCGCCGCCCTCCGGGGCCGGGTCACCACCGGCTTCGTGAAGCTGGGCGGGGGCGCGGCGGTGGCCCTCGTCGTGGCCGGGGCCGTCGACGGCGACCGGCCGGGTCGGGTGCTGGTCGACGCCGCCCTCGTCGCCCTGGCCGCCAACATGGGCAACCTCTTCGACCGGGCGCCGGGCCGGACCCTCAAGGTCGGCCTGGTCGCCTCGGTGCCGCTGCTGGTCGTGGCCGGCACCGCGGCCACCGGCGTGGCCCTGGCCGTGGTGGTCGGCGCCGCCCTCGGCCTGCTGCCGGCCGACCTGCGGGAGCGCTCGATGATGGGCGACACGGGGGCCAACGCCCTCGGCGCCGCCCTCGGCGTGGCCACCGTGCTGACGACGTCCTTCGGCGTCCGGATCGGCGTGGCCGCCGTCCTGCTGGCCCTGACCCTGCTGTCCGAGGCCGTCTCGTTCAGCAAGGTCATCGCCGCCGTCGCCCCGCTGCGCGCCCTCGACATGCTCGGCCGCCTCTCGCTCCTCGCCGTCCTGGTGGCGCTGGCGGTGGCCGGGGCCCGGCCGGCGGGGGCGCAGCAGGTCGAGCTCGACGACGTGGCCGGCGACCCCGGTCGGGTGCTGGTCGTCTCGATCCCCGGGCTGACGTGGGCCGACGTCCAGGAGCACGACCTGCCCGCCCTGGAGGGGCTGTTCGCCGACGCCGCCCTGGCCGACCTGGCCCCCCGCGGGATCGGGCCCAACTCGACGCCCGGCGAGGCGTACATGACCATCTCGGCCGGCACCCGCTCGGCCGCCGAGGACGCCGTCGACGGGCAGGTGCTGGCCGTCGACGAGGAGAGCACCGGCTCGGCCGCCGGCGAGATCTTCGCCCGCCGCACCGGCGTCCGCCCCGACGGGCCCTTCGTCTCGCTGTCGTGGCCGGTGCTGGAGGCGGCCAACGCCGACCAGCCCTACGACGCCGAGCCCGGCCTCCTCGCCGAGACCCTCGCCGGGGCGGGCGTGACGGCGACCGTGATCGGCAACGCCGACGGCACCGAGTCGATCGCCCCGAGCTACGAGCGCCAGGTGGGCCTGGCCCTCACCGACCACGACGGCGTGGTGCCCGACGGCCACCTCGGCAAGGACCTGCTCGTGCCCGACGTCAGCCAGCCCTTCGGGCTGCGGATGGACGTCGATGTGGTCGCCGAGCGCTTCGCCCTCTCGTGGGCGGCGGCCGAGCCCACCGACCTCAACCCGGGCGGCGGCCTGGTCCTGGTCGAGGCGTCCGACACCGCCCGGGTGCTGCGCTACCGCTCGACGGTCGAGGAGGGGCGCTACGACCAGCTCTGGACCGAGGCTCTCGGCGCCGCCGACCAGCTCGTCGACCGGCTGCTGGCCGACGTCGACCTCACCCGCGACACCGTCGTCGTCGTCGCCCCCTACAACCGCCGCTACGACCGGGACCTCACCGTCGCCGCCCTGGCCGGCCCCGGGGTGGAGCCCGGCTACATGCGGTCGGCGTCGACCCAGCGCTCGGGCTTCCTGACCCGCGTCGACGTGGCGCCGACGCTGCTCGACCGGATGGGCATCGCCCGGCCCACGGCGATGGAGGGCCGGCCGGCGGTGGTCGTCGGGTCGAGCGCCGGGCTCGGCGACCGGGTCGACCACCTGGTCTCGCTCAACGCCGCGGCCCGCTTCCGCGAGCGGCTGCTGACCCCGACCACCACGGTCGTCATCCTGCTGCTGGCGATCTGCGTGGGCCTGGCCCTGCTGGCCCACACCAGCGGCTGGAGCGCCCGGGCCCGGCGCGCCATCGCCCTCCTCGCCCTGTGGGACCTGGCCGTCCTGCCCGCCTCCTACCTGGCCCGGGCCTTCCCGCTGGAGGAGCGGGGGGCGCGGTTCTACTGGCTGGTGGTCGTCGCCGTGTCGCTGGCGGTGACCGCCGTGGCCGCCCTGGTCGCGGCCCGGGCCCGCCGGCCGCGGCTGGCCCTGCTGATCGTCCTCGGCGTCGTCGCCGGGGTGGTCCTGGGCGACGTCGTCACCGGCTCGCACCTCAGCCTCAGCGCCGCCTTCGGCTACTCGGCCACCGGCAACTCCCGGCTCTACGGCGTCAGCAACTACTCCTTCTCGCAGCTGGCCGTGCCCGCCCTGATCGGCGCCGCCTGGGTCGCCGCGGTGAAGCCGGGGAGGGCCGGCCGGGCCCTGGCCGTCGGGCTGCTGGTCGTCACCCTGGTGGTGCTGGGCGTGCCCACGTGGGGCTCCGACGTGGGCGGCGTTCTGGCCCTCACCCCGGCCGCCCTGGTGTTCGGGCTGGTGCTGTGGGGCCGGCGGATCCGCCTCCGGTCGATCGTGCTGGCCGGGGCCATCACCGGCGTCGCCATCGTCGCCTTCGGCCTCCTGGACCTGGCCCGGCCGGCGGGGGAGCGGGCCCACCTCGGCCGGCTGTTCGAGCGGGTGGGGGAGGACGGGCTGGGCCCGCTGACGTCGCTCGTCGAGCGCAAGCTGATCGCCAACGTGCAGGTGTCGACCGAGTCGCTCTGGGTCGTCGCCATCCCCATCGCCCTGGCCCTGTGGGGCTACCTGGTGCGCTACCCGACGCAGCCGTACCGCCGCCTCCGGGAGCAGGTGACGACCCTGCCCGCCGCCCTCGCCGCCATCCTCGTGGCCGCCGGGCTGGGCAGCGCCCTCAACGATTCGGGGGCGATCGTCGGCGGCGTGGCCTCCATGGTCCTCGCCGCGTCGCTCGTCGTCCTCCTGATGGGGCTGGATGCGCGGGAGGCGGAGGACGGCGCGGTAGGGTGTGATCCCGTGGTGATCACGGCTGACCTTCCCCCCGAAGCCCACGACCGGAGCGGGGAGGTCGCCCAGTGACCAAGCACGTCTTCGTCACCGGCGGTGTCGCCTCGTCGCTGGGCAAGGGCATCAGCGCCTCGTCGCTGGGTCGCCTCCTCAAGGCGCGTGGCCTCCGGGTCACGATGCAGAAGCTCGACCCGTACATCAACGTCGACCCGGGCACGATGAACCCGTTCGAGCACGGCGAGGTCTTCGTCACCGACGACGGCGGCGAGACCGACCTCGACCTCGGCCACTACGAGCGCTTCATCGACGAGAACCTGTCGCGGGGCTCCAACGCCACCACCGGCTCGATCTACTCGTCGGTCCTGGCCGCCGAGCGCCGGGGCGACTACCTCGGCCGCACCGTCCAGGTCATCCCGCACATCACCGACGAGATCAAGCGCCGGATCAAGAACCTGGTGGCCGACGACGTCGACGTCGTCATCACCGAGATCGGCGGCACGGTCGGCGACATCGAGATCCTCCCGTTCCTCGAGGCGATCCGGCAGTTCCGCCTCGACGTCGGCCGCGACAACGTCTGCTACATCCACGTCACCCTCGTCCCGTTCATCGGGCCGTCGAACGAGCAGAAGACCAAGCCGACGCAGCACTCGGTCACCGAGCTGCGCAGCCGGGGCATCCAGCCCGACGTGATCGTGTGCCGCAGCGAGGCGCCGATCGGCGAGGGGCTCAAGCGCAAGATCTCCTCGCTGTGCGACGTGCAGCCGTCGGGCGTGGTCAACGCGGCCGACGCCGGCAACCTCTACGAGGTCCCGCTGATCCTCCACGACGAGGGCTTCGACGCCGAGGTGTGCAGCGTCCTGCGGCTCGAGGCGCCCGCCCCCGACCTGACCGAGTGGCAGGGCCTCGTCGACCGCATCGAGAGCGCCGACCGCACCGTCCGCATCGGCATCATCGGCAAGTACGTCAGCCTCCCCGACGCCTACCTGTCGGTCGTCGAGGCCACCCGCCACGGCGGCTTCCACCACGG